>NZ_MAAX01000128.1 GCF_002162835.1 Nonlabens dokdonensis
TCATATGAAGCAGCAAAAACATCTCTAGAGTCACAAGAACTAGCTTATGAGTATGCTAGGGAAAGATATAATGTAGGTCTTACTAACGCATTTGATTTTAGCCAGAGCAAATTAAGATACGACAATACTAAGATTTCTTTAAATCAAGCCAAATACGATTACATTTTTAGACTTAAAGTTCTTGAGCTGTTTTTTGGTATTGACCCTAAAGACCTAAAACTTTAATACCATGAAAAAAGCTATACTTATCATAGTAATTCTTGCTGTTCTAGCCGTATTAGCCTTTATAGGCTTTAAAATGTTTGCTGGTCAAGGAGAAAAAGGAATCACAGTAGAGGTAATGGAAGTTACAACTCTAGATGTGACAGAAACCGTGAGTGCTACAGGTAAAATTAAGCCTGAAGTAGAAGTTAGTATATCGCCTGAGGTTCCTGGTGAAATTATAGAACTTCCTATTAGAGAAGGACAAGCTGTACAAAAAGGAGATCTTCTAGCAAAGATCAATCCCGATCTACTTCAGTCTAGTGTAAGTAGATCTCGCGCCGGACTTGCTAATACTAAAGCTGGATTTGAACAAGCAAAGGCTACTCTAGTAGAAGCAAAAGCAAATTATCAAAGAGCCGCAAAGCTTTTTGAAAAAGGTGTAATCTCTAGAGCAGAGTTTGATACTACGACCGCAGCTTATGAAAGAGCAAAAGCAGCAGAGAGATCGGCATATTTTTCAGTACAAAGCGCTGGCGCAACAGTTAATGAAGCAACTGACAACTTAGGTCGTACAAGTATTTTTGCTCCTATGACTGGTACTATTTCTTTACTCGCAGTTGAACTAGGTGAACGAGTGGTAGGTACACAGCAAATGGCAGGAACTGAGTTATTGCGTGTTGCAGACTTGTCACAGATGGAAGTAGAAGTAGATGTAAATGAAAACGACATCGTTAAAATAGAAGTAGGTGATAAAGCTATCGTTGAAGTTGACGCCTATTTAAAAAGACAATTTGAAGGAGAAGTAACTGAAATTGCAAATACAGCTACTGGTACTCTAAGCGCAGACCAAGTAACTAATTTTAAGGTAAAAGTTAGAATCTTACCAGATAGTTATAAGGAGCTAGTTCAAGGAAAAAGCGAGAATTACAGTCCTTTTAAGCCTGGTATGACCGCAACAGTAGACATCATTACAAGAGAAAAAAAAGATGCCATAGCTATACCTATAAGCGCAATAGTAGTTAAAAACGATACTTTAGAATCTACAAGTAGATCTGCTCGCAATAACGCAAACTCAAATGATGAAAAATTTGAATGCGTGTATCTAGAAGAAAACGGTAAGGCAAAATTGAGAGTGGTCTCCACCGGTATTCAAGATGATAAAAACATCGTAATAACATCTGGCCTAGAAAAAGGTGATAAAGTCATTACCGGTCCTTATAGAACAGTTACAAAAACTTTGAAGTCTGGGAAAGCAGTGACTTCTAAAAGTGAAAAGGATGATGAGTTAGATACTTCAGAAGATATAAACGAAGAAGAGAAATAATGTCTTTAATTTTATGTGTAGAAACGACTTCTACAAATTGTTCTGTAGCTCTAGCCAGTGAAAGCGGCAGTTACCGTAATAAATTAGGTGTTGTGAATTGTCTTGATTTACTAGAAGATAATAGCGATGGATATAGTCACGGAGAACGATTGCATATTTACATTAAAGAAATTTTATCACGCAATAATTTCTCAGAGAAAGATTTAGATGCAGTTGCGGTTAGTGAAGGTCCTGGTTCTTATACTGGATTGAGAATAGGTGTAGCGGCTGTAAAAGGTCTTTGTTTTGTTTTAGATATACCTATGATTGCTATTAGTACGCTAGAATCTTTGAGCAAACAAAATACAATCACAGATAATTTAACCGTTCCCATGCTAGATGCTCGAAGAATGGAAGTGTATGCAGCGGTTTTTGATAAAGAAACTCAATTACTACCAGCAACTGCCGTAGTACTAGAAGAAGGTAGTTTTTCCCGCTTTCGCGAAAGCGAGACCATCACATTTATAGGAACTGGTGTAAATAAGTTTAAAGAACTAATCCAAGAGGAGAAACACAGCTACATCACCTCAAATCCTACATCTTTAACCATGTGTGATATTGCGATTAAAAAATACAAAAAAAGCGACATCGTTGACGTCGCTTACTTTGAACCTTTTTATTTAAAAGAATTTAGAACCGGTTAACTTTTTAAATCTAAGTACTTTCCTACCAAAGCGATAAGTCCCTTATAATCATCTTTGAATTTTATTTTATTCTCCTTAATGTACTCTTTGAGAATAGATTGATCTGATTTAGGAAAAGCCTTAACACTTCTTTTCTTATGGTTATCTAACTCTGTAGAAAATTCATCACTCGTAAAATAGATGGTGCTACTGCTTTTAATTCGAGCTTTTTGAGTTTCTGCTACATATGAGTTTTTTTGTTGAGGTAACACCACATCTTTATCATGGTTAACAAGCAGTAAAGTATTCTCATCAAAAACTTTTACTATTTCATAATAAGTAGCGGGCATATTAGGTAAATTTAAGTACTGCAGGAGTTTACCATTAAGCCTCACAATTAATTTCTCATCTTTAGGTAGCATTTTTAAAGTTTCTACGTCATTTACCTCACTAAATTCAATGCGTTGATGTAAGATATTATAACGCATGAAGAAAGACTGCTCATCTTTCCCATTCAAAACTATTGTGCCTAACTGAAGTTCATCATCCATAAATGGACTGCCATCATAGTTGCTACGATCGAGTTTAATGTTAGTAGATAATTTTTTATAAAAATTAGTTTCTAAATTATTGCCATTATTTCTATACAAGGAAAAATTACCTTGGGCAGATAATGTAAAACATGCAAGCAAAACAAGAATTGCTGGAATAAAATTTTTCATAATTAAGAATTTAAAGAATTAATTACTCTAATGAAATAACTTTATTTCACCTCAAATGTAATTTTCACATTTACTCTATACTCAGAAACCTTGCCATCTTTTACTTGAGCACTTTGCTCATTAACATATACAGATCTAATATTCTTAACACTCTTAGAGGCATGCTCTACAGCATTGTTTGTCGCATCTTCCCAACTTTTTTCACTGTTTGCTAATATCTCGATTACTTTTAAAACTGCCATAACTTATAAATTTAGAATTATCAATCTTAAAAGATACGGATTTTAGCCATTAAGAGCAACAACGCGATCTATTTTACCTGGAATCATGTCTTTAAGCATAGTCTCTATTCCATTTCTCAAGGTCATAGTGGAAGATGGGCAGCCGCTGCATGCACCTTGTAAAATGACACGTACTTCACCATTACTTTCTTCATAACCTTCAAAAACAATATTACCGCCATCACTAGCTACGGCTGGTTTAATGTACTCGTCAAGAATCTCTACAATCTTTTTTGAAACATCGTCTAAATTTTCAAATTTAGGAAGATCAACAGTTTCCCCTTTCTCTTTAACAATTGCAGCACTCTCCAGCTTACTTTCTCCTATCGTAGCGCCGTTTTCAAGAGCCTCTCGTATAAAGGAACGTACCTCATGGGTCACTTCATCCCAAGAGACAACATCGTGTTTCTGGATTGAAATGTAGTTTTCATCTACATAAATTTCTTTAATGAATGGAAAGCTGTATAAGGATCTAGGTAATGTATCTGTTTCAGTATCATTTATGCTTTTAAATTCCTTGCTATTCACGGTAAGCTTTTTATTAGCTACAAACTTCATTGCGTTAGGATTAGGAGTAGCCTCTGCATAAACCGTTACTGGCACTTTCTTTTTAGTGTCATCTGTTTTTACTAATTCTTCACCACTGTTCAAATATGTTGCAATTTGATCAGCAACCTCAGTCTTAACATCGTCCCAAGAAACGATATCGTAACGCTCTATAGCAATAAAATTTTGAGCTAAGTAAACTGTCTTTACAAATGGCAGATAAAATAATTGTTGCGCAAGAGGTGAAGGCTTTGCCTCATCAATGTTCTTGAACTCATAACTATGATTTTTAACCAGAAAATGGTTGCTTTCAAATTTTATAATCGCCTCGTTACTAGTAGGTATAATTGTTATCTCGTGCTTTTTCATACTTCGTTTAATAATGGTGCAAAGATAAGTCTAGAAATAAGGAACTGCACCTATTAAGTGTATTGATAATAACAATCAGAACTGAGTAAAAATTGATTACTCAGCTTTCTCTTCTTTTTTTGATTGTTAAATTATAATTGCTAGCTAACATAATTCGGATTAATTAATTTACTCTAACAAAAATTTATATATTTGAAACCTTTCGTACAAAAAGTAGGTTTTATTTATTTAAAATCTTTGATTTTCCAAAACTATCATAGGTTTTAAAGGGTTTAAAGAAGATATAAATCAAATAAAACAAATCATTAGGTTTGTGCGTTAAGAAGATACATAAAACTTAACATGAAAAAACTATTCATTTTACTAGCTGTTGTTTTTAGTAGTCAGCTAGCCGTTGCTCAAGAAGGTGTCCCAGTTTATATAGACTACTTGACAGATAACTATTATTTGATTCACCCATCAATGGCAGGAGCTGCAGCTTGTGGAAAGGTAAGAGGTACTGTTAGACAGCAATGGTTTGATCAAGAAGACGCACCTAATTTGCAAACGTTAAGTTTCAACACAGGAGTAGGAGAAAATAGTGGTGTAGGTGCTATCTTATTTAATGATAAAAACGGTTACCATTCTCAAACTGGAGCCTACCTTAGTTATGCTTACCACCTTCAAGTAGGCGGTGGTTATGAAGATTTAAATAGATTATCATTTGGTATTAATGCAGGTATGGTACAAAGCAGGTTAGATGAATCTGACTTTGACCTGACTGACTTCGACCCTATTATCACTGGTGTTTTAAGAAGTGATTCTTACTTTAATGTAGATATAGGAATGTCTTATTTCTACAAGGAGTTTTATGCCCACTTTACAGTAAAAAATGCTATTTTTCAAAATCGTGAAATTTATTCAGAAGGATTTGAAAGTACTAACCAGCGCCGTTATGTAGCAACGTTAGGTTATTTATTTGCACCGCGCAACAGCGACTGGCAGTTTGAACCATCAGTACTTTATCAACGTACAGATCGCACTGCAGAGCAATTTATGGACGTTAATGCAAAGGCTTATTACGACCTTAACGATAACAGCGTTCTATACATGGGACTATCCTATCGTCAGAGTTTTGATGGTGCTGAATATCTGGATGGCGATAGCGTTCAAGAACAAAATTTATCACTTCTTTCTCCATTATTTGGTATTAAATATAACGAGTTCACTTTCGGTTATAATTATAGTTATCAATTTGGTGATATTCGCTTTGCAAATGGTGGTTTCCACCAGATTACTTTAGGAATAGACTTCTTATGTAGAAAAGATAGATGGAGCTGTAACTGTCCAGCAGTTAATTTATAATATAATATTACTTTTATTTACTTAAGGAAAGGGCAGCTGTAGAGTTGTCCTTTTTTGTTTCGCTTTCGCGAAAGCGAAATACACAACAATTTTATAAGTAATTTTAAAATCAATTACTAGTCATGCGCAAACTACTCAATGAAGAATTAACACGTCTCACAAACGATGAGTTTAAAAAAAGTGATAAAACACCACTAGTCATTGTGCTGGATAACGTACGTAGTTTAAACAACATAGGATCTGTATTCAGAAGTGCAGATGCCTACTTAATAGAAAAAATTTACTTGTGTGGTATCACTGCCCAACCGCCACATAAGGATATAAGAAAGACTGCTCTAGGAGCTACTGAAACAATAGAATGGCAATATGTAGAAGATACCTTAGAACTAGTTCATAACCTAAATAGTGAAGGCTATTTAACATGTGCTATAGAACAAGCTGAAAACTCTAAATCTCTTCATAATTTTATCCCTGCCAAAAATCAAAAAGTCGCCATAATCCTAGGTAATGAAGTAAAAGGAGTGCAACAAGAAGTAGTTAACGCTTGTAAAGAAACCATTGAATTAGAACAGTACGGCACAAAACATAGTCTCAACATATCTGTATGTGCAGGAATTGTCATGTACGACCTATTTCATAAACTCTACTCTAGTTCATAAATCGTTAAGCTTATAGATAATTGTTAATTAAAGAATAATCTGCATACCATAACATATTCAAGTCTTATTTTTAAGGAAAGTATGGTAATGAATAAATACTTGTTTATCATTTTGGCATTCTTATTTACGCAAATAAGTGTATCACAAATCAGCACGAGCAATTCTACGTTTACAGTTGAAGAGCTTATTGATGGGGTTTTGTTTGAAGGTGGATGTACACCTATTAATAACATTTTATCAAGTACCGGAGTAGGACCAGATAGAAATGGAATAGCTTATTTTGAAAGTAACGGAACTACATTTCCTATAGAAAATGGGATCATTCTTTCCACAGGAAACGCCCTGAGAGCAAACGGACCAAATGACCTTGCAGACAGCAGCGATAATATTCTCTCAGGCAACGATCTAGACTTAGAAATGATTATGGCAGCGGCTGGCTCTCCCTTAAATTCAGTTGATGCTACATGGATTTCATTTGACTTTACACCAGTAGGTAATTTCATTTCTTTTGACTATTTATTTGCTAGTGAGGAATATAATGGTTTTTTTGAATGTTCTTTTGCAGATGCTTTTGCATTTATCTTAACAGATAATGTGACCGGTGATATAGTAAATCTAGCTACTCTTCCGGGCAGTAGCACACCGGTTCAAGTAATAACAGTGCGCAATCCTCCACCTGCTGCCTGTTCACCTATGAATCCCTCATTTTTTGGTCAATACAACTTAGATGCTAATGTATTTGGATCCCCAAATTTAGGATCGTCGGCCGCTGCGAGTCCTATCCAATTTAATGGTCAGACAGATGTGTTAACTGCCTCTAGCGCAGTGGTACCTAATAGAAGCTACAACATTAAACTTGTCATTGCAGACGCGCGTGATTCTGAGTACGACTCTGCGGTTTTTATAGAAGGTGGTAGTTTTGATATAAGCGTAGATCTAGGTGGTAGCAGAGTTATTTCTAGAGGTAATCCTTTGTGCGCAGGAGAGGTTTATACGTTAGATGCCACATTGCCCACGCTGCCAGGTACGACTCTCACTTATTCATGGAGAAGATCAGACTCAATAATAGTGGGAAACTCAGGAACTGTAATACCTGGAGCCACTGGTCCTCTTTTAGATGTTACTGAAAATGGTTTTTATGCGGTTGACATCACCTTTTCCACTGGTTGTGTTGCAAGTACGGTTGTCAATCTTGAGTTTGTTGAATTACCAAGCGCTAGTCCTCCAGACGCAATTTCTTGCGATCCAAATGGTCCTGGCTCTTTTGACCTTACTATTATTGAAAATTTTATGTTAGCCGGTTTAAATGCTACTGAGTATAATGTTTCTTTTTATGAGAGTGAAATAGATGCGCAAAACCAAACTAACGTGATTCCTACGGTCTCTAATTATCAAGGTCTAAGCAATCCTCAAACACTTTATGTGAGAGTTCAAGACAATACTTTTGATTGCGTGGTTATCTATCCTTTCCAGTTGATAGTAGATGATGTGTTTGCTGCTCCAGTACAAGATGTGGTTGCTTGTGATAATGATACTGATGGAATAACAGCAATTACCTTAGCAGATTTTGATTCTCAAGTCGCGCCAGGATATACTCCTGGAACCGTAACCGTAAGCTACTATGCTACACAAAATGATGCAAATACGGACACCAATCCTTTAGGAACGACTTATACAAACACTACATCACCAGAAACTATATTTGCTCGTGTAGTGGCAACTAATGATACTGGATGTTTTGACACTACTAGTATCAATATATCAGTTTTTGCTGAGCCTAACATCGCACAAAACCCAAGTGACTTAACCTTATGTGATGAGAACAATACTGGAGATGGAATAGAGACATTTGATCTTACCTCAGTGGAAAATCAAATAATAGGATCTCAAGACTTTACAGATGTAAGTATTAGTTATCACCTTTCACAAGAAGATGCAAATACAGGCACTGCACCTATTAGCAATCCTACAGCTTATCAGAACGCTCCAGGTAGGAGTCAAAGTATTTATGTACGATTAGAAAACATTATTACTGGATGTTTCAACTCCTCAGCAGTATTTGACCTCAACGTTGAAGAGATTCCTCTCGTAAATAATCCAATGGTTTATGACTTATGTGATGATAACGTTTTAGATGGAAATACAATCTTCGACCTAAACTCTAGAGTAAATGAAATCACTGGCGGCGCTACTAATGTGACTACATATTTCTATTCCTCACAAGCTGATGCTACGGCAAGAACAAATGAGATCAATGGCTTATTTACTAATACTTCAAATCCGCAAACGATCTTTGTAATCATAGAAAATAACAATACGGGCTGTACTAATTCAACAACTCTTGAGCTTGAAGTAAGAGATGCTCCTATTGCAAATACAGCTCCTGCACTTACAGTTTGTGACGAAAATAATACTGGAGACTTTTTAGAAGTTTTTGATCTCACAATCAATGAAGCTACAATTTTAAACGGACAAACTGGAATTAACGTTACTTACCACAGTTCACAGCAAGATGCAGACAGTGATGTGAATCCTATAAATAACACCACCAGTTTTGAAAACAACACTACTCCACAAACTCTTTACGTGAGACTAGAAAATAGTACCGGCTGTTTTGATACTACAACTTTTGATCTCGTGGTTAATGAAATTGCAGTACCACAGCTTTTTGATTTATATTATTTATGCTTAAACAATGATGGTAGTGTTTTAACCGTTGCAGATTCGCCACCTACATTGGACACTGGTGTTGACTCAACAAGTCTAGATTTTACTTGGGAACTTGATGGCGTCATTATTAACGGTGAGACCAATGCAAATTTAACGGCTACTCAGGTAGGAATGTATACTATTACAGTTACTGATCCAGCTACAGGATGTTCAAATTCTCAAACTACTGAAGTAAGACAACTAGGGCCACCAGATCGTTTTGGTGCTGAAGTTGTCACAAAATATTTTGAAGAAAGGCATAGAATAGAAGCATTTGCTGAAGGCCCAGCAGATCAGTACATCTTCAGGTTGGACGACGGCCCATGGCAATTTAATGGCGACTTTAATAACGTCACTCCAGGACCACATATTATAGTGATTCAAGATGCAGAAGGCTGCGCGATGGTAGAAATACCTTTAAATGTAATAGGATATCCATTGTTTTTCACTCCTAATAATGATGGCTTTCATGATACTTGGAACATCATAGGTGTCAATAACGATCCTAGCACTATAATTTACATCTTTGACCGTTTTGGAAAATTATTAAAACAAATAAATCCTAGTGGAGCCGGATGGGATGGTACTTATAATGGACAGCCATTACCTTCTTCTGACTATTGGTTTAAAGTAGAGTACATTGAAAATAATGTTCCTAAAAGTTTCGGAGGACATTTTGCTTTGAAGAGATAAGATTAGAATTATGATGTTCTCGCTTTCGCGAAAGCGGAATAGATAAAACTAAAACCACACGGTTAATCTTATAGATTTATATTCTCAGAATTGAAAAGATTCTACTGATCTACTATCCCCATTTTTCTTAATAAGAAACTCGCATTCATATTAGTCGCAATGCCATCTTTGAATTTATAATCAAAGGTCAACTCATCATTTGTGATGTCTGCATCAAAAAAATAGTTAGAAATAGTATCGTATTCATTTGTGACCTCAGTAAGGCTTAGGTCGTGAGTGGCGATAATTCCTGTGGCGTGCTTTCTGGATAGTTTTTCTATCAATTTACGAGAGCCATTTGCTTTGTCTTGGCTATTAGTTCCTTTAAGAATTTCATCAAGAACTATAAAATACCGATCGGTTTCTATTTTATCTACAATGTATTTAAGACGTTTCAACTCACTAAAGAAGTAGGATTCATCATCTGTTAATGAGTCACTAGTTCTCATGCTTGTGATGAGTTTTATAGGACTATATGTTACATTTTGCGCACTAACTGGTAAACCGGCATTAGAAAGTACGATCTTCATCGATACAGTTCTAAGAAAGGTACTTTTACCAGCCATGTTTGCTCCAGTAATAATAAAAAACTCTCCAGATTTTATAGAGATATCATTACCTATAGATTTACTAGGGTCGAGTAACGGATGGTGCGCGTCAGCAACTTTCAATTGAAAGTCACCTTCAATAATTTTAGGATAAGTATAATCTGGATGATTAAAGGCATAATTACCTAAGGAGCTTAACGCATCTATTTCTGCAGCGGCTTGTAACCAATTTTCTATATGTGTCGCATTTTCTTGCAGCCAGTTTTCAATCGTATGTACTTGTTTTAAATCCCAAAGTCCCAAACCGTTTGCAAGCACGCCAAAAAGCATGTTATTTCTTTGATCTAGTCTTCCTATTGCTCTAGCAAGATTGTGAAACCGCTCTGATGCAGGAGCTCCTTTTGTTGTGATTTGCGATTTCAACTGCACAAGTAAATCACTTTCAAAAGTTTCTTTTTCAATCGCAAAAATTAACTGACTATACTGACTGAAGAACAATTCTAGATTGCTTATGTTACTAGAAAAAGCCGTGACTTGTTTGATATATTTTCCAGTAATTCCAAGACCTATGAAAAATACTGCTGCAGGAATATAACCGGTCACTAGATCATAGAAGTACAATGTAAAAGTTGCTATACTCAAACCTAACCATAACCAGCACAACCAAGAAAATAATTTAGGCACAAAAGGCTTATAATCTTTTACCCAATCTAGCATGGCCTCAGGATCACGCTCGTTGTCCAATAAAGTTGCTGTAGCCCAAAACTCTTGTCTGAAATCTACTTTCTTTGAAAGCTCTTTTATTGCCTCTTGTTTCTTTTCAATATCTATAATGTTATTGCCGTTAAGTTTTCGCGCAAGCGAGATCACACCATCTTTTGTAACACTTCTATTCAAATACTGAAACATAGAACCTATACCAAAAAGATCAATATCACGACTGTATTCATGATCATCTTCTAGAAATTCTTTACCAGTAGGAAAGCCATGAAAATCTCGATCTAGAATCTGTAATTCTTTACCGTTAATATCACGTAAGGCTATTTGAAAATCACGTTTGCGTTTTAAATTTTCATGTCTTGAAACTAGAAAAAGGAAGAAGCCAAAAATTACAAATGCTGCAAGAAGAGCATACTGCCAGTAATCAAATAAAAAATATACTATTACACAACCACCTATGAAGACCAAAAAACGAAAGGTGCTAGATAAACGCAATTGATTTTGAAGTCTATTGCTTGAATCTGTAAATTGAGCAATACGCTCATTATAAAAGTTGTGAAGTTTTGATTGCAATATTTTTAATTTTTATATTAAAACTAGAGATTCTTTAAGGTCTCTTTATCTTTTTTAGTCAATTTAGACACTACAAGATCATAGCTATGATTAATCCAGTGCTGTAACTCTTTAGATGGCATATCTCGATCTGTATAAATCGTATTCCAGTGTTTTTTATTAGAGTGAAAACCTCCTATCACTGTTCCATCGTATTTTTCACGCAATTGAATGGCTTGTTCTGGATCACATTTTAAATTGATAGTTTTTTCTCCTCGTTCCCATTTCTCTAAGCCAGCTAGGCAAAACATCTTATTCATCACTTTAAAAACGAGCGTTACCTCATCAAAAGGAAATTCTTCTGTAACTCCTTTTTTAGAAAGGCAATAGTCTCTAAGCTCGTCTATTTCCATTAGGAATTTAATTTCTTCTTCTCTACTGGTTGATCTAGGACTAATGCATTGTAATCTAGTTTCCATCCTATGGTCGCAGCAAGTCCTTCCATCATTTTGATTGCCATTATAGCTTCTTTTTTGGCTTGTTCCATAAGACCACTTTCTGGAACTTTATCAATGATGTGCTGCTTAGCATTGCGTGTTACTTCGGTAAGATCATCACTGGTGAAATAGTTTGCCCAACCTTCAGATTTATCATAATAACTGAAGTCTGTTTCTATACTTAAAATTTGTGGCTGCGGGAAGTTTCTAAGCGTGATCGTTTTTGCATCTGGATCACTATCCATTTCTATTTTAGTAAGATCAAAGCCTATATGAGCTTTTGCTTTGATCAAGATAATGGCTTTCTTTTTTCCTAAGAGAAAGTTGGCAATTTTATCTTTCACATTTTGATAATGGTAAATTTCAGAAAAATCGCCTTCTACGGTAATAAATTTACATACCGAGCGTATTTTTTCCATTAGGACCACACTCTGCTCCTGACGGTTTTCTTTTTTACCACCTTTGAAAAAAAACTTGAAAATAAAAAATGAAGCAATAGCACCTAAAGCTAGTCCAAGAAAAAATAATAAATCCATAGGCCAAATTTACAATATCTCGTAGAGAATAGGACGTGATGGTGAGGCATCATTTTCAATAGGTGCTACCTGAAGATCCAGCATGTATAAGCCATCTTTGATCACCTCAGGCACGTAAATAAACTCAGTTATTGTAGCATCAAGTCTTTGCGCTCCTTCAAAATTCCAGAAAGCCTTATGTGCCAGTAATTCACCATTATCTTTCTCTTTATCCACACTAGGTAAGTCTATAAGAAAATGTTTGATTCCGCTTTCGCGAAAGCGTAACATCAAGCCGGCATCTACATACGGCGGATTTGTATTAGAATATCTTTTTTGTTTCTTACTCTCAGGATTAGGCATCGTACGTAAAATAACCGCTGTTACACCATCTTTTAAACTGGCAGTGACGGATTCATTAATAACTAAATCACCGTCCATTTCTTGTGGCGTCACACTCATCAATTGGGCTTTAAAAAACGTACCATTCAGCGCATTGTTGACACTATGAAATTCTTCAGAAATATGACCTATACATTCTGTATGTGTACAATGGCTATGCGGATTAAAATTTACATCATTAAAGTTAGTCGAGCCGCCCAATTTTACATTCCCAACATAACCATCTACTTCTACGTGCTTTATTTGCGGTTGATCGATATACCACGCTCCTACTCCAGCGTTGTTTTGAACCGCAATACTGATATCATGAGGTTTTGAAAGATCTATAGCAACTTGCTCGTCTTCTAGTTGGATGGTTGTTTTCATAAAAGATAATTCTTCTTGTTGCGGTTGTTTTTCACCACAACTCAGTATCAAAAGTGCAAGAACTAAAAAGTAGTGTTTCATATTGATGCTTAGGTTAACAGGACTTATTCATAAGGGTAGAATTAATTCTGCCCTTATGAAATATAATAGTTCAAAAAAAATTACTCCACTACCAGCTCCTGAGAAGCCGTTCCACCACTTCCAGTTAATTTTACTGTATAAGTTCCTTTAGGCAAGTAGTATTTACCGTTATCTGCTTTTTTAGGCCTGTTTTCTTTATCAAAACGTTTTAAAGCATACTCACCTACACTACCATCATAAGTATAAAAGTTCAATCCTACACTTGCTGTCATTCCATTTTCATAAATGGTTTTCCCATCTTCATTAAGGACTTCTACTTTTACTTTTCCAGCGATTGGAGTGTAAAAAGTCAACTCAATTTTAGGCTCTCGTCCTTCACTCCACATAAATCCTTGCGATCCGTATCTAGAAGAGGCTCTCATTTTATCGACTTTCGCAAGAGCGAAATTATCATCTTCACCTAATAATTCTAATGCATCCAGATTTGCTGTGTAAATGGAACGACCATGTGTTCCTATCAATAGATCATTTGCCTCAGGCTGTATTTTCATATCATGTACAGCAACAGGTGGCATTCCATTGTTTAGAAGATTCCACGTACTTCCTGAATCAGTACTGATGTAGCTTGCGTTATCTGTTCCCAAAAACAAGATATTTTCTTTCTTAGGATGTTCAATAATCACATTCACTGGTGAAGTAGGAATAGAATTGCCGATGTTAGCCCAAGTCTTACCATAGTCGGTACTTTTAAACACGTAAGGTGCAAAATCGTCAAAACGATATCCATTTAAAGTTACATAAACAGTCGCTTGATCGTGTTGGGAAGCTACCACACGGCTTACCCAAAGGTTTACTGGCCAGTTGCCTTTAATCTTATTCCAGCTTGCACCACCGTCTTTTGTAATTTGAACTAATCCATCGTCAGATCCTGTGTAAATCAAACCAAATTGAAATGGAGATTCACTAATGCTAGTAAGGGTTCCATAAGCTACATTTCCTTCTTTACCACCTTGAGTAAGGTCTGGAGAAATGGCTGTCCAGTCGTCTCCTTGATTCATCGAGCGGTGTAATTTATTACCTCCTAAATACAGGATGTCTTGATTGTGTGAACTCAATAATATAGGAGTTTGCCAATTAAAGCGGTAAGGAGATTCTCCTAATTCGTGTTTTGGCTGGATATAAGTTCCATCTTCGGTGTCGCGATTAATTCTATAATAATTACCAAATTGATAACCGGTATAAACGATATCGCTATTTCTAGAATCTATTTGTATTTGCATTCCATCGCCACCCATAATAGATTCCCATGGATACTGACCTTGTTGATGCCATGATCTATCTTCTCTAGCATTGTGTGCACCTACCCAAACGCCATTATCTTGCAAGCCTCCATAAACGTTATATGGTTTTTCCATATCATAATTAATGGCATAAAATTGTCCTACACTAGGCGAGTTATTTTTGATCCAGGTCTCACCATCATCATAAGATATGTTCAATCCACCATCGTTACCGTTAATTATATGGCCTCTCTTGTTTGGGTTGATCCATAACGCATGATGATCTGCATGGACATTTTCTTTTGAAATGCTCTTCCAGGTTTTACCGCCATCGTCAGATTTAATGATCGGTACACCCATAACATAAACGTGATTTACATCGCTAGGATCTACTCGTACTTGAGCAAAGTAATAACCGTAGCTGTAAAAAACACCATCAATTTGATCTTCATGAGTTTTTTTCCAAGTTTTTCCACCATCGTTAGAGCGATAGAGTTCGGCTCCTTTTACAGGTGTATCAAAAAGTTGAGTATTAGCATTCTCAAGGTATTTTGCAACATCCATAGGTGTTGCGTCACCGGCACGCACCATGTTTTTTACATTTTGCGCTCTATATTTTTCTTGAAAACCGTTTTGCTTCAGGAAGATGTTCAATTTTTTGTCATCAAGTTTTAAGAAGTCCTCTTTAGACATGGACTTAAAATCCTCTTTTGAAAGTTCCTTGTTTTTTCCCGCTTTCGCGAAAGCGGAATCATCATCTTTCTTAGGTCTTCTAAATTGTGAATCGTGGACAGCGTAAACGGTATTGGCATCGTAAACAGCAAGTCCTATACGTCCTACTCCACTACCGACTGGAAAGCCGCTAGATTTTGTAGTGATTTTGGCCCAAGTTTGTCCCGCATCAGTACTTTTATAAATAGCACTTGCTTCTCCATCTCCATCAAAATTCCATGCTTTGCGATCTTTTTCCCAACTTGCTGTGTACATCACATTAAAGTCTTCTGGAGCAACAGCTAGGTCTATAAATCCAGCCATGTTAGTCGCAAAAAGTGTTTTATTCCAAGTTGTCCCACCATCTTTAGTAGTGTAAATCCCTCTTGAATCACTCAAAGAGTACAATGGTCCTGTTACGGCTACTACGACATGGTCTATATTTTTAGGATTTATTAAAATACGTCCTATGTGATGAGAGTCTGTAAGCATAGGCTCACTCCATGTTTTACCCCAATCCGTTGATTTAAGCAAACCTATTCCAGCATAGCTACTACGACTAGAATTATTTTCTCCAGTTCCTGCCCAGATAGTTTTTGAATCCCAATCTACTGCAATATCTCCTAAATTTATAGTACTTGCGTTATCCATAATAGGTGTGAAACTGGTACCGTTATTATTTGAATGCCACAATCCACCGCTGGCGTAGGCAACAAGCATTTCAGTAGGATCATTAGGATTCACATCTACATCTACCACACGACCAGACATTACTGTAGGTCCTATGTTTTTAAATTCTAGATTTTTAAATGGCGATGATTGCGCCATTTGTTCCATTTGTGAAAGCCCATTTTGAACTTTTGTCGTAGGAGTTGCTTTAGGATTTTGGGCAAAGGAAATCAAAAAAGAACTTAAAAATAGAATAGAAAGAAATTGTTTCATAGCTTAATTTTATTGGCGTTTAAAGATAAGCGTTAGATCTTGAACTTAAAATTTTTACAACTGATTCTGTAGATTACTAATTGCAACGATGGGTAAAGGTAAAATGTTCAAGTTCTTAGGTATTATTAATAATCTAGCCTTGAACAGTCGCTGTATATTTACATTTAAAATTGAAATATGAAAAATTTATTTATTGCTTTTGCCTGTATTTTAGTAATCACATCGTGCAAGACGGAGAACGACAGCCCTTCAATAGAGGTACCTTCCACTGAAGCTAAGATCTCAGCAATGGACACATCTAGATATCCAGAAAGTCTATTAGACGTTATCAACGCTCATGGCGGACTTCAAAACTGGAAAGAAATGAAAAGTTTGACCTATAATATGGATGATCAAAGTACGATTACAGATCTCAAATCAAGAGATATTAAAGTAGAAACACCAGATTACAGTATAGGTTCTATTGATGGAAAAGTATGGATCGCTCAAGACAGTACTTATTTTCCTAAAGAACGTGCTCGATTCTATCACAATTTGATGTTTTATTTTTATGCCATGCCGTTTTTACTGGCAGATGATGGAATAGTTTATAGTGATGCGGCACCATTAGAAAAAGGTGACTTAGTTTATCCAGGAATTAAAATAGGTTATGAAGCAAATGTAGGCGACGCTCCAGATGACAATTACATCATGTACTACCATCCTGAAACTAAAAAAATGGAATGGCTTGCTTACACAGTAACTTATGGCCAAGGTAAAAAGTCTAATCAATACAGTTACATTAAATACAATAAATGGCAAGAAGTTAATGATTTACTGCTTCCAGAAGAATTGATGTGGTATAATGTAGAAAATAATAGACCTACCACCGCAAAAGGTAATTCTAGAGTTTTTTCAAAGGTAGACATTGATCGTGGTGGACTAGATAAAAGAACTTTTGCGATTCCAGCAAATGGAATTTATGTAGACTAAATAAAAAAGTCCATCGGTAAATGGATCGATGGACTTATCAAAAATATATCCCTAATAATTTTTGACTAATAGTCAAATTTAGAAATCCTATTTCAAATATTAAATACCCATTATAGGGTATATTATTAACTTGCTGTTCCGCTTTCGCGAAAGCGGAATAAATAATATGATCTAGGAACGAGAACAATTTTCTAGAAGTATCTTTGCACTATGACTAGAGACGAGCAATTAAAAGAAAGATGGATAAAAACTGTCGCCTTTTTTCAATCCAAATTTGCAGATGGAGATGAAATGGATCTGGATGCAATTTTATTTATCATAGGAGTTCAAGAACTAGGACAATTGCATCGTAAATTCAAGAAAGATGAGAAATTACAATTGATGCATATCGCAATTTGCCGTGTTTTAGAACCTTATGGCTATTATGAATTTTCTCATTTTGATGATGATAAATGGCCTCATTTTACGGTAAAGGAAAAACTTCCATCACTTAAGGCTGGAGAACAATCATTATTGATGAAAGAAGCCATTGTAAATTATATGGTCACTAATGAGGTCATTGATTAGGCCTTTTTCTTTTCCCTAGTAACAAGTACGACCGCAAAAATGATCACAGCAGTAGCGATTCCTTGCCATAAATTAAAAAATTCACCATCAAGAACTCCCCAAGTTAATCCTATAACTGGCATTAAATAAGTAACCGATGTTGCAAATACAGGCGAGGTCATTTGAACTAATTTATTGAACATAATTTTTGCAGCAACTGTACCAAAAACACATAAGATAATGATGTATAGGAAACTTTCTTGTACTCGACTATCAGTGAACTCAATAGATTGACCATCTGCACTAAAAAACACAATAATTGCTAGAGGCACGATAAATATAAAATTACCAGTCGCTATAGCTAGAGGTTTAATATTTTGTAAATACTTCTTAATAATATTTACATTACTCGCATAACAAACGCAAGCGATCAATATAAGTCCAGCAAATAAGTAATTTTGATCTGGATGGCTTTCCATTCCAGCAACTACTAAGCCTATAGCACCTGCTAGACCCACGATTACACCTATAAATTGATTGCGTGAAAAGGAAATACCAAAAATAACAGCTCCCATTATCAAAGATATAAGTGGTACAGTAGAGTTAAGTATAGCACTTATAGCACTGTCGATTTCAGTTTGTGCATAAGCAAATAGAAATGCTGGAAAAAAGGTACCTAACAAACCTGACACTGCTAACCAAGGCCAGTCTTTCTTATCTGTAGCGGCAAAAGATTTCCAGCCTATGGCAATAAGTATCACACCAGAAATCATGGTACGAACAGCTCCTAATTGTAGTGGCTGTAGGACTAACTCGCCATTTTCTCCTCCTAAGGCTTTCTTTATCAAAATAAATGAAGAGCCCCATATAAGACTCAAAATAATAAGGTAAAGATATTTTAATCGCGAGTTATCCATAATATTTCAAACCGCAAAGGTGCTACTTTTTAAAGTCTGATAGTTCATAAAAAAACATAAAAAAAACCGACCTGAAGTTTATATCAGGTCGGTTTCTTTATGGTTGAAACTAAAATTATATATCAGAAAAAGATCTTAGAGACCCATTGTAATTTCCTGTGATAAGTTCGCCTGTATTAGTGGTAAAGTTGAAGATCAAGTCATAACTATCTCCATTTTTATTAATGGTAACAGATCCTGTTCTTGCAGCATCCTCAAATGTACAAGTACCATTTTGATTGCAACCTATTCCTACATCTGCAATAGTAAATGTAAAGTCTGATCTGGAAGAAGCGTCAAAATTATAGGTACCACTTTTAAGTCCTGATTGCTGATCAGTCCATAATTCAAAATATACCACTTCACCTGTTCCATCAAAATCTCCAAATTGATCTAATGTCAAACTAGGTGAGCCTAAGGTAATATCAAAATTAAAAGAGTTACCTGACCCACCATAATTGATAAGGGAACCTTTATCTAAGGCATACTCATTACCGTCATAACTTAACGATCCAGTGCCGTTGCCAGAGCCCATAGTGTCATTATCATCATCACTATCACAAGAAATAGAGGCCACAATTACAAATGCTAATACTAAAATTGATTTAAAAGTTTTCATACTGTCTACAGTTTAATTAGTTATGCCAATGATAACCAGAATAGAAACGGTAGAAAATACTCAATAAGGAGTATATTAATTCTTCCAGGAAAGAGTTTCCATCATTTTAACCATATCACTTTTTATGTAATCCACTGCAGGCAAGATAGAATCATAATTAGGCTGCGCATTGAAGTATAACGCAGCTGTTAAAAAGTGTTTAGTACTATCAGTTACATAGAATTGTGCGTTTGAAGCTGCATCACCTTCTATCTCGTACATCATCCCGTAGGAGTTTTTAAGTTTGTTGACAAAAGGATAATCTGCGATAACGTCTGCTTTTTGATTATGCTCATAAGACAACTTTTGACCATCTATAAGCAACTGCCTTAAATTATTTTTTACTGGTCTATAATTAAGATAGATGGTGGCGTCCATTCCTGGATACTCTATTTTCATAGAGCAATCACGCTTTGCAAGAACCCTAGCATATTCATTAAGCTCAAATGAAAAGGGACAGTTTTGATTTTCTGTAAATACATAATTACCCTTAGGAAAATCTAAAGCAAGCTGTCCATTAGGTTTAGGTAAAACCTCATTATCATTACAACTAGAAAATAAGATAATTAGAAATAATGCTAGTATAAATCTTAAGCTATAGTACATTTAATTTGTTTAATTCTTTTTTTATCCATGACCTCAACTAAGAAGGTGATGTTGTGAAAAACAATAGAATCTAACTTACGTGGAAAATATCCTGTTTGCTCTAAAATGAATCCAGCTAGTGTTTCAGACTCGCCTTTTGCCGTTTCAAAAATTAAGATGTTATCTTCTTCAAGATCAAGAACTCTATAGAAATCTTTTAATTGTGTTTTGCCATCAAATATATAGTTTTTATCATCTAGCTTAGAATACACAATGTCTTCTTCATCAAATTCGTCACTTATATCTCCTACTATCTCCTCGATTATATCTTCAAGAGATATTAGCCCACTAGTACCACCATATTCATCCACTACTATAGCAATGTGTTTTTTCTTCTCTTGAAATTCTTGTAGAAGGTCATCTAGTTTCTTGTTTTCTGGAACAAAATAGGCTTCTCTCAACAACTTTGTCCATTCATAGTTTTTCCTATCTATATAAGGAAGCAAATCCTTTACATAAAGTACTCCAGTAATTTGATCGATACTTTCTTTATAACAAGGAATACGAGAGTATCCATTTTCTATGACTTGAGGAATAATTTCTGTAAAAGGCAAGCTTTCATCGAGAGCAAAAACATCCATACGGTTGCGCATTACGTTTTTAGTATGCGTATTACCAAAACTTACAATTCCCTGTAACAGCTGTTGCTCCTCATCAGTAGTATCATTATCATCAGTAAGTTCCAAAGCTTGAGATAATTGTGATATTGTAATGTTAGATTTTTTACTACCCAAACGTTCTTGAATTTGTAGTGTAACATAACGCATAGGTAAACTAAGAAAGCTAAATACTTTATCTAAAATATTAAGCGGTACAGCCATAAAACTGGCAAAACCTTTAGGATTACGGTTTGCATAAACCTTAGGGAAAATCTCGCCAAAGAGCAATATTAAAAAGGTAACAACTACAACCTCTAAAATAAAACGTACATTAATTTGAAAATCAAACAATTTGAAAGACGCAATGTTTTCAAACCAGGTATCACTCAAAATACTGAATATCAAAACTGATGTTATATTAATAGCATTATTTGCTATTAATATAGTTGCTAGTAATTTTTTAGGTTTCTGTAAAAGATTGCGTACTATTTGCCTTCTGGAAAAATCCTCATTTTCATCTTCCAGCTCTGTATTAGAGAGGCCAAAGAACGCGACCTCTGCACCGCTTATTAAAGCACTGGCAATGAGAAGTAGTATGAATATACAGATATATAGTAATTGATCTCCACTAGAAATCGTTGATATGATAGAAAGTTGTGATGGGTCAGGATCCACTTAAAGAATGCTTAGTTTTTTAAAATGGTAAGTCATCATCCTCATTCACAGCTGTATTACTAGTAGCTGGCTGGCTATAAGTATTACCTGATGCAGGATGTTGTGGTGAATTAGATGACGTGTTTTGAGAAGCGCCATCATTAGGTTGCCCCATAGGCTTACTAGTTGTAGAAGCTTGATTTTTAGGAGTCAGAAATGTAAACTCAGCCACCTGAATTTCAGTAGTATATCTTTGCTGACCATCTTCTCCAGTCCACTGACGGTTTTTGATGCGTCCTTCTATATATATTTTATCACCTTTTTTAAGGTATTTCTCACATACCTCTGCAGCTTTGTTTCTTACTACACAATTATGCCACTCAGTATTAGAAACACGTTCTCCGGTATTGCGGTTTACGTACTCTTCATTTGTAGCAAGGGGAAACCTTCCTATACAATTGCCTCCTTCAAAGTACTTCATTTTTACTTCATCTCCTGTGTGTCCTATAAGTATCACTTTGTTTACCGTACCTGCCATAATTAGTTTGTATTGAATTTATTGTCTTGTATCGTTTTAAAAAAGTCGTCAAAGATATGAAAAAGCACGTGTCACATGCTTCAATACTTCTAAATTACAAAATTGTTTTTACTTCTTTTGCCAAAATTCCTTTATAAAACGTTCCATTAAAACATGGACAGGTTTAGTTTTTACCTCTATAATGTCTATGCTATGACTTAGCTCTTCATCGACTTCAATAATCCAGAAATAAGCATGAACCTTTCTATGAGATAATTTATGTACGATAGGCTGTTGATTATAAACGCTTTCGCGAAAGCGAGATCCACCTACTAACTCTCTAAACAATTTATTTGTAGTAATTTCCTGAGGCAGTAACGCTCCACTAGATTCTATATAAGGAAATTCAAATAGACCAGCCCAGATACTACTCGTATCGCGCTGCGATAGCACCGTTTTACCAGAAGGCGTCTGAATAACGAGATAATGATGAAATAAATTTTTAACCTTAGTTTTTTTAATCTTTACCGGTAACTCTGTTATCCTATTTTCCTGGTAAGCCACGCAGTTATTTATAAAGGGACAGATATTACAATTGGGATTCTTAGGAACACACTGCAGCGCACCGAATTCCATGATCGCTTGATTATAAGTTGCAGGATCATTTTTATCTAACAACTTGCCAGCAAGTGACTTGAACTCTTTCACTCCAGCAGGTATATTTATAGGTGTAGCCACGCCATAAATACGTGATAAAACGCGATACACATTTCCATCCACAACTGCAACAGCTTCACCGTAGGCAAAACTTGCTATTGCAGCGGCTGTATACTCGCCTACACCTTTTAAACGAAGTAAATCTTTATAATTATCTGGGAATTTTGAGTTGTTATCGATAATCTGCACAGCGGCAGTTTGTAAATTTCTTGCTCTGGAATAATAACCTAAACCTTGCCATAATTTGAGCACCTGATCTTGAGGTGCGTGAGCGAGATCTTCTACCGTAGGATACTTTTTAACAAAACTTTTATAGTAAGGTAACCCTTGATTAACGCGTGTTTGCTGTAAAATCACTTCACTTAGCCAGATGTAATAAGGATTCTTAGTATCCCGCCACGGCAGTGATCTTTTGTTAACTATATACCAATCAATGAGTTGCTGTGAAAAGTTCATAAAATGCGTTAAAATGCTAGTCGCAATATATATCTTCTTAAATTTTAATCAATTAGAGATTTCATATTTAGTTTTTTAAGGTATATTTGCGCCCTATTTAATAACCCTAATTAAATTTAAAAAATGACTAAAGCAGATATCGTATCTAAAATTTCAGACAAACTTGGAATGGAGAAGAATGATGTACAAGCAACTGTTGAGTCTTTCATGAATGAAGTGAAGGATTCTTTAGAAACTGGAGAGAATGTTTACCTGAGAGGTTTTGGAAGCTTCATAGTTAAAACTAGAGCTGAGAAAACTGGACGCAACATCTCTAAGAATACAACAATTAAAATCCCTGCTCACAATATTCCAGCATTCAAACCTGCAAAAGTGTTTGTAGATGGAGTAAAAACAAACGTAAAAGTTAAGTAAAAATATAAGAGATATGCCAAGCGGTAAAAAAAGAAAAAGACATAAGGTAGCAACGCACAAACGTAAAAAACGTCGTCGTGCTAATCGTCACAAGAAGAAAAAGTAGTCTAGGACTACTTTTTCTATTTTTAAGTTCATTGACATAGGGTTGCATATGACAGCTCGTTCATAGTATAAACTAACCTAGTTTATACACTATTATTATAAACATACTTTGCTGTTTCTAATCGTTAGAAACTGTGAAGTTTTAAACATTACAGGAATTATGGATAAAGAAATTATTATCCGTTCCAGTGCTACAAAAATCGATTATGCCCTTACTAAAAACGGTAGGCTGGTCGAATTACACAAAGATGAAGAAGAAAGTAAGTTTGCTGTAAGCGATATATTCATTGCAAAAACACGCAAGGTACTCTCTGGTCTTAACGCTACATTTGTTGATGTAGGCTATGAAAAAGATGGTTTTTTACACTATCACGACCTAGGAGTTAAATACCTTACTCAACTTAAATTCACTAAACAAATTTTAAGCGGCAGACGTAAAAATTACGCGCTTAAAGATATCAAGTTGGAAAAAGATCTAGAAAAACATGGTGCGATCGAGAAAATGATCACTCCAGGACAACCAGTTCTTGTTCAAGTTGTTAAAGAACCTATCTCTACTAAAGGACCTCGCCTAAGTGCAGAGCTTTCTTTACCAGGTAGATATGTCGTTCTTGTTCCTTTTTCTGATCGCATTTCTATATCCCAAAAAATAGAAGATCGTGAAGAAAAAAGCCGTCTTAAAAGACTTGTAAAAAGCATTAAACCTGAAGGATTTGGCGTTATTGTACGCACAGTCGCAAAAGGTAAATTAGTAGCAGATCTGGACCAAGATTTACAAAATCTTGTTACAAAATGGGAAAACATGTGCAGTAAAATGTATAAAGCTCCTTTCCCAACTAAAGTTATGACTGAAGTAAGTCGTACTAATTCCCTTATGAGAGATGTTTTTAACGATACGTACACCTCTATCATAGTAGATGATCAAGAAGTATATGAAGAAATTAAAGACTATTTAAAAACTATTGCCCCACATAAAGAATCTATTGTAAAATACCACAACCCAAAAACATCCATTTTTGAGAAATACGGTATAGAACGACAGATTAAAACGTCATTTGGCCGTACTGTATCCATGAGTAAAGGTGCTTACCTTGTCATAGAACACACTGAAGCCATGCATGTTATAGATGTGAACTCTGGTAATAGATCTAATAAAGCAGATAGTCAGGAAGACACCGCACTAGAAACAAACATGATCTCAGCAACAGAAATTGCACGCCAGTTAAGGCTTAGAGACATGGGCGGAATCATAGTGGTAGATTTTATCGATATGCGCAAAGCAGAGAATCGCAAGAAACTCTATGAACACATGCGTGATGAAATGGCTGACGACCGAGCAAAACACAAAATCTTGCCGCCTAGTAAATTTGGTTTAATCCAGATTACAAGACAGCGTGTAAGACAAGAAGTTAATATCAAAACTCGTGAGGAAAACCCTGATGGCAATGGAAATGAGATACAAGCTCCTATCCTAGTCATACAGGAAATCAAAGAAAATCTAGAAAGACACCTCAAGGCTGGCCATAAAAAGGTAACGCTACATGCGCATCCTTTCATTGCCGCCTTTATTACAAAAGGTTATCCTTCTATACGATCTAAGTGGTTTATGAAACACAAAAAATGGATCAAGGTAATGCCTCGAGACGCCTACACTTATCTAGAATATCATTTCAAAGATAAAGACGGTAACGAGCTTACTTAAAAACTTAAAACGCCTACAAACATAAATTTGTAGGCGTTTTTTTATGGGTTGTATTTAGGTTTCGCTTTCGCGAAAGCGCAAGGTAGAAAGCTACTTTTAATATTACTTACAATTGAGTTAGAAATAAGCGTATTCCATTTTCAAAATTGTATCTGGTTGATCATTTACAAGAATCAGTATTTTGATACAATTGCCTTTTTTATCGAATTCAAGATACTGCCTTTTAGAAACTTCAGTCTCATCTCTGTCATTATATCGAGTAGTAATCTTAACTGGGTAACCATCTTCATTATATTTAGTCATTATGATCTCTGCAATCTCGTTCTCAGAGTAAGAAATAGTTTGTTTTACAACTCTACCATTTTTATCATTATCAAAAACTCTAATTTCAACAGGAGTGTCATCGTCGGGATAATAAAGCTCTTCTTTTATTTTAAAGCCATTTTTAAAGTGACTACTTATTCTAAAAGAATCATTTTCATCATCTCCGCGTATTTGTTTCTGCTCTATAATTTGTCTTTTCTCATCTAATTTATAACTGTAATTTAATGTAGTGTCTAACTCTCCTCTAGAATTATATTCTTTTTTTGTTATTAAGAATGCCTTATTGTCATACTCATAAAGAAATTTTCTATTCAAAACGTTATTTATCAACCAATGACGCTCTATGGTATTCCCCTTTCTATCAAAGTAAAAATGGTTATCAATAGCTCTTGAATATTTATTGGGTTTTATCTTTTGGGCTATAATTGTTCCATTTTGTTCAACAGCATTGAATTGAGAGATTTTTACAGAGGAAACCTTTCCTTTTAAATTGAGTTTTTTATAATGGTTCACTACTTGTGAGCTGGAACAACTACTGCATGAAATGAGAACTAATATGAGTAAGAAAAAGAAATTATATTTCATAAAGTATGATCAAGAATTAGTTGCGATCAATTATTAAATATAATAACAATCTTTTCTAAAATAAACTACCTCAACACAAATTACAAAGTACCTTTGCAAAAAAATTGAGCAGCATGCAGCCTAAAACACCTTCACAATCATTTACTACCGTAACCGATATGGTATTGCCTAGTGAGACAAATCCGTTGAATAACTTATTCGGTGGTGAGTTGCTGGCACGTATGGATCGTGCAGCTAGTATCGCTGCGAGACGTCATTCCAGGCGTATTGTGGTTACCGCGTCTGTAAATCATGTGGCTTTTAATAGAATGGTTCCTCTAGGAAGTGTGGTAACTATAGAAGCACAAGTGACTAGAGCTTTTAACACCTCCATGGAAGTTTATATGGACGTTTGGGTAGAAGATCGTGAAAGCGGTGAACGCACTAAAGCAAATGAAGCTATCTATTCTTTTGTAGCGGTAGATGAAACTGGAAGACCAGTACAAATCGCTCCTATCCAACCAGAAAGCGAGATGGAAAAAGAACGATATGATGCGGCCTTAAGGCGTAAACAATTAAGTCTCGTTCTCGCTGGAAAAATGAAGGCTAAAGATGCTACCGAGTTAAAAGCGCTTTTTGAGTAATTTTTATTAATTGAGAAAGCTTTGAAGCTAGCTCAGTTTACCAGCATTTTTAACCTTTCCGACCAAATTTCCGTAAACTCCAATTTGCCCACCTTTCCCATAATTAGGAAAGGAGTTTTTTGAAATGTTATATTAAAAATAGGTTTTGACTGTCGTTCAACCTTGCATTGAGTTTATTTGAGTTATAGTAATCTCTTTATCAAAAAGTTTTGAACTTTAATTCAATCTAGCATATTTGATTTAAAATTCAAGTTGAAGTTCAAACTACTTTCTAGCAATCCAACTTGCCGGATCTACAGTTTCAGTATCTTGCATGAGAACAAACTTTAACTCGGTCTCGCCGGAATTAGAAGTGAAAATCTCACCTATTATATCTTTGGTATTTACTTTATCTCCTTTTTCAACACTTACGATTTTTAAATTATCGTAAATAGAGGTGTAATTACCATGTCTTATGTGCACGGCTAGAATACCGTACCTGCTTTTTGTAATACGTATTACCTCTCCTTCAAATACGGCGCGTACTTTGGCACCAGCTGGACTTTGTAATCTTATACCGTTAGATTCAATCGTCAAGGATCTTACTACTGGATGCGGTTGTCTCCCATAACGCCTAGAAACAAAACCTTCTTCTACTGGCCATGGCAGCTTTCCTTTGTTACTTTTAAAGTTATTGGCTAATATTTTTGCCTCTGGTGTTAGGAAAAATTTATTAGCAACCGCTCCGGTTTTTCCTTTGTTAGAAGCTTTTATATCGGCAGCGATTAAGGCTCTAAGTTCTCTGTCTATCTTATTGCGCTCCTTTGCTTTTTCTTTAATATCCGCTGCGTACTCTTTCTCATTTGCTCGTACTACGGCAAGCAAATTCTCTTGCTCTATTTTATCGTCTTTTAAAGCGGCTCTTTGCTTTTTGTTTAACGCAATCACTTTATTTTTCTCCTCTTTTTCTTGAGCGAGTAGTTTATTCTTTTCAGACAAGGCGTCTGATTTTACAGTGATTTCTTCTGCCTGTTTTTTGCGGTAATTTGCATAGGATTGCAGATATTGTACTCTTTTATAAGCTTGTAGAAAATTTTCTGAACTTAATAAAAACATCAGTCGGCTTTGATCGTTTTGAGACTTATAAGCTTTCACGATCATCTCAGCATATTCTGCTTTGAGAGATTTGATCTCTTCTTGTAGTTTTTTAATCTGGGCAGTATTTGCCTTAATATTTCTCGTCAGATTATTAGCTTGTTTATTTGTAATGTTGATTATTTCTTGAGTGCGGGCAATTTTCTTGTCAATAGTTTCAACCAGCAAAACCATTGTTTTCTCTTCTTTTCTTACGCTTTTGAGCAGCCTATCAAATTGGTTGATTTCTTTTTGAATCTCTGCTTTACGTCGTTCTAGAGCAGCTTTACTTGTTTGCGCTTTCGCGAAAGCGAAACACAAAACAAACACTATAAATAAGAGACAATGCTTTTTCATTTAAAATTCAAATGTGCTATAGCCTTGTGGCATACTAAATGGAAACGTAACTTGTTCATTAAACTCAACGTTTTTAAACTCCATTTCTACTTTAGAATCTCGATTACGTTGTTTTGCCTCAATTCTAACTTCTAATGGTACTATTTTGCCATCTACGATTTGATATTCTGGGTAATTCATCTTGAGATAACTACCTTCAGATGGTTTTGAAATGGACTGTTCTGACACCTTAAAATCTGAAGGTCGTAGGCTGAATAACTTTGTAACTATCGCATCTTCTCTAAACTGATAATTGTTATTTGCAATATTAAAATCTTTGTTATCTAGAGATTCTACAGCCTGACCTAATAACAAATCTTCTAGTTGTGTAAATGTAATTTCTTCTCCTAGAAAATCACTGATCAGGCTAAAATCGCCATCAAATGACCTGCGATTCAATTTTTCATAGAACTGTACACGATCTGGAGTTATATAGACTTTTGCTCCTGTAAAACCTAGTATACTAGCACTCATCCAGATTTGCTTTCCTTTTTCCATACGCAAATTCATGGTAAAAGATCTAGTGGTTTGTGAGTTATCATAACTAACAGAAAGTCGTGCCTTCATGGTTTTAAAATCAATGCGGGCTGCTTCATGAGCTTTAACAACTTTAGACTTCTTTGCCGTGGCTACAGCATCATTTGCAGCTCTTTGTGTGCTACCACATGCCATTAAAACAAATGCGGCTGCTATATATAGGTACTTAAGGTATCTCATTATGATTTATTAGACAATGTCTTTACTTTAGAACGCATTTTTGCGGCTTTAGTTGTATCACCTTTTTTATCGTAACTCACAGCGAGTTGCTGGTAAATATCGCTCTCTAATTTAGGCTCATCAAGTAAAAAGCTCAATCCAGTTTCTAATTGTTCAATAGCTGCATCTGGGTCATTGAGGTTATTGTGGGCAACACCATTGAGAAGATATAACAAAGCTTGGGCAGGAAAAACATCAAGTGCATTCTCCGTAATTTCTATAGTTTTTTTATAGTCTTTTATGTCTATGCTTAAAAGAGCTACTTTTTTGATGAGTTCATAATCCTTATCATTGATTTCAAGACCTTTTTCATAAAATGAAATAGCTTGTGGAGCATCCTTTCTCTTTAAATAATAATCACCTAAAGCGTTAAAGGCTTTTACATCTTCAACCTCATCTGCAAAGCTGTCTATGGCATCTTGAATCTCATCATCTTCTACATTAGTAGCATCTGACTGGATAAAATCATTAAGAACATTGATCTTAGTCTCAGTATCAAATTGAGTCGATTCAAAAACCTTGCGCATGCTTTTTATTCCTTTGCGCGTTTTACCATTTTCTAAGTATATTTTATAAAGTGCCAGTTGTGCTTTATCACTATCGGGCAAATTCTTATCCAGTAATTCTGCTATTTCTTGAACTTTATCGGTGTTGTTTTTCTTGCTGTACAAGTAAATCAAATTGATGTAGGATCTTTCATCTCTTGGATTTGCTTTAATTGCCGCTTCTAGATCTACAATATTACCGTCTCTAGCTTCATTTGCATCAAGTCTCGCTTCTATTTGCCTTTTAATGGCAGTACGCCTTTGATCTTCTCCTAATCGTTTATCAAGTTTCTCAATGATTGCAAGAGACTCTTGATTTTTACCAATTCTAAAGTACTGATAAGGCAATAATTCCTCATAGTTCTCATTGATATTCGCTAGTTTTTCTAATGTAAAAACTGCTTTCTCATAATCTTTTTGCTTTTCATAAACATCGTACAATGTTTCTAGTAGCCATTCATTTTCTCCAGCAAGGTCGATGGCACGGTTTATTTTTTGTTCCGCTTTCGCAAAAGCGTCACTCATCAAATAATTCTTACCCAATTCATATTGCACCGCGCCGTTTTCTGGCTCCATCTCTTCACAAACCTCTAAAAAAGCAATCGCTTTATCATGATTTCCAATGGCCTTTGCTGAAAGTGCATTAAAAAAATTATCCTTGAAGCTATCAGAAACATCTCCTAAATCATCTACATTAACTTCATCAGAAAAGACTTCTTCCTGAGCAAAAAGATTTTTACCAAGCAAAAAGAATACTATTAAGAATGCAATTTTTAATGATTTAAACATGTGTTTCTTTTTTCAACAACTATTCCATAATGGTATAATCTCCTATACTTATTCTTGTAAACTTCCCATCGTATTTAACGTGGTTACCTATCATCGCTTCTTCTAATGTAGCGTTTTTAATAACAGAATTTTTCTGTATCAATGAATTTGAAATCGTACAGTTTTCAATTACCGATCCTGCACCTATAGAAACGTGAGGCCCTACAGTACTATTTTTAAGTACCACACTGCTATCGATCACGCAAGGTGGAATGATTTTGGAATCTTGCAACGTAGGCTGAGAATTTAACTCTTCACTACCGTCTTTTTCCATAAAACTCATGATGCACTGGTTAGTCTCAATAGCAACTACTTTATTACCGCAATCCATCCACTCGTCTACCGTTCCTGTTTTAAAAACATTTCCAGATGCCATCATTCTCTTAATACCATCGTTAATCTGGTACTCGCCACCGTTAATAATCTCGTTATCGATTACAAACTGAAGTTCTTTTTTGAGATCTGCAATTTCTTTGAAATAGTAGATACCTATAACTGCTTGATCGCTTACAAATTGTTGTGGTTTTTCAACTAGCTCTACAATTTCTTCTTTTTCATTTAGTTTTACCACTCCGTAAGCCTCTGGCTTTTCCACTTGTTTAGTCCATATTACCGCATCTGCTGCAGGATCAAGCTCAAAACTTGCTCTTATCAACGTATCTGCATAGGCAACAACTGCAGGCCCAGAAAGTGAAGGTTCTGCGCACATAATCGCATGTCCAGTTCCTAAAGGTTCTAACTGACGGTAAATGCTAGCTTTAGCGCCTAAGCCTTGAGCCAGTTCTTCCAAACTTTTTACAACATCGTCACCAAAGAATGCCGGATCACCAAGAATAAAGGCAATTTCATCTACTGGTTCTGAAAGTATGCGTGCAATATCTTTAACCAATCGATGCACGATAGGCTGGTTTGCAATAGGAATTAACGGTTTAGGAGTTGTTAATGAATGTGGGCGTAGTCGTGAACCACGACCTGCCATAGGTACTATTATTTTCATAAGCGTCATAACCGCATAAACGGCTATCTGATTATTATATCGAGATTTACAAGCAACTTAAAAATCTCTTTATTAATTTATTAGACTAATTTATTATCTTATTATAATTAAAGTTGCTAAGTTAAAAACTTATAAGAGGTTTGAGCGGTGATCTTAAATTAACTTTAACCTCTTCACCATGCACAAAGTCGATCTACCTATTTCACTCCTGTACTACCAAAACCTCCTGCACCACGCACCGTAGAACTAAGCTCTTCAACTTGTTGCCAGTCTGCTCGTTCGTGTTTTGCAATGACTAATTGTGCGATACGTTCACCATTTTTAACGGTAAAAGTTTCATTGGAAAGGTTAACTAGAATTACACCTATCTCTCCACGATAATCGGCATCAATGGTCCCTGGAGCGTTAAGGACTGTGATTCCTTTTTTTGCTGCGAGGCCACTTCTAGGTCTTACTTGAGCCTCAGATCCTATAGGTAATTCAATAAATAATCCTGTTTTGATAATCGCTCTTTCTAGCGGCTGTAAAACAACCGCAGTTTCTAAGTTTGCTCTCAAATCCATTCCTGCACTAGCTTCTGTTTCATAATGCGGTAAATCGTGAGATGATTTATTGATGATCTTTATGGTCATTTTCTTTTGATAATTTTGTTAATGATCTCGCTTTCGCGAAAGCTAACCACTCCTAAAACTACTAGAGTCATTGCAGCTCCTACTAAATAAGTAGCTAGGCTTTCTACTCCTAATTCTTCTCTTACATAATAGAAAAAAAACAGTGATAGCGTGATTGATATTCCTAAATATAAGAGAATATTTTTGAGATCGTAGGGAACGGCAAGGTGTTTCTTTCCAATAGAATAAGAAACTACCATCATGAGTCCATAAGAAGCGCAAGTGGCATAAGCACTTGCCATATAACCAATATGTGGAATCAACAGCACGTTTACAATAATTGTTAGAATCGCGGCAGTGATAGAAATGTAGGCTCCATATCGTGTTTTATCCTGAATTTTATACCAAACGGATAGGGTTTGATAAATCCCAGAGAAGAAATAAGCGATTAAAATTAATGGCACGACTTCCATTGCTGTTTCAAATCCTTCTTTAACGATAAAGGGTTTGATAAAATCTACTAGAACTACATAAGCCATCAAGGCAACCGCACCTAGAGCGACAAATGCTTTAGTAATCAATGCGTATTGTTGGGTCGCATTTTTATCGCCAGACTGGCTAAAAAAGAAAGGTTCTACTCCTAATCTAAATGCTTGTGCGTACAAAGTCATTCCTACCGCAAGTCGGTAACCTGCTGTGTAAACACCTACTATACCTTCAGCCTCTTCTTCACTTACCGGAAGTAGTTTTTGTAATAAAATCTTATCTACCGTTTCATTGATCGCAAAAGCAAAACCAGCTAAAAGAATAGGCCAACCGTAAGAAAGCATCTTCTTCCATAAAACTTTGTCAAATTCCCATTTCATGAAATAAGGCTTGATCACAATTAAAAATGTGATAAAACTCGCAGCAAGAAAGGCTATAAAAAACAACTCTATTCTATCGCCTGGAAGTGCTTTTTTTACTACTGGAAAGTGCTGTAAAGCTGTAAAAAAGACAAATGTCATTCCTACAGAAACTACCACATTAAATAGTTTAATCAACGCATAATTAGTAGACTTTCCTTGCGCTCGCATATAAGCAAACGGAATAACCATTAAGGTATCAAAGATTATGATAGCAAGCACCCATTTCCAGTAATGAGCAGATAAATCTGTAATAGTTTCAATATCAAATATAAATACATAGCTTAAAACTCCAAAAATTATAGTTGACACTAATAAAGATATAAGTGCTGTTCCTAATGTTTTCGATTTGGTAGTTGCATCGTTATAAAATCTAAAGAATGCTGTTTCCATTCCGTAAGTTAAGATCACATTTGCAAAAATGATGTAAGAAAATATGATAGAAACCTCACCAAATTCTACTTTCCCTGGTAAATACTCCGTAAGTAGTTTTGTTAATAATACGGTAAGTAATCGCGGTAATACAGTCGCCAGACCGTAGATGAATGTATTCTTAAAAAGGTTTTTTATAGAACTCAAAAATGTGGTTGTAATATAATATCAAAGGTAGGATTATTTTCTTTTTGAAATGTTGGAAATTCCATCTGCCTTTGGTAAAATAGAAAAGCTGTAATAGTATACAATACTACTTCTGACATGTTGCGATAGTGATATCAACTTACTTCTATAACTAGGTAATTGTTTACCATCGTATATCTGGTGATAGGTATTTTTTTACCTTCTTTTTTTTAAGTTGAGCTATTCGTAAAACTTATTAGATCGATAACTTAAATCGTCAAGTAGCTATTCCGAATTTAATTAATACCATTTTGTGCTGGTGCACTAGGAAAAGCGATACTTTCCTTTTTAATAATATTGTTGAGCTGAACAAACTTTAGCTTACCATCAGCCTGAAAAGCAATTACAGCTTGATCATCTAGTAGTTGAAAAGGTATGGTATCTAATTGTGGAGCTTCATTTCCAAATTCTTCTTTTGAGTCACTTGACATATTTGTTATTGAAGATGAATACCTGAAACGTGTCACTAACATCTTCTTATCATTAGAAATAAAATTAGCAATATTATTTTCCATTCCCTGAAAATAGATCGCTTGTAGAGTATGCCCTTCCATAACAGAAGTGGGAAAATATAAAGTCACTCCACTTCCTGAACCTGGCGCACCACCAGACCACTCTTCGTAATAAGGTTGCTGTTCCACACTGAAATCTTGACTAGAGAACGTTTTGGAAATTTTCTTTGAGCTACAAGAGGTTAATATTGTAGCTAAGAATAGAATAAAATATCTCATAATAAGTTTTTTTTTAAAGGACAACAAATAGGTTAACTACTCAAAAAAATATTATCATAAACTATTGAGAATTTTTGCCGCTTTGATGATTTCTTCGTCTTTTTTGGCAAAACAAAAACGTAACATTTTAGGGTCTCTTCCATTCATAAATACCGATATGGGAATACTAGCTATTTTATGTTCCATAGTGAGTCGTCTAGCAAAATCTACATCGTTCTCATCTGTAATTTTTGAATAATCTAATAGCTGAAAATAAGAACCATGAGCAGGTTTAAAATTGAATTTACTATCTTTTATAAGACTCAAGAACAAGTCTCGTTTATGCTGATAAAAAGAACCTAATTCGGTGTATCGCTTTGGTTGCGATAAGTAATTTGCAATAGCGTCTTGAACCGGATGATTCACACAATACACCACATATTGATGGACTTTATAAAATTCTTCCATGAGGTGTTTTGGAGCAAGACAATAACCCATCTTCCATCCGGTAACGTGAAAAGTCTTCCCAAAACTTCCAGTAATAAAACTGCGTTCCCGCAATCCTTCATACCTAGCAGCACTTAAATGCTCTTTACCGTCAAAAGATATGTGTTCATAAACCTCGTCGCTTAACAATAATAAGTCGTTTTCCACAACTATTTTCTCAAGTTGAATCATATCTTCATAAGTTAGCATATTACCGCTAGGATTATGAGGTGAGTTGATCATGATCATTTTAGTCTTGGAAGTAACTTTATCAATTACTTCCTGCCAGTCTATGGTAAATTCTGGTAAATTCATGGAAATCTCAACAACTTTCCCACCTGCTAATTCAATCGCCGGTACATAACAATCATAAGCTGGTGTAAAAACAATCACTTCATCACCAGAATGAATTACCGCTTGAATAGCTGTAAAAATTCCTTGCGTTGCCCCAGCTGTAAGGCAGATTTCATTTTCTGGATGATAAAAAACCTCGTGTTGATGCCGTGTCATGTTAGAAATAGCAGCACGCAACGACATCAATCCTGCCATAGGCGCGTATTGATTTTTATCGTCGTGAATAGCTTTTATGATCAGCTCTTTTAAAGCTGGATCTACAGGAAAATTAGGAAATCCCTGAGATAAATTTAGAGCATTGTGTTCATGCGACAGCACACTCATTGTTGTAAAGATAGAGTCTGTGACGTTGGGTAGTTTAGATTTACGCATGCTGTAAATTACTGAAAAGGAAATAGAATCAAAAGTTCCTGCTGTATATATCTCAATAAAAATCCCATTTCAAATAAATTGAAATGGGATTTTCTAATTGTTTTAAGTATTGAAACTATGAAACTGTCTCCGCTTTTAAATATTCACGGTTCATACGTGCAATATTTTCTAACTTAATTCCTTTAGGACACTCGATCATACAAGCTCCTGTATTAGTACAGTTACCGAATCCTTCAATATCCATCTGGCGTACCATATCTTGAACACGTTTAGTTGCTTCTACTTCACCTTGTGGCAATAACGCATATTGAGAAACCTTTGCACTTGTGAATAACATTGCACTTGCATTTTTACAAGCTGCTACACATGCTCCACAACCGATACAGGTTGCACTATGGAATGCCTCATCTGCTTTTTCTTTTTCTACAGGAATAGAGTTAGCATCTTGGGTATTTCCAGAAGTATTTACCGATACGTAAGCACCTGCTTGCTGGATTCTATCAAAAGAAGAACGGTCTACAATCAAATCTTTGATTACCGGAAAAGCAGCTGCTCTCCATGGTTCGATAGTGATCGTGTCTCCATCATTAAACTTTCTCATGTGCAACTGACATGTAGTAGTCAGTTTTTGCGGTCCATGAGGTTGTCCATTAATCATCATGTTACAAGATCCACAGATTCCTTCACGACAGTCATGGTCAAATTCTACTGGCTCTTCACCTTTGTTGACTAATTCTTCGTTTAAGATATCCATCATTTCAAGGAAAGACATATCACCATCTACACCGTCAAGTGGATAAGTAACCATTTTCCCTTTGGCCTCAGGACCAGCCTGTCTCCATATTTTTAAAGTAAGTTTCATACTTTTTATATTTAGGTTGTCACGCTTTCGCGAAAGCGGAACATTTAAAATTCAATTATTTGTAGCTACGAGTTTTCAATTCTACATTTTCAAAGACTAAGTCTTCCTTATGTAACTTAGCATCTCTAGGGTTCTCGTTGTATTCCCATGCACTTACAAAAGCAAAGTTTTCATCATCTCGTAATGCTTCACCTTCGGCAGTTTGATACTCCTCACGGAAGTGACCACCACAACTCTCATTTCTAGTTAAAGCATCTTTTGCAAACAACTCTCCTAATTCAAGGAAATCTGCCACACGACCTGCTTTTTCTAGTTCTTGATTCTTAGTATCAGCACTTCCTGGAACTTTTACATTCTTCCAAAAATCTGCTCTTAATTCAGCAATTTCATCCATCGCCGCTTGTAGATCTGTAGCATTACGGGACATACCACATTTATTCCACATGATCAATCCTAGCTTCTTGTGATAATAATCTACAGAATGCGTTCCTGCTCCATTCATCAATTTTTCGATGCGAGCACGAGTATCTTTTTCTGCCTGTTCAAATTCTGGTGTTTCAGTAGAAATCTCTCCAGTTCTTATTTCATTTGCTAGGTAATCTCCTATAGTATAAGGAAGTACAAAGTAACCATCTGCCAGACCTTGCATTAATGCACTGGCTCCTAGACGGTTTGCACCATGATCAGAGAAGTTTGCTTCACCAGCGGCAAAACAACCTGGTACTGTAGTTTGTAAGTTATAATCTACCCATAATCCTCCCATAGTATAGTGAACCGCTGGGAAAATTTTCATAGGTACTTCATAAGGGTTTTCATCTGTAATGTTACGGTACATGTCAAATAAGTTACCGTACTTTTTCTCAATTACTTTTTTACCTAGTGCAATCATTTCTGCTTCACTAGCATCTTTATTACCACTTGTTAAAGCTTCAACTTTTCCATATCTTAAGAAAGATGCCTCAAAGTCTAAGTAAACTGCATTACCTGTTTTATTAACTCCATATCCTGCGTCACAACGCTCTTTTGCTGCTCGGGAAGCAACATCACGAGGCACTAAGTTACCAAAGGCAGGATATCTTCTCTCTAAGTAATAATCTCTATCTTCTTCTTTAAGATCTACACCTCTTAATTTTCCTTCACGTATTGCCTTTGCATCTTCAAGATTTTTAGGAACCCAAATACGACCATCATTACGTAACGATTCTGACATTAAAGTCAGTTTAGATTGATGCTCACCACTTACAGGAATACAAGTAGGGTGAATTTGTGTATAACAAGGATTTGCAAAGTATGCCCCACGACGGTGTGTTCTCCACGCAGCCATTACATTACTTCCCATTGCATTTGTAGAAAGGAAAAATACGTTTCCATAACCACCAGAAGCGATTACAACAGCATGCGCTCCATGTCTTTCTATCTCACCGGTAACTAGGTTACGAGCGATAATTCCACGAGCTTTACCATCAACCTTAACAAGGTCTAACATTTCATGACGGTTAAATGGTGTTACCTTACCACGATTGATCTGTCTATTTAATGCGGAATATGCTCCTAACAACAACTGCTGTCCTGTCTGTCCAGCGGCATAAAAAGTTCTAGAAACAAGAACACCACCGAAAGAACGGTTATCTAATAAACCACCGTATTCACGTGCAAAAGGAACTCCTTGTGCAACACACTGGTCTATGATATTTGAAGAAACCTCTGCAAGTCTATGCACATTTGCCTCGCGAGATCTATAATCACCACCTTTAATTGTATCATAGAATAAGCGGAAGTTTGAATCTCCGTCTCCCTGATAGTTTTTGGCAGCATTAATACCACCTTGTGCAGCAATAGAGTGCGCACGACGTGGTGAATCATTATAACAAAATGTCTTCACGTTATAACCTAACTCTGCAAGTGTAGCAGCAGCACTACCACCAGCAAGTCCTGTTCCCACTACGATAACGTCTATATTACGCTTGTTAGCCGGATTAACTAGGTTAATAGTATTTTTATGTTTTACCCACTTTTCAGCAAGTGGTCCTTGAGGTACTTTAGAATCTAATACTGACATAATCTATTATTATTAGTGAGTAAAGTGGTGATACAATGCGATAAAAATGAAACCAGCAGGTATTAATACTGACCATGCATAGGTTGCTTTTCTTAAACCATCACCTTTATTAATCGCCTTTGCACCCATAGATTGAAATGAACTATTAAATCCATGCCATAAGTGAAGGGCTAGCAAAACAAAAGAAACAACGTAAATCCCTACTCTTACAGGGCTTACAAACTTCTCTTTTAATTCTGGTAAATATCTAGTAGCATCTTCAGGCTGCACATCAATGTACTTAACAGTCATTTCATGCACCCAAAAATCATACATATGCAATCCTAAAAATGCAAGAACAACAAGACCTGTAATAATCATATTACGAGATACCCATTGTGAATTTGAATTCCCAGAAAACTTTGCATATTTTATAGGACGGGCTTTTCTGTTTTGAATATCTAAAACAATACCCATAACAAAATGAACAATTAATCCACCTATTAAAATAGGCTGTGCAACAAATTGAACAAGAGGATTATACCCCATAAAATGTGACCACTCGTTAAAAGTGTCTGGAGCAATAACTGATGTAATATTAATTACAAAGTGCTGCGTTAAAAATATAACCAGAAATAATCCTGAAAGTGCCATTACCCACTTCCTAGCAAGCGATGATTTTACTAATGCGCTCATGTATAATTTTTTAGTTTACCGCAAAGATAACTTTCAGTTGTATCAATTTCAATCGTAAGAGTCAAAAGGCTTTGTTAACAGGCTTATTTGGATTGAGTCTTAATAGTTTTGCTTATTATCTCCCATGTTTAGTAGTACTTCACCTCTTTACCTTTCAACTGTATTGTTAATATAGTGTTTCAATTTTGTTGTAGTGATCTCGCTTTCGCGAAAGCGGAAATAAAAAAAGCCACTTCGTTAAAAGCGGCTTCTCATTATTACATAACAATTAGAATTCTAAATGCAATTAGGATTAGGATTTACAGGAACCTCAGTTGTTAAAACATGATACCATGCTAGTGCTGGATCGTTTGCTTGAACAGTTCTGAAAACCACTCTATTTGCTGTTATTTCTAGAATCTCATATTCACTACTACCTACATACCAGCTAAGGAAATTATCATTTCCAAGAATTATACTAGTTTTTCTAGACTCTGTTTCTGGAACATCAGTATCAAGAGTAGGCGTAAATGTAACTAAACCTGGCGCTGGTGCGGTAAAAGGTAAACATTCATCAGAATTGTTTGGATTATTTGCAGATGGACCACCAAATTGTGATAAATAGGTGTTGTGAAAATAGGTACTTCCAAAATTTTTCAATTCAAAAGTTACATCGTTCCCAGTTTTTGTAAATATCATTTCGTCTTCATAGAAACATTCAGTTAGATCCACACAATATCTTCCAAAAGGCGACACTCCAAAAAAGGCAGGAGTATAATAAGCTTCTGGAGATTGCCCACCTATAAGATTAGTAGGACCTACACCCCAGTGCGCATTCTCTGCTACTGACCAATACCATGTTTTACTTGAGCCTCCAGTTAAAAAGTCCTTTGCCTCAGAGTCATCAAAGGTACTCAGTACATCTATTAAAATAGTTTGAGTTGTGGCAGCACCACCGGTTCCTGTAGCAGTTACTGTAACACTATAAGTATTAGTACCTAATTCTACAAAACGGTGTTCTATCTCACCATCAAAAGTTGATCCCTGGCGTCCATCACCAAAATCATAAGTGTAATTTAATGCATTATCTGAAGCGGCGTTAAATATTACTATACCTGTACCATCTCCATTAGGCTCTGCAGCACTTTGACCTTGTATGCTAGCCGTAAGAGTTAAATTTGAAGGTGCTATAACAGCTCCAAATTCAGCATCATCATCCTGACATGATGAAACTGAAACAATAACTATGAGCATCAAAAAAAGTTTGCTGATATATTTCATAACTCTTATTTTAATTTGTTTTTATTAAGTCATCTATATAAATAGTCTCCGGAGCAGAAGTTGCTTGCAACGGATCAAAGAAGATGACTACATTTCTTAAATCGTCCATTGTATTACCTGTAAAACCTGTGAAAGTTAACTCTTCCCATCCGTTTGCTACTGTCGTAGTTACATTTGTAACCTCTTGAAATAATCCACCATTACCTATGCGTTCTACCTTGAGCCAAACCGGTAAACCTGCTCGAGGCGAATATACTTTCAAGGTAAATGATGTGGTTGCATTAAAAACCACTGGTTGATCTAATACAATTGCCACTAAAGCAAAGTTGTTAGGTCCAGTTGCATTTCTATCAAATTGCAACACTGTACTTGAACTATTAACTGGGTCTGGCGTAGCATTAGGAACTATAGCAAAACTACCGTTATTAGTCCCGATGTTGTAGACTCTATTTGAGTCTTCAAAATCGAGAGGTAAAAGTATAGGCGCACCTTCTGCCAATTCAATATCGTCAAAATAATTTGTATCTCCAGTAGGAGCTCCACCTAAATCAAAAAACACAACGAAGCGACTGAATGGTTGGGTAGTATCTAATCCTGCAGTGTTAAAAAACAAGGTTTCCCACTCATTTGATACTGTAGTAAACGCTTCATAATCTGCAGATGCGATAGAGCCGTCTGCATTTTCTAACTTGATAGTCACTTTAGTTCCGACTGGCATCGGAGACCAAGTTTTCATTCTAATATTTTGCGGTCCAGCAAAATCTATAGGTCCACCTAGCGGCACTACAACTCCTCCAAAGGTTTGTGTTCCTGTTTTTTGAATACTTACTACGCGAGAACTATTGTTACCTACACTCACATCGGGATTACTTATAATAGACACTGCAGATTCAAATCCTATAAGATTATAATTTAAAGTAGTCGATTCAAAGTCTAATGGTAAAACAACTGGATCTTCAATCATAACAACTTCAGTGGTCTCAGTAGTAGCAGCACCACCGCTCAAAGCTGTTACGGTAACTGTATAAGCACCAGTATTAGAATATTCATAATCTACTGTATCGCCTTCCATAAAAGTTACTGGAGCAAGTAAGGGATCTTCGCCAAATGCTACTTCAAAGGAGGTTTCAAAATCTGCAGTAGCACTAACTGAAATTCCAAAATTAGATGCAGCACTTTCTGTTATAGTAACTGCTAAATTTTCTGGAGCTCTAAAAGAAACATCTAAATTCTTTATAAGCTCAGCGGTATCTCCATTCAGGTTAAAGGCAACAATTCTAATAGGATAACTACCTTCAGGATAAGCACGCTCTGCATTTTCTCCTAAAGCTAGCACCTCAGATTCTCCGGATCCATCAGCAAAAAACACTTCAAAACTACTAACATTTGTTCCTGAAGGTGAAATAGTAACTACCCCTGAATTATCTTGTGTAATATTAAACAGCACATCAAGATTAGACGGAGCCTCAATACCGGCGCCTAAGTCCGTATCTTCATCACTTTCACAACCTGATAATGACACAAATACTACCATTATACTGACAAACAAAAATTTTAAATTTTTCATCTCAATTCGTATTATTAATAATTAGGATTTTGTGCCCATCTATTTCCAGAAAGAAGTATTTCTTCTAATGGGATAGGAAAAACCTCATGTTTACCTGCAACAAAGCCATCAATTTGTGCAGCTGCACGTCCAGTTCTTACCAGATCAAAAAAGTGATGTCCTTCACCTACAAGTTCTAATCTACGCTCTAAAAATATGGCATCACCCAGTGCAACTCCAGAAAGTTGAACATCTGGTAGATTTACTCTAGTACGTACTGTATTTAAATAAGTTCTAGCCTGACCGTCGCCTAAATTGCCACTATTGTAGGCTTCGGCAGCCATTAAGTAAACATCAGCTAGTCTAATAGCTCGGTAATTATTAGGGTTTGTAAGGTTAGCATCTCCTGTATTTAAGTCACCTTGTCTTGCTATATATTTTCTATTATAAAATCCAGTATGTTCAAATCCTATACTGAAAGTTGCTCCGTTTGCAGCAGCAAAAGTATCAATGTCTAGTATTGCTACATCTCTCCTTGGGTCTGCAGCATCAAAAAGATCGAACACTTCTTGAGTTGGAACATTAAAACTAAACCCAGATTCAAATTCTGGACCATCATAGTTTCTTATTCCATTAAATCCTACTGCGACATTTCCTTCACTACACTGTAAACAACCAAAACCGGCTCCTTCTAGATCTGAATATTGAATTTCAAATACCGACTCAGAATTATTTTCATTATCATTTTCAAAAATGGTTGAATAGTCAGTAACAAGACTGTATTCATTTGATAAAATAAGGTCATCTAGCACATCAGCAGCCTCTAAATATTTTTCTTGAAACAAGTATACTTTACCTAATAAAGCCTGCGCACTTCCTTTAGTTGCTCTACCTACATCTGGTGTAGTGTACTCTAAATTATCTATTGCAAATATTAAATCTCTTTCGATCTGAGCGTAGACATCTGCTTTAGGCGTACGATCTATTTCAAATTGATCTCCAAACAAGAATCTTTGATCAACTACTAATGGCACATCTCCAAAAAACTTAACCAATTCAAAATAGTAATATGCTCTTAGGAATCTCGTCTCACCTAATACCCTAGGCTTATCAGGAAAATCTGTTTTATCTTGAAATTCCATAATATAGTTTGCTCTATTTACACCTGCAAACATCCACCTCCAAATATCAGATAGCTGATCGTTTACCGGAGTGTGAATCATGTCATCGATTTGTTGAATCCCAATAACATCAGTAGCACTTTCTCCACCGGCTAATGTATTATCAGAAGCAATTTCACCTAACATAACGTTTAAATAGCTAGATTGTAATAAGTCATATGCAGCAACTAAAGCGCTTTCATAATCTTCTTGCGAGTTAAAGAAGTTCTCTGAGTTAGGATCTTCACTTTCTATGTCTAAATACTCTTCACTGCAAGCATTAAAACCGATCGCAATGACGAATAATAAAATATATACTTTAAAAATTTTCATCTTGATTCTTTTTTAAAATTTAGCATTTATTCCTAATAAAAATGTTCTTGCCACTGGATAAAAACCATTATCTATACCACTAGCTAAAGGGTCTCCAGAGCTAGCGCTTGGGTCATAACCTTGGTATTTTGTCAAAGTAAAAGCATTGTTAACAGAGGCATATACTCTAAGACCACTAAGCTTAAGATTATCTAAGGCGCTTTCATTTACGGTATATCCTAATTGCATGTTTTGAGCTCTTAAAAAAGAGGCATCTTCTACAAAAAAGTCTGAAAAAACTTGGTTTGCAGTGGCACCGGTAGTTACTCGAGGAAAAGAATTAGTACTTCCTGGACCAGTCCACCTATTGAGAACATTAGTAGTCAAATTTGTAAGAGGTTGATTACGCTCATAATTACGCACCATATCATTACCAATAGAAGCATACAAATAAGTTTGAAAATCCCAATTCTTATAATTTACACTAAGATTTAATCCCATAGTATAATCCGGTAATGGATCTCCTAATTCCACACGATCATCCAAATTTATAGCTCCATCTCCATTTACATCTCTATATCTAAAATCACCAGGTTGCGCCTCAGCTCCTAGAGCAATCTGAGATGGATGGGCTGCAACTTCAGCCGCATTTTGAAAAATCCCATCAGTTTGATAGCCATAAAAATAGCCGATTGTGAAACCTTCTTCAAATCTTGTTATAGGAGGCTGTCCTACTCCAAAACCACCAGCTTCAATAAATCCGTTGTCATTATTTACAAAAAGCACTTCATTATCTAAGGTGGAAGCATTGAAACTTACATTAAAGCTTAAGTTATCTGTTAATTGATCAGCATATCCAACAGAAAACTCTAAACCTTTATTACGAATATCACCACCATTTATAAATGGAGCGCTAGATCCAGGAGCTCCTGATCCTAATATTCCAGAAACTTGAGGAGCTAGCAATAGATCTTTTGTCTCCCTATTAAAATAATCTAAGGTTAGGTTTAATTTATTGGATAGAAATGCCATGTCTAACCCAATGTTTGTAGTATACTGCTCCTCCCACTTGATTTCAGGATTGCTTAGAGCTCCACCAGCCGTACCATTAATAATTTGATCATTAAATACGTACTGACCTTCACCAGTGAGTAATGATACATATCCAAACGCCGGAATTCGATCATTACCTATCACGCCGGCAGACGCTCTTACCTTAAGGAAATCTATAAAATTATTATCCTTAAGAAAAGATTCTTCACTTGCAATCCATCCTACACTCGCTGACGGGAAAAAACCGAACTGATTTTCTGGTCCAAATATGGTACTACCATCTCTTCTCAACACACCAGAGAACAAATATTTCCCTTGATAATCATACTGCACTCTCAAGAAATGAGAAAGTAGTCTTTGATCAAATCTACGCGCACCATTTTCATCTCCATTTATTACTCGATCTGCATCGGCTATACTTACTTCATTATAATCATTACTAACATTTCCAAAACCGGTAAACCCATTAAAATCTCCTCTTGTCCTAAAAGCACTCATACCTAAAGTTGCCTCCAGATTATGCCTATCGTTAAATGTATTATCATATTTTATAAATGCATCATAAGTATAATCACTAAAATAGTTTTCATAAGTAGAAAATACATTTTCAGTTAAGTTAAAAACCTTACCTGAACCATAAAAAGCTCTAGGATTAAAATTATTTCCATAGGCCTCAGAATAATTGGCTTGAATACGAGCTGTCGCTTCAAAGTGATCTAAAAAGGAATAAGTGAGTCCAAAGTTACCACTGATCTTTCCTACCTTATTTTTATTATATGTGTTCGCTAATTGTGCTTCTGGATTTATCACCTCATTACCTAACCCTTCTGCTAGACTGAATTCACCAGTAGCATCTCTTACTGGAATGGTAGGAGCCATGTTTAAGGCATTAAATAATACAGATCCTAATCCACCGTCGTTAATACCTTTATTACTAGTGTAAGAATAAAGGAAACCAGTTTTCATCTCTAAGTTTTTAGTCCATTTATGGTCAAAATTTCCTCTCATCGTAAAACGATCAAAATCTGACTTTTGACCTCCTACAATTCCGTCTTGAGCAAGTATTGCCATTCCTACTGCATACTTAGACTTTTCAGTTCCTCCTCTTACAGAAAAATCATTGTTAAGAATAAGTGCATCTTCAAAAACCTCATCTTGATAGTTTGTATTTGAAAGATTTGAAATATCAGTAAATGGAATAGCCTCTCCATTATTTGCAAAAGCCTCATTTTTAATTAAAGCATATTGTTGGGCATTCAAACTAGGCAACTTTCTCGAAGTTTCTTGAAATCCACCCCAAGAGTTGAATTCTAATTGCAATGGTTGATTTTTACGCCCGCCTTTTGTAGTTATTATAACCACCCCATTTGCAGCTCGCACACCATAAATACCTGCTGTAGCATCTTTAAGAACTGAGATACTTTCAATATCTCCTGGATTTATAACACTTAAATCCTCAATAATGTTGCCATCAACTAAAATTAAAGGTCTGTTATCACCATTTGTAGATATACCTCTTATTCTAATGTTTAAACCAGCACCAGGAGACCCAGATGAAGAGGTAACATTTACTCCAGGAACTTGTCCTTGAAGTGCTTGTTCTACACGAGTAGGTTTAAGATTTTCAATAACTTCACTGTCCACAATACTAACAGCACCAGTAACCTCGCGTACGGCTTGAGTACCATATCCTATCACAACTACTTCTTCTAGAGCAGCAACATCTTCCTCCATCGTTATAGTGATAGGTTCAAAATTTACTACAGTGTATTCTTGAGCTACAGTACCTATAAAAGTAAACTTTAACACATCACCAGTAGAAGCCGCAATAGAGAACACTCCATCAAAATCTGTTGTGGTAGCTGTTTTTGCATTCACGTTTTGAACGGTAACACCTAGCAATGTTTCACCTGTGGTTCCTTCAAGAACCTTTCCTGTTACAATACCTTGTTGTGCATAACTTATAAAAGCCACAAAATAAAAAAGGAGTAAAGTAAATTTATTCATGAATATTAATTTAATTACAAATTATAGAAATCCTACTACAACGTTGTATGTTAACTTTATAATAAAACTATCTTGTAAAATTACAATACAATATTCTAAGCGTTGGTTTTTGTTTACTCAAAGAAAACACATCACATTTAAATCACTCATTTACAATGAATAATATTTTTAAACTCTAAGTTTTTGATAGAAATGTTGTGGTTATGTATAGTTATTATAATCACGTAGTTACCTTATCATTTGAGATAATATTTTAATAAACACCTAAAAAACTCTAATAGAAAATCTTAATCACGTTTCTAGAAAGAGGTGCATTTGCTTTGATTATCTCGCTTTCGCGAAAGTGAAACAGTAATATAAGTAGGTTACAACCGTTACCTTGATACGAGAATTTTAATACTATTATTTGCACTAACAGTTCCTTTATTAGCAGCTGGCATGACAGAAATCAAAACAATCCATGTTTATGTGGCTTTATGCGATAATGCTAATCAAGGAATAGCTCCAGTACCTGAAAAACTAGGTAATGGTCAGAATCCTATTTATAATTTATATTGGGGAGCAGGTTATGGGGTAAAAACATACTTTCATAACAGTAATGACTGGAATGTTATTAAAGTTAGTAAAAATGTGGATTTACTAATCTTAGAACGCATTCTATATAAACATAAGACCAGTAACACCTATATGCTAGCCGATGCATATGATGGGGCACAGATTGCGCAAACTACCATAGATTTTCTAGAAGCGAGTGCAGGCCGCAATGGGTTTCAAATAGATTATGATGGTGAGCTACTCTGTTTTGGTGGAGATGCAAATTTGCTAAGCTATATAGGTCATAACGCTTTAATGAATTTTGAAGTTACTGGTGCATTTACTCCAGCTTCAACTAACAAAATAGAAACTATTATTCTAGCGTGCTACAGCAAGTACTATTTTTCTAAAAAGCTCAAAGAAACTGGAGCTTATCCTCTGTTATGGACATCACATCTCATGGCTCCAGAAGCATATACACTTAAATATGCAATAGATGGGTGGATTAAAAAAGAAGATAATTATGCTGTGGCAGAGCGAGCAGCACAAGCCTATCATCAATATCAAGGTTGCCGTATAAATACAGCTAGAGAATTACTTGTCACAGGATTTTAATAAACTGTAAAAGTTTTTCTATCAAGTTATAGCTCTTATTCTTAAATTACACCTTTTCACTCGATTTTATTAGGGGAATATTTATCATGAGTTTTAAAGAGCAAAAGCAATTTATTTATGCATTTACCATCATCGCTGCTGGCAGTATATTGTTCTTTATAAGCAAGCCCTACTTACCTAATAAAATTTTCACCAAACAACTAAGCGCAAATAATATCATAGTAGACAGTCTCATGCTAGAAGCTATAGACATTGAAGAGGTTGAAGAAGAAAAGGAAGTAGTTCTACAAGAAACACTAAATAAAGATAGCATTCATAAAACATCAGAAATTGATAAAACTATTACTCCTGATGATGAAAATAAAATTAAAACGGCCCATACCCATCCATTTTCATTTATAGACATAGGTAGTTTCAACCTAGATCTAACTCATGAAGTAGACTCGTTAGGAAAATACATCTTACCTAAACCTAAAAAACTTACCTCATATAGCGGTAAAGAAAATCTTAAACACTTTTTTGAAAAGCTCTATGAACTAGAAAAATCTACAGAAGGTAATGTGCGTATTGCTTATTACGGCGACTCGATGATTGATGGAGATTTAATAGTCCAAGATTTTAGGAGTGCGTTACAAACAAGATTTGGTGGTAGAGGTGTTGGTTTTGTACCCATAACTTCAGAGAGTGCACGATCTCGTTACTCGATAAAGCATTACACTAGCGGCAACTGGAACACTAAGAATTTTATGAAAGGTCGTGCAGACAGTATTCCTTATGGCATTAATGGAGCAGTTCATTTTTCTCAAGATTCTACAGCTGGAATCAAATTTTTAGCCAGTGGTATTAAAAACTCATATAATCTTAACTCGCCAAGGCTGTATTACGGTAAGGGAAATCCTAATGGTGTAATTCAAATTAAAATTGATAAGGACAGTATAAAGCAAACTATAAAGTTAAATGGAACAAGAAGTCTCAACACAGCTACACTTACAAATAAAGATATAAAGAAAATCAAATTGGAATTTACTCAATCACAAGGCCTTCCTATTTATGGTGTTGATTTTTCTAACAATTCAGGAGTACATGTAGATGGGTTTTCTAAGCGCGGTAACTCTGGACTACCATTAAGCCTGCTTCATACTGCGCAAATGAAAGAATTTGATAAGACATTGGCTTACGACCTCATTATATTACAATTCGGTGCAAATGTGCTCACAAGAAAATCTAAAAATTACACTTGGTATTCTAATCGCATGACCAAAGTGGTGGAACACTTAAAAGCTTCTTTTCCAGAAGCAGACATTCTTATTCTAGGTACTGCAGATAGAGGTACAAAAATGGAAAACCTTATAAAAACAGACAGTGGAGTCGTAAAATTATTGCGATCTCAACAAATTTATGCAGCAAACACTAACTCTGCTTTCATGAGCCTATTTCACCTTATGGGCGGTGCAAATACAGCACAAGTATGGAACGCACATAAATTCATGAATAATGACTACACACATTTTAGTCCTCGAGGTTCGCAAAAAATAGGACGCATGATTTATAGAGATTTGATGGATGATTATGACGCTTTCGCGAAAGCGAGATCACAACAAAAAGAAGAAATAGAGCAGAATTTAAAAGAGGAACTTGCAGCACTACCAGTCAGCGATAGTCTAAAGGTCAAAAACGACAGCTTAAAAAATTAAAACCATTCATGATCAAAAGTTTTTTTATCCTTCTCATAAGCTCAATGACTACAGTTGCCTTTACGCAAGAAATTGCCGACCTACAAATCAACCCTTTGCTTGTAGATAGTAACTTTCAAGTTATCAAAAACGCCCAAGTTCTTGATGATTTTTATAAAAAAGCTGAAGAACTAGAAAGTGGTACCAGAGAAAAGTTAACTATAGTTCAAATAGGCGATTCTCATGTTCAAGGACCTTATTTTCCACAGTACATCAGACAAGGATTACAATCTAAATTTGGAAATGCAGGACGCGGCTTTGTTTTTCCCTATCGAGTTGCAGAAACTAATGGCGCAATTGACGTAAAATTTAAAACCAACAGCGAGTGGAAAGCGGTGCGTAATGTGAAAAGTGATGGCAGCGATGACGTAGGCTTAAGTGGTATCAATCTAGAAACTACAGATACTAATTTCATATTAGAAATGAATTTAAGCGATTCATTAGAACCGGTTAAAGAAATACAAATCATATCGCAACATCCAGAACGCTTTAAAATTTGCACCAGCGACCAACCTCATCTTTTAGAACAAGTAACTGCAACTAAAACCTATAAAATCAAGAGCGGTGATTATTTAGGTAAAATAGCGAGTAAATTTAATACGACGGTAAAGGCTATTCAACGAGCTAACGGTATGAAAAATACTCGCCTCAACGCAGGACAGTCTATTAAAATACCTACAGACGCATCTGAAAGTAAAAAAATAAACGATGAGGCGTTTACTAAGCTATCTACTAAAGATGGTACCACTTATCAAATTCCTGCTGGAACTACAAAATTGTATATAAAAGCTCGTGAAAAAGCGTCAAAGTATGTTTTAGACGGTTTACTCTTGAATACTGGCAAAAAAGGAATTCAATTTCACGCTATAGGAGTAAATGGAACCAAATTTAGTGACTACAATAAGTTTCCTCGATTTTTTGATCAGCTTGCTTCTTTAAATCCAGATCTTATCATCATTTCGTTAGGTACCAATGAAAGTTTCTATGATAATTATACAGAGCAACAGCTTAAGAAAGACATGGATGTTTTTAATCGCGAGATGATCAAACGAGCTATGACAGGAAGCGTGTTGTTAACTTCTCCACCGCCATCGATGAAAAACCGCAAAAACATCAATTCTACAGCTACAGTTTATGCTTATGAAATGGGAGTTTTTGCAAATTTAAATTCGTGGGCATTTTATGACCTTCATGCTGTTTCTAAAACCAGCGCAGCAATGCCAGACTGGTACGCTGCAAAATTGACTTCTAGAGACAAAATTCATTTTCTAGAAAAAGGCTATCAGTTACAAGCTCAATTGCTCTTGGAATCTTTACTTAACTCTTACAACGATTATAAAGAATGATGGAATGGAATGTAATATGGGACTGGCTCAGTTATGATCCACAAAAACCTCTACTGTTTAACAGTGAGGCTTTTTTGTATCTGTTTTTGGGCTTTTTCTTTATTTATATTTTATTGAAAGATGTATGCAGGTTGCGCATTCTTTATGTCATCGCTTTCTCTTTGTTTTTTTATTATAAGTGCAGTGGTATCTACTTTATATTACTCATACTCTCTTCTTTTGTAGATTTTTACATCTCAGATTTAATTTACAAGAGTCAAAAAACGGTCACTAGAAAATGGTTACTCGTTTTATCTTGTGTCATCAATCTAGGTGTCCTTGCTTATTTTAAATACACCGGTTTTCTAACTGAAAACTTCAACGCTCTCTTCTCAGGTGACCTAAGTTTTGACACGATCTTTTTACCTATAGGAATCTCTTTCTACACCTTCCAGACCATGTCATATACGATAGATATTTATAGAAGAGAATTAGAGCCTGCTAGAAATGTATGGGATTTTATGTTTTTTGTTTCCTTCTTCCCACAATTAGTTGCTGGTCCTATTGTAAGAGCAAAAGACTTCATTCCGCAGATCTATGAAAAACTACACCTCACAAAAAAAGAATTGAGTTATGCTTTTTACCTCATCATAGGCGGATTGATTAAAAAAGCCGTGATATCAGATTACATAAGCGTCAATTTTGTAGATCGAGTTTTTAATTTCCCAGATAACTACACTGCTTTTGAGAATTTGCTTGCCGTTTATGGTTATACATTACAAATTTATTGCGATTTCTCCGGTTATTCAGATATCGCAATTGGACTAGCGTTACTACTCGGCTTTCAGTTACCACCTAACTTTAGAACGCCCTACCAAAGCACTAGCGTCACAGAATTCTGGCGCAGGTGGCACATCTCGCTATCGGGCTGGCTGCGTGATTACCTATATATTTCTATGGGTGGTAATCGCAAAGGAAAACTGCGCACTTACTTTAATCTTTTTATGACCATGTTATTAGGTGGTTTGTGGCACGGTGCATCATGGAAGTTTGTTCTTTGGGGCGCGATGCATGGAAGTGTTCTTGCCATAGAAAAAGCTTTTAGAATTCCCAAACTAACCAATAAGGATGTTGCTTTAAAACTCATGGCTGGAATTCTAACTTTTCATTTTGTCGCATTTTGTTGGATATTTTTTAGAGCTTCAGATTTTGCTAATGCTTTGAATGTCATTGATAATATCGGTATGCTAGAATGGAGCCCGCAAAATTGGTGGAGCGTCATTGCTGGATATCAAAATGTGGCCATCGTAATGCTCATAGGCTTTTTATGGCATTTTATACCACAAAATTGGCAAGATCAACAGCTCTTATCTTTTCATAGAATCCCAGTTGTAGGCAAGGTGGTTCTTTTTGCTGTCACTATTTGGATTATCAGTGCAACGGCTAGTAGCGAGGTACAACCGTTTATATATTTTCAGTTTTAAAAGAGGAAGGAATGCTGGATGAAGATGGTATTTATTCCGCTTTCGCGAAAGCGAGATATAAATAAACTACTTCCTTATCCAAGTTCTCCTGCTCGTGCTTTTACTCCAGCCCTACTTCTTTATCTTTGCATTATATATCGCATCTATGAAACTTTACCTTGTTCCTACGCCTATCGGTAATTTAAAAGACATGACTTATCGTGGTGTTGAAATACTGAAAGAGGTGGACCTTATTCTTGCTGAAGACACACGGACAAGTGGTAAATTATTACAACATTATAACATCGCTACTCCTATGCTTTCTTATCACATGCATAATGAACATAAGATTAGTGATGGGATTGTAAAAAGGATCAAAGCCGGAGAAACAATAGCTTTAATAACCGACGCTGGTTCTCCAGGGATAAGCGATCCTGGATTTTTAATTACTCGCAAGTTAATAGAAAATGAAGTTACTGTAGAGTCACTTCCTGGAGCGACTGCTTTTGTTCCTGCACTAACCGTTTCTGGATTGCCAAGCGATAAATTTATTTTTGAAGGATTCTTACCAGTAAAAAAGGGAAGGCAGAAACGACTTGAATTTCTAAAAGAAGAAACTAGAACTATCGTTTTTTATGAATCGCCTCATAAATTATTAAAAACTCTAGCCGACTTTAAAACGCACTATGGTGAGCAGCGACAAGTTTCCATCTCCCGTGAGATTACTAAACTGTACGAAGAGCATTTTAGAGGAACTGTTACCGAAGCCATCACTCATTTTGAACACAAAAAACCTAAAGGTGAATTTGTTGTGGTTTTAGGAGGAATGACTTCCCAGAAAATTGGGTAGTAATATCTATCTTGTTTACTTAAATACATTTACCCAATTTATCTGGGATCTGTTACTACCTTCAAGATGTTTTTTGACAGGAATTACTCTATCTCCACCATAACTGGACAGTGATCACTATGTACTGCCTCACTTAAAATGACTGATCTTTTTACTCGGTCTTTTAAAGGCTCGTTTACCATGTGGTAATCTAATCGCCATCCTTTGTTTCTTGCTCTGGAACCACCACGGTAACTCCACCATGAGTATTGATCTGGTTGATCATTAAACATTCTAAAAGCATCTACAAAGCCGCTTGCTACAAATCGATCCATCCACTCGCGTTCTTCTGGTAAGAAACCTGATGTATTTTTTAATCGTACTGGATCATGAATATCTATAGCTTTATGACAGATGTTATAATCGCCACAGACAATTAAGTTAGGATGCTCTTTGCGCAATTCTTTAGAATACTCTAGAAATTGCTCCATATAGTCAAATTTAAAACTCAATCGAGCATCATTTGTACCGCTAGGTAAATACATAGACATTACAGATATATCTCCAAAGTCAGCTCTTATATTTCTGCCTTCAAAATCGATAGTTTCTATTCCAGTTCCATACTCTACATGATCTGGTTTTATTTTGGAAATAATCGCGGTTCCTGAATAGCCTTTCTTTTGTGCACTGTAATAATACTGGTATTCATATCCTGCCGCCGTAAAAGCCTCTGTATCCACTTGATCTTCTTGAGCTTTTATCTCTTGTAAGCAAAGCACATCTGGATTTGCAGCTACTAACCATTTGATAAAGTCTTTTTTCATCGCGGCGCGTATGCCGTTTACGTTATAGGATATAATTTTCATTTTTTTCTTTTTCTATGTTTATTTCCAAAAAAAAGGAACGCATTCCGAATTTTTCTCTTGCATTTCTACTGACATTACCAGCGGACTGAAATCCACCGCTATGGATAATTTTGTCGCCTCACGGCGTTCTTTTTATTTAGCCGAATTAATTCCGCTTTTTCTTGTAAGTTTATTTCAGAATTTTCATTTTTCTCACAAACTCACAAACTCACAAACTCACAGCTCATTACTCCTTATACATCCCAACAGTAAGCTCACCTTGATCGTCCATCATGGCTCTATACATTCCAGCCGTATTGAACTCCATAGAAACATTTCCTAGATGATCAAGAGCGACGATACCACCAGTTCCTCCTAATTCTACTAATTTCTCCTGTATCACTTCTTTAGTCGCCTCCTTAAGAGTTTTACCACCATATTCCATTAATGCACTTATATCATAAGCCACTTGAGCCCTTATAAAATATTCTCCATGTCCAGTGCTAGAAACACCACAAGTACTATTATTTGCATACGTACCACTTCCTATAATAGGAGAATCACCTATGCGACCATATTTTTTATTAGTCATTCCGCCAGTACTGGTTCCTGCTGCAATGTTACCGTTCTTATCTAATGCTACACAACCTACTGTTCCATATTTAGAATCCTTCAAAAACGGATCTTCCAGTTCTAGAACTGCAGCTGTTTTTTGGTCTTTAGCTTTTTCTCTTTCTAGAACACGCTGTAGAGATTGGTATCTGTTTTCAGTAAAAAAGTATTTGTTGTCTACTATTTCTATGTTGTCATCTTGTAATGATTTTGCAAAGGCATCTGCTCCTTCACCGCTTAATAGCACGTGTTCTGAATCGGTCATTACTTTTCTAGCTAATGAAATAGGATTTTTTACTGTGGTAACACCAGCTATGGCTCCTGCATTTAAAGTTTTGCCATCCATAAAACTTGCATCTAACGAGTTAATTCCATCATGAGTAAAAACCGCACCTTTCCCAGAATTGAAAAGTGGCGAATTTTCCATGATACGTATGCTCGATTCTACCGCATCCATGGCATCACCACCATTTGCCAGAATTTCATGTCCCGCTTTTATAGCTTCAGTAAGTTTTGCATTGTATTGAGCCTCCAGCTCTGGAGTCATATTTTCCTTTTTAATTGTTCCGGCGCCGCCATGAATTACTATGGCAAATTCGTTAGTTACCTTATCTGTAACCTTTAGTACGTCAGATGGAGTTAGCTCTGTATTCTGAGATTGCTCATTACAACTTACAAGAATAATCGCTAGTAATAAATAGATAATATTTTTCATGGGATGTGATTTTATGTTTGCTCTTAAAACTAATTTGTATGAGAAAGGCAATTAATAACGATAGTTACGGTCCTTCTTTTTCTCGCTTTGTTTTTTCTTATCATTGAGCCGTTTACGTTTTACGGCTTTAGGAATTGTTCTTTTCTTCCTTATTTTAGGTTTTAATGCTGCTTTAGATAAGGTATTTATGAACTTTTTAAAAACCAGTTCTTTGTTTTTGGCTTGACTTCTCGACTCTTGACAACCTAGGATCAATATACCGTCGTTAGTGAGTTGGTTCTTTAATTTTGATATGATTCTTTCTTGTTCCGCTTTCGCGAAAGCGAGACTATTTACCACATCAAAATACAACTGTACTTTTGTAGCAACCTTATTAACATTTTGACCGCCGGGACCACTACTAGCAACTGCTTTATACTGAACTTCCTTATGAAGAATCTCTACATTCATGAGTGCAACTGGTGAGCAGGTTTGAGCAAATCGTTTACTGTTTTTACTGGATTAAATGTTTCTAATGGTACTTCTACAAAAATAGTGTTCCAGCAAGCCATGCCGCCATTCCATAAACCAGGAAGTTCTTGAGCTTTAATCTTTATACCGTTGCGAGTTTTATAAGTTATAAAGCCCGTTTCTGGATCGCAATAATTCATCAAATTAAATTTGTTGCCTTGATAATCTCTTACACCACATATGAGATCGACCGGATTAAAATGAGTAGCTTTTTGGGCAATTTCCTTTTGCTTTTTATTATTGTTATCAATTTGTGCACTTTCTACTATTTGAAGAGAATGCTCACCTTGATTATTAATCACCCAAAAAGGACCGCCGCCAGGTTCTCCTTCATTTTTTACCATACCGCAAACACGCAAAGGTCTATTGAGTTGATCAAATAGGTATTCTAATTGATACTCTTGAGCATACTTGTTATAACTACTAGGTAGAACTGAATCTAATTTTTCAGTCAAAAAGTCTTCTATCTCAGATTTTTTAACTGCGTCTACTGTTCCTGATTTTAAGTGGCGTAAATAATTAAAAACTTGTTCTTGAATTTTAAGCAGATACCCTGCTAATGTTTTTTTATAACGTCCTACATGTTGCTCATGAGCAGATGTGGTGACATTATCAATGTTTTTTATGAAAATGACATCGGCATCTAATTCATTAAGATTTCTTAATAAAGCGCCATGGCCTGCAGGACGGAAGAATAAGGAACCGTCATCTAATACAACGGCTTTATTATCTTGATCTACTGCAATAGTATCAGTATTTGAGGATTGATAAGAAAAGCTAATATCAAATGTTGCATTTGTTTTACGTTCTACAATTTGCTGGATACGAGAAAATTCTTCTTTGAAATGATCTTTAAATGCCGGAGCTATGGTGAAGTGTAATCGAGCTATTCCTTCACTTTTTGCGTAAATACATGCTTCAAATAAATGTTCTTCAAATGCGGTTGCTATATGATCTTTGTATTTATGGAAAGGAACTAGACCTTTAGGCATTGAAGCAAAATTAAAACCTTCTTCTAATAGCATTTCTTCTATAAAAAGAAGTTTTTTTGCCTGTACAGGCTTAGATAACCAGTCTTTATGTTTACTTTTTAAAGACTTTATAACTGCTTTATAGAATGGGAATTTCTCCATCCCTACTAGAAATGTAAATAAATCTTGTGCTTTATTACTATTTATATAACCATTTAAAGAGTCCTCTTGCTCATCAAAATTATTGAGCAATTCGTGTAAAAATTTAAACATACGAGTAGCCGCACCACTTGCAGGCACAAACTTGATCAAATTTAAATTTGAGATGCGGTTTTCATAATGATTAATTAATTCGTCATAATCTAAATCTCTGGATGACACAATGCCATCATTCACAACTGCTGGCCGATCCAATTTAACAAGTGGAAATCCTTTTGCAAATCTTTCTAATTGTAAATTAAGGAGTTCTTCAGAGATTCCCTTTTTCTCTAATTGCTCTTTCTGTTTATCTGTAAGAATCATTTAATTATCAAATTTTGAATTGCTTTTAAAGCATTCTTAAATCGCATTTCACCTTTTCCATTTATAATTGCGTAGCTCTTTTCAAATTCTTTTAATCCTCTTTTAAACAGTAAAAACATCTCTTTCCTGTCTTCTGGCTTATCTCTCAAATCATCTGGTGTCCATGCAACATCTACATCAAGTAGTAAATATAAGTCATAATCGCTTTTTCTTACAGCATCTTTTATTTCATGTGGTACTTTGTTGAAATATGCATGAGAGTAAACATAAGTTTCTAGTGCATCAGTATCACAAAATAGGAGCTTATTTGCTTTTTCAACTGCGTTATTTTCTGCAACTCGTTGCCCTATTGCTATGGGTAGTAAATCTTCATAAGAACAGATCTCGCCTCTAGTATCATATTTTTCTTGTAAATAGTCTCTAGCAAACTCGTCAACTTTTACCGTTTTGAAATGAGTAGCAAGCTGGCGTGCAAGTGTACTTTTACCAGTACTTTCTGGTCCGTAAAGGACTATTTTTAAACCGTCAAAGGTTTTTTGTTCAGGTATTTTTTCCATTGTAAGTAGCCGAAGATGGCAAAAATCAATAACAAAACATACAGAATAGCACTAAAACTGTAACCTTTGTAAAAATATAGTGGTATGGAAATAAGATTGCCGAGACCCAAAATCAACCAATGTTCTAATTTTCTACGAGCCATTAACCACATTCCTACAAAAAAGATACCTGTAGTAATCATATCAATATAGGAGACCCAATTTTCTAGCCTTTCTGTTAAAAAATACAATAGAAATATAGCGATTGCCGTACTACTAAATATAGCAAGAGATTTAGCCCAATCACTTTTTATAACTGTGGTTATAGGCTTTTGCTCTCTGTCCATTCCTCCATGCAACCAGTAGTACCATCCATAAACACTCATGATAAAATAATAAGCATTAATAACCATGTCGCCCAGTAGATTCCATTGAAATAATAGATAAACAAATATCAAAGTACTAATGATTCCAAACGGAAAAACTAAAACACTATTCTTATAGGAAAAATATACGCTTATAATACTTACTGCAAATGCTACTAGTTCTAAAACTATATGTTCTGTACTGTAATCACGATACTGTCCGAAAAGAAATTCTAAGACCTCCATTAAAAGAATGGTTCATAATCATGACGGTCTGTTTTTACTACTTTCATATAGAAAAGAACAGCATTTGTCTCTTCCATACTTCGTTGCATTTCTTGAGTTAGAAAAGACATCATAGAAGCAAACTCTCCATAGATTTGCGTTGCTAGTGGATTTTCTAAAACTGTAAATTCTGAGTCACGTAGTCTCTTAATAAAATTGATGATGTGTTGTTCATAATCACTTTGAAGTGGTGACATGGTTAACTCTATAGATGCTTTCATTCTTATTTGCAATTTTGTAACTCTACAAAGCTAGCCATTCCATTTGATATCTTGCTCTATTGCTGTACCTATAACAACCATTTTTGCACCAGCACGATATGTATCTTCTATTTGTTCAATTGTTCTTAATCCACCGCCTACGATTACTGGTATTTTTAATTGTTGAGAAACCTCTTGCACAATCGTTATAGAAACAGGATATATAGCTCCACTTCCAGCCTCGAGATATACTAAAAGATTTCCCATTAGTTGCGCTGTAAAAGCATGATTTACAATCGACATCACATCACTTTGATGGAGTGGTTGTGTCTTTGAAATATTCTGGACAGCGGTTTCTTTACCTCCATCAATTAACAAATAACCGGTAGGAAGAATTTCTAGGTTTGTATTTTTTAATTTCTGAGCTGCCAGAAATTGTTGTTCTATCAAATAATCAGGATTGCGCCCAGATAAAAGATTGGTAAAAAGCAGCCCATGAGCATGTTCTGATAATTGATTATGAGAACCGGGAAAGATAACAATCGGTAAATTGGTGCTTTCTCTTAAAATCTTCATCCAGCTATTAAATGGTACATTTTCCATAGTACTACCGCCTACAAAGAAAAATAACTGATCTATGTTTAACTCATTTTGTAGTGCAGTAATTGTAGATGTAATCGCTTTCGCGAAAGCGGAAATCGCATCCATATCCATCTTTTCTGGATCTATAAGAATAGCAAGACTACGATTTGATTGCGTAATGCTTTTAAGAATATCAATCATTCCTAGATGGAATTACATAAGCTAACATGAAGTTTTCTACCTCTTGAAAAAACACATCAAATTTGAGGTTATCTTGTTCATAAACTATACGGGCAACAGTGGAAAGGTCTTCCATTTCAAATGAAGCTACAAGACAGTGCGCTTTAAACCCTAAGCCTTTTTTACCATACAATTTATACATAGATTCCTTTGCACCCCAAATAACGGTAAGTTCTTTTACAGGATCTTCTAAAGATTTTATGAACTCATCTTCATAACCTATGAATTTAGGAGCGATACGCATAATCTTTTCACGTTGTTTCTCAATGTCGATTCCTATAGAAACATCGCTTATGATTATTGCGGTAAATTCAAAACTGTGTGTTATAGAAATATATTTTTCATCTGTAAGATGAGGCTTACCATGTTCTGAATAATATAAATCTAGATCAGTATAACCTGCATGTATTAATAAATGCCTGATGCTTAAAAATCCACGCCTGTGCAATTCTGAGCTCATGGTAAAAAGCCTGTTCTTTGAATTTTCAGAAAGTTCAATTCCTGTTCTTAAATAGGCCTCTGACTCTGTTATTTTCCAGATGTATACTTGCGTATTTTCTCTGTTGTTAATGGATTTAAAAAGGGGCATAAAAATCGGTTGATTTTTTGTAAGTTTGCAGCCGCAATTTAATAAATAAAAAGGTATTTAAATTGTTGATTTCTAATACTATCAACGACTGAAGTACCAAAACAATAAATTTATGAGCACAAAAACAGTTCCTTACGTACCTTACAAAGTGAAAGATATGTCCCTTGCAGAGTATGGACGTTTAGAAATTCAACTTGCTGAAGCAGAAATGCCAGGTCTTATGTCTTTGAGAGAAGAATATAAAGATGAGCAGCCGCTTAAAGGTGCACGCATAGCAGGATGTCTTCACATGACTATACAAACTGCAGTACTTATTGAAACTCTTGTAGCACTAGGAGCAGATGTAACTTGGTCTTCATGTAATATCTTTTCTACACAAGATCATGCAGCTGCTGCAATAGCTGCCGCAGGTATACCTGTTTATGCATGGAAAGGTATGAACGAGGAAGAATTTAACTGGTGTATTGAGCAAACACTTTTCTTTGGAGAAGACCGCAAGCCTTTAAATATGATTCTTGATGATGGAGGTGATTTAACTAACATGGTTTTTGATGAATATCCTGAACTAGCTGAAGGCATTAATGGACTTTCTGAAGAAACCACTACTGGAGTTCATAGGTTATATGAGCGTATGAAAAACGGTACTCTAGTGATGCCTGCAATCAACGTTAACGACTCTGTAACTAAATCTAAATTTGATAACAAATACGGTTGTCGTGAAAGTGCAGTAGATGCAGTACGTCGTGCTACAGATACTATGCTTGCTGGAAAACGTGTTGTAGTTTGTGGATATGGTGACGTAGGTAAAGGAACGGCTGCCTCTTTTAAAGGTGCTGGATCCATAGTTACTGTGACTGAAATAGACCCTATTTGTGCTTTACAAGCGGTAATGGACGGTTTTGAAGTAAAAAAACTGGAAAACGTAGTTTCAAATGCTGACATAGTAATTACAACTACTGGTAATAAAGACATTATTAGAGGCGAGCACTTTGAAGCAATGCGAGATAAAGTTATTGTTTGTAACATCGGTCACTTTGACAATGAAATAGATGTTGCATATTTGAATACTAATCATGGTGATACAAAAGTTGAAATCAAACCTCAAGTTGATAAATACACCATTAATGGTAAGGATATTATTTTACTTGCTGAAGGTCGCTTAGTAAACCTAGGTTGTGCAACAGGTCACCCTAGTTTTGTAATGAGTAATTCATTTACAAACCAGACTTTAGCACAGATAGAACTGTGGAATAATAGAGACGCATATGAGAATGAGGTTTATATGTTACCTAAACATCTTGATGAAAAAGTAGCAGCGCTGCATTTACAAAGAATGGGAGCTGAACTTACTGAGTTAAAAAGTGATCAAGCAGAATATATAGGTGTGAAGGTTGAAGGACCATTTAAACCAGAATATTACAGATATTAAGAATTTCCAAAAATTCTGATGTTTTATTAGGAAATATTAAAAAATAGTTTACCTTTTGGCATCGTAATTGATTTTTAATAGTTACGCTTTCGCGAAAGCGAAATTAAATTAAACAACAAATGGATATAATTAAAGACGCAAATGAGTGGTTAGGTGCATCGATGAGCAACATGTCTACAAGTGACAGAGTGCACTCATCGAGAAGAGCTAAAGAGCTTATTCTAGGCATAAATGAAGTGTACAAAGAAACGAAAGATGAGGAGTTGATGGATCTTATGAAATTGCTTACCGCAAAGAAACAAAAGATCGAGAAACGACTTAAAGGAATTAGAGTATAAACGCTCTTATTTTTATAATAATCCCGATAAAGTGAAATACTTTTTATCGGGATTTTTTATGAGGTTAATTATAGCATTCAGTTTTATTCAAAATAGGTATTAGAATAAAGAAACTTTATATTCGTTATCATTAAATATTTCACATAAATGAGATCGTTTTTAATTGTATTTTTTGTAGCTGCTTTATCGACTTCTTGCAGTACAGATTTCCCCAAAAAAGAAATAACTACTCAAAGTCTTAACGGCTTTATAGAAGGTGGTAATGCGGCTGGTGTTTATGGTAAGGCTGGTCTTAAAATCACTGCAGATTCAATAAAAATGAACGACTGGCCCATATCTAGGCTAGTAAACAGTTTGAATGCTTTGCGTGATACTACCATCGTTGATCAAACAAGATTTTCTGACGTTTATACCATTCAAATTGCCAATATAGGAGAACTAGACGAAGGTGCTTTTTGTGATTCTTTAATAGTAGAATTAGGTCGTGCAGGCCTTGCAAACTAATGAATGATCAAATTATTTCTATAAGACCTTTCATAGGGGCTAAAGATTTTAGTACTTCTAGGTCTTTTTATACTGCTTTAGGCTTTCAGGAGATTATTACCTCTAGTACTATGTCTTACTTTAAAATGGGAGATTTTGGCTTTTACCTTCAAGATGCTTTTGTAAAAGAATGGGTAGATAACACAATGTTATTTCTAGAGGTAATCGATCTAGACTCCTTTAGACAAGCTGTTTTGAAAAAACAACTAATCGAAAAGTTTCCTAAAGTAAGAATTTCACAAATACAATATAATAACTGGGGCAATGAATTCTTTGTTCACGACCCCAGTGGAATATTATGGCACATAGGAAACTTCAAATAACATAGGCACATGCCTATTCTTTCAATTAAAAATTGAGGCTAAATTTATCGCGGTCTTCAAGAAACTTCAATTTAGATCTATAAGTTTGTATTTGAGATTTATGAACCTCAACAGTTTGCATTCCTTCTTTTTTCCAAGGATGACTGATCAATTCATTACCTAAAACATCGTAAACTTGTGAATGGCCGCTATAATCCATACCAGTCCCATCTTTACCTACTCTATTAACACCTATGCAATAACTCATATTCTCTATAGCTCGTGCTTTAAGTAAAGCATCCCAAGCATTTACTCGAGGTACAGGCCAGTTTGCAACAAATATAATTACATCATAACCTTGTGTATTTCTAGCAAAAACAGGAAAGCGTAAATCATAACATATTTGCAGGTTAAATTTCCATCCTAAATACTCTGCTATTACCGGTTTTTTTCCAGATTCATATACCTCATGCTCTCCTGCAAGAGTGAATGTATGACGTTTATCATAAATGGTATAAGAACCATCTGGTCTCATGAAAATACCTCGATTCACAAAGGAATCACTCTCCTTAAACATAACACTTCCATAGATGGCAAAATCTCCATTTAAAGCGTGTTCTTTTAAATAATATATAATTGTTGCATCGCTAGCAAGACCTTCTGGACTCATCGAGAAACCAGTAGTAAACATTTCTGGTAATATAACTAGATCAGTAAGACCATAAAGCTGTTCTAATTTTTTAGAAAAGCGATTCTGATTCTCCCTAGGGTTTTCCCAGACTAGATCAGATTGAATTAAAGAAATTTTGAGAGTGCTTTTTTCCATTGCTAAAAAGCTAAGATTATATCATCAATTGATTTAAGAGTTCATTATTTCTTCTATCTCTTCAGTTTCTATAGGAATATCTCTCATTAAATTAAATGGAGCCCCAGATTCATTAATCACCACATCATCTTCTAATCTAATACCAAAGCCTTCTTCTGGAATATAAATTCCTGGTTCTACTGTAAATACATTTCCCGCTTGCATAGGTTCCCAAAGAATTCCATAGTCATGAGTATCTAGTCCTATATGATGAGAAGTACCGTGCATAAAGTATTTTTTATAAGCTGGCCAGTTAGGGTCCTCATTTTGAACATCTGCTTTGTCAAGCAGGCCTAGGTTTAAGAGCTCTTTGGTCATTAACTTTCCTACCTCAACATGATATTCTTTCCATAAAGTACCTGGCACAAGCATTTTAGTTGCGTCATTTTTCACTCGCAACACTGCGTCATAAACTTGCTTTTGTCTTTCAGTAAATCGACCATTTACAGGAATAGTTCTAGACATGTCACTGGCATAGTTTGCATATTGTGCTCCCGCATCTATCAACATGAGATCACCGTCTTTACACTCCTGATTGTTTTCTATGTAGTGCAGCACGTTTGCATTGTTCCCACTCGCAATTATAGGAGTATAAGCAAATCCATCGCTACGTCTTCTAATAAATTCATGTAAGAACTCTGCTTCTACTTCATATTCCATAACGCCAGGCTTTAAAAACTTCAAGACACGACGGAAACCTGCATTTGTAATATCGCAAGCTTGCTGCATTAAATCGATTTCAATTGAATCCTTAACTGAACGTAGTCGTTGAAGTATAGGAGCAGATTTTGCATAATTGTGCGCTGGATATTGCTCTTTAGTTCTTTTAATAAAACGATCTTCTCTCGTTTCTAACTCTACTGACTGACGGTAATGCTCATTTGTATTAAAATAAATGGTATTGCACTGTGTCATCATTTCAAAAAACTTTTTATCAAAGTCCTTTAACCAGTATACCGTTTTAATTCCAGAGACTTCTGTTGCCTTTTCTTTAGTTAACTTCTCACCTTCCCAAACAGCTATATGCGCATTAGTCTCGGTTACAAATAGCACTTCTCTATGTGCAGGATCTGGACAGTCAGGAAAAAGAACAAGAATCGTATTTTCTTGATCTGCTCCACTTAGGTAAAAAAGATCCCGATTTTGAGTAAATGGTAATGTGCTGTCTGCTCCTGTAGTAAAGACATCATTTGAGTTAAAAACAGCTAGACTTGACGGCTTCATCTTTGCCATGAAATTCTTTCGGTTATTGATAAATAACTTAGAATTTATAGGTGAATATTTCATAAAATATAAATGTAGAAGGGTTGTAAAATTTTCTTTAGCTCGCTTTCGCGAAAGCGAACTCATAATAAGTAGCAAGTTAAGAATAGCCGTATAGACGACAAAGAAAACTAGAATTGATTAACAAACCTTCCTAAGAATCAAGAGCGATGACGCTTACCTAAGTAATCTTTAAATAGCTGTAAATAAAATCGTACTATTTAAGACGTTTCTTTTTCTTACGGTTTTTTATGAATGAAAACACTAGTAACAAAATGATTACTAATGTTATACCGATAATAAAATATCTAGCAGCTTCCATAATAATTGGTTTGATTGTTTGCCTAAATTTAAATAAAAGTAATGAATTATTAAATAGACACTTTTAGGATTGAAAGAGAAGTTAATCTGAAACTTGCTCAACGTTAAAAGCTAGTCCCCAGAATGCGACGTATTCTGATAATGGTCCTAATCCCATGATAGCTCTTCTTGCATCTACCTTTTCTGGCTCCTTAAGTTTATGAAGTTCATAAGTGCCGTCTTCATTCATCAAGATTTGAGAACCGTATAATTGAGGTTTTCCTGCATCCATTAACATGCGGTCTTGCATTAAAGCGATGTCTTGACGTTCTAGATCACCATTTTGGGCCGCTTTAAGTAGCATAGGGAAATATTCTGTTCTTTTTTCTGCACTGGCATGCTGTATCACTAGCCATATAGCGCTCATTCCTTTTTCTCCAGCGGTTTCTTCGGTGGGCATCCCACATTTTTCAAGTATCTGCTCTATGGCAGTAAGATTATTTTGGTCTACTTCTTCATCAATCATGTTATCTCCACGATTATCCTGATCCCTATCATGTATGCGTTCTAAAATACGATTCAGGTTATTGCAATCCACTTGATTGATGTTTCTAAAAATTGGTTCTTTTTTAAGAGCAATCATTGCTGTTTCTAGATCCTGAAACTCTACTTTCCGTAAAACGTTTAGGTCGTTAATGAACCAGTTTGCAAAAGGCAGCTCGTTAGATAGCGCTTCTTTTTCTTCTTTAGATAGTAGATTGCCGTTTTTATCATAATACTTAACATCATCGGGCATAGTGAAATTATTTGCCATAATCATGTCTGTCATCTCATCATAGTTAATACGAGTAAGCTTCTCTTCTTTCTGACAGGATAAAAAGAATAAAATAGGTATAAACAGCAGCAATCTTCTTACATGCATAATGATAAATTTAATAGAGATTTTAAGAAGCCTTTTCTAATAACTCAATGATCTCTTCATTAGGAATGATATCAATAGTTAAATTAATACGATCAGTTCCTCCATTATTAATTACTCGATGAGGATCAGAAAGTCTTAAATACCAGCACTGTCCTACTTTCATAGGAACCTGTTTATTATTGAGATAAAACTCCACTCCTTTATTATTATCTACGGGAATAGTTAATCGTATCATCGATTTTTCTTCTTCCAGCGCAAGAGTAGGATCAGTATGTTCTTGAACTACAGAGTTAGGTGCGAGAAACAAAAGACGCACTAAATGAACTTTAGTATACTCTTCAAACCGACTAACAATACTTTTTAAATAAGGTGATTTTTCCATTGCTGCTGTATCCATCCAGTCGCACCAAGTTCCATCTGCATAATCATCTGCTGGTGGAGGAAAAGGTATAGATGTATCTACTAGGTGCGCGGGCGAGCGCAATGGAATTACTTTATAATATTCGTAATGTTCCTTTTTTAAGTCGTGCGCTTCTTTAAGCAATCGATCAACGTCAAATGTAAATGGTAATTGAATTCTATCTTTATATTCTTGTTGGGTTTCCATGAGTTGGTTAGTTTCTTAATCAACTCAAATTTAACATAAAGAGTTCACTTGCAATACCATCACTAAGAAATTTTCCTTTTCTAGTTACAAGTAATGTGTCGCCGTCTAAATACAAAAGGTGATCTTTTAAATATTCTTGTGCTTGTTTCAAAAGATAATCCTTAAAATTAACACCATAATCACGTTCAATTTTTTCCAGAGAAACTCCATAAATAGTACGCAAACCTGTCATAATATACTCGTTGTATTGATCTACAAGAGTAAGTTCTTCTATTTCCATAGGTAGTTTTCCAGCTTGAATAGCCTTCATGTACTTTACATTATTACTAATGTTCCACCCACGTCTTTTTCCATCAAAACTGTGTGCACTAGGACCTATGCCTATGTAACTTTTACCAGTCCAGTAAGCTGTATTATTCTCTGAGAAAAAACCTTGTTTTCCAAAATTAGAAAACTCATAATTCTCAAAACTGTGCAGCTGCATCACATCAAGAAGAATATTAAAATGCTCTTGCGCCACCTCATCTTCTACTTGTGGTACAATCCCTTTTTCAATAAATGATTTAAGCGCGGTGTTTTCTTCTACGGTAAGCGCATAACTAGAAATGTGAGGAATTTTTAAACTGATGGCTTTATACAAATTTTCTCTCCATCGATCATTGCTCATACCTGGAATACCATAAATCATGTCTATGGAAATATTTGGGAAATATTTTACTGCTTCTTCAATACAAGCTTGTGCTTCTTCAGCACTATGCGCCCTATTCATCAGTTTTAAATCTTCCTCAAAGAAACTTTGCACTCCTATAGAAAGTCTATTGATTCTAGTCTTAGAAAGTTCCATGATCTTTTCAAGTGTAAGATCGTCTGGATTTGCCTCAAGGGTAATTTCTGCCCTTTCATTAACTTGATAATGGTCGTCAACTACTTCAAGTATTTTTTCAACTTCATGAATATCTAGAACACTAGGCGTTCCTCCACCGAAGTATATAGTTTGAACAGATGTGTTTTTGTATTCGCTTTCGCGAAAGCGTAACTCATCACAAAGAGCATCAATAATTTGAGCTTTATACTTCAAATTAGTACTAAAATGAAAGTCACAATAATGACAAGCTTGTTTACAGAAAGGAATGTGAATATAAATACCACTCATAAACACAAAAGTAATTGTTATAACGCTAGTAAAACCAAGGCATGAGAGAAAATGGGCCTATTTGTGTGAATAAGTGTTAAATCTTGATTTTAAGAGTGTTAAATAATGCAATAAATTTATCTTCGTAGTGGTTATCACTTATATTATATTAAACCTAAAATTTAAAATTATTATGTTTAAAAATCTAATGTTTCTCTTCAGTTTACTGGCGATTAACGTTTCATTTGGTACTGATGTTTCCCCATTAGTTCCTGCGAATGATCCACAACCTGAGGTTGTCAACTTTCAAGATGCGGCACTACAGCTAGCATTGCAGGACCAAATTCACGCAAACAAAAACTGGAAAAGACTGATCCAGCAAAAACGCCTGTCTATAAGTCTTGTAGACTTATCTGACGAGGACAATATAAAATATGCAAATATTAATGGTAATCATATGATGTATGCTGCGAGTATGCCTAAAATTGCTGTACTCTATGCTGCTGTAGATGCTATTGAAGAAGGTGATTTACGACTTACTAAAGCCGTTCAAAATGATATGTGGCTTATGATTAATAAGTCTAATAATGCGGCCTCTACACGTATGATAGACCGCGTGGGCTTTCAACGTATTGAAGATTTAATGTGTAATCCAGAAAACCCATTTTATGATAAAGATGGTAATGGTGGTTTATGGGTAGGAAAACGTTATGCTGCTCAAGGAAAGCGTAATCCAGAGCCCATTAGAGGATTGAGCCATGCCGCAACTACTGATGCTGTTGCTAAGTTTTATTATCAACTTGCTACAGGACAGCTTATAAGTGAAAAGCGAAGTGAGCAAATGTTGAAGTATTTAGTTAATCCTGGTTTACATCATAAATTTGTAAACACCTTAGATGTTATTGCACCTGAAGCCACTTTATATAGAAAAAGTGGGTCCTGGAGAAACTGGCATTGTGATTCTATTCTTGTAATCGACAAAGCTAGAGGCAAAAAATATATTCTTGTTGCTATGGTAGAGAGCCCAAATGGTGAACAAATTATAAGAAATTTAGTACAACCAGCAGAGCTTGCCATGAATCAAAATGCTACCTTGGCTCCTGATTTAGACGAGAATGAAGTCATTATTACAGCAGGCACATAAATTTTTTGACATTAGGGAAGGCGAGGAGTCTATTTCCCTACTCATGCAACTGTACATATTTTTAATTATATGCGCACTACTGATAGTTAAACCTACAGTAAGTGCGCTTTTTTTATCTCAATTGGGCGCAGATAATCTATCTGTTGCGTTTATAATAATTGCGATTACTGCAGTGGTAGTATCTTACTTTTATAATAAGTCCTTAGAAAAGTTTCCTTTGAGGTATATCATAAGAACTACTTTAGGGCTTTTTGCTTTAGGATTTGTGATCATGGGTTTTATTGTGGCTTTTGATTGGGTCACAACGCTTTTTGTTTATTTGTTTTACACTATGGTAGGCATGTTTGCACTTCTAGCTACATCCCAATTTTGGGTGTTAGCTAATGTTGTGTTTAATGTACGTGAAGCAAAAAGACTTTTTGGATTCATAGGAGCTGGTGGAATCGCCGGTGGAATCGCCGGAGGTTACGTAACGTCCCTTGCAGCTGCTTCCTTAGGTAATGGTGCGTTAATGATAATAGCTGGCCTACTAATTGCCTCTTGTATAATAGTCTTTGAACGTATCTGGAAAACAAGAGTACAGACTTTAAGTAGGTATAAGAGAAAGGAACGCGCCACCGTTTCTACAGAATCATCAATTAAATTAATATATAAATCTGAGCACCTAACTTATCTCGCAGCGGTAATAGGTTTAGGAGTCCTTGTGGCCAAACTTGTTGATTATCAATTTAGTTATATCGCTGCTGCAAAAATCCCTGATCCACAAGAGCTAGCATCGTTTTTTGGATTCTGGTTCAGTACTTTTAATATTATATCTTTATTAATCCAGCTTTTTATAACTAATAAAATTCTAGAAAATACTGATATAAGTGTGAGTCTTATTGCTCTTCCTATAGGAATTGTTCTACTATGTTTGGGCCTTCTTATTTTTCCAGAATTATGGATTGTAATTATCATAAAAGGACTTGATGGTAGCTTAAAGCAATCATTACATAAAAGTGCTGTAGAGCTGCTTTCCTTGCCTATTCCAGCGCATGTTAAAAATAAAACCAAAACCTTTATAGATGTAGTAGTGGACAGCCTTGCTACAGGTATTGCCGGTTTTTTATTAATATTTGTGATTAAAGGATTAAATCTGTCTGCAGCTTATATAACCGCAATTACTATCGTGATTGTGATTACATGGATATATATAGTCTTTAAAGTAAGAGAGACGTATCTAGGTACTTTTAAAGAAAGTATTATGATGAATGAGAACCTAGCTCATTCTAAAAAATCTTCTTCTAGAATAAGACAAAACATGCGCATCATTTTTCAATCAGGATCAGAAAAAGATATTTTATTGATGCTCAAAAGGCTTCCAGAGGTCGCACATCCTTCAATAAAAGATGATGTACTGCAACTACTTGATCACGATAACCATCGTATAAAAGCAGCTGTAGTAGAACACCTTTCTTACGTTACAAAAAAGCCGCAGGTTAAGGTTCAAGATTTTATATATATTAAAGATGATGAGTTAATCGTTTCTACAATGAGTTACTTGTTATCTCAAGATAAAATTTCTCATCAATTTTTTGAGCTGTACTTAAATTATGAAGATGAGTTTATTTCTACTGCTGCATTATTATGCCTAGCTAGAGAATCTGAAGATAACCCTCGACTGGCTGCCAAATATAACCTGAACCTTAGAGTTAAGGTATTTATTGATGAAATGGGCAGCGATGATAGCGACCTAAGAGTATCAGAAATTGCCAGAATTATAGAAACATTAGGCTATATCAAGAGATCTAAGTATCATGATATCATTATACGATATTTAAAGCATCCTAATCCTATTCTTAAAAATGCCGCCATATTAGCTGCAGGTGAAACGGCAAGAGAAAAATTTCTCCCTATTCTTTTTGAAGAATTGGAAGATGTAACGTATCGTGAAAGCAGCATAACAGCAATTTCTAGTTTTGGTAATGACATTATACCTCAACTTTATAAGATGTACCTAAGGGCAAACCTTAATAAAATACAGAAAGCACAAATACCTGTAATTGTAAGTAAAATTTTTACTGAAAAGGCTTACAGAACATTGTTTAAAATGACTCAGAGAGGTAATTTTTCTTTGAGGACTAAAACTTCTGATTTACTATACGACTGGCGTAAAACAGGAGTAGAATATAGCATTAAATCTCGTACCTTAAAATCAATGATTTCTAGTGAATCAAAGCTTTACAGAGATTTATTGAGTTGTTACTTCTCACTAAGATTAATTGAACGTTCTAAATTACCTGAAAATAAGGACATACCTCAATCATTAAAAATGAGTCGCTCTCATTTAATACAGCAAATTAAAAGTTCCATGGAACTTAACTTGAAACGTATTTTCAATTTGCTAGCTTTATATTACAATCCAGAAGATGTATTTGTGGCGTATAAAGGTTTAAAAAGCGAAACTAAAGACTCTCAAATTCATGCCATGGAGTACTTAGATGGACTATTGGGACGTAATCTTAAAACCTTATTATTACCTCTTTTAGAAAGCGGCCTATCTGCGCCTAATCAAGAGTCTACTGATTATCATAATCACATCACTTTATTAAATAAAGAAGACTGTTTAAAGGTTCTCTCTAGTCTTGAAGATGAGCCGTTAGTAATCAAAACAATAGAAGTTTTAAAATATCAACATGATAGTTACACCTTGCATTTATTAAATCAAGTCTCAAATCACACATCTGATATTATAAATGAAGCAGCTGTAGAAGCTTTAAAATGCAAAAAAGAAAACGCAGAAATGGTATAATAAAAAAGGAAGTTTTTAAATAAAACCTCCTTTATAGAATTTGAATATATCGCCGTCGGTTATTCTTCTTCAGCAACTATATATTTCTTTCTAATTTGCTTGTCAATGGCGCTTGCTAAATACATATGATCTCCTGCCGAATTCTTACCCAAAATATTAGACATAAGGCATACTATGTAATTAGTTCCATCTGGATGTTCCACCATTATAACACTATTCATATAATTGAAGTTAGTACCAGCATATTTTGCACCACCACCACTATAGTAACTTCCTGACTTAAAATAAACTGATGCATCATCTAATCGTGGACTATAAGCATACCTAATCCTACGGTCTGTCATATACATTAATCGTTTTAATTCTAGACTGGATTCTTGATCTACTACATCACCTTTTTCTAAAGCTATAAACCATTTCATTAAACCTTTAGGAGTTCCTATACTTCCTCCAGTAGCTCTTGCATAACGGTCTGGACCGTTAGTAAAAAAACTACCTAATCTCCATTCATCATGCGTGATTCCCAGATCTCTTAGAGGTTCATTAACAATTGCTGTAGCCATTTCTGAAAGCTCCTTCTTATCTGCTGTTTCCCAGTACTCATCTGCTTCTTGTTGTGTAAGAGTAAAATACTTATCACCAAAAATTCTCATCAATAATGCTTCTCTCCATACTATACTTGCAGCCCCATTATTACTTACACTAAGCATGTGATCCACCCATTCATATAAAGTAAATTCATCACTCGCAACTACTTGACGTTTTGTCAATTTATCCTTCTCCATATCATAAATAGGTACCGTATGATGATCACCTATTCCCCATACTCCAGACTTGACTACTTTATCTCTCATTAAACGAGTACGTACATTAAAATCTTCTGGACACAAATTATATAGCTGACTAAAAAATGCAGTAGCCACAGCTAGTTTTCCCACACTTCCTGGCTGGAAACCGCTATTCTCATTCATTTCTGCATAGCGCATATTATCTCTATCTGTAATATCAAGAACTGTGATCCCATAGCCACTACGCCTAGGGAATAACCTAGTCATCTCTTTTTGAAATTCCATATTTACCGACATGATAGAATCTGTAGCTGTTTGATCTTCACATAACCATAGATTAATCTCTTCTGTTTTTCTAAAAGATCCATTTCTTAGGTAATACTCTGTAATAGTACTGTCTAGCGTTTTTTCAAGTCGTTTCAACCTCTTAATGCCTGTCCTTTTAAAACCATCAATAGGATAAAATGACATTAATATCATTATAGTTGTAAATGCTGCAATTACTTTAATAGTATTTTTCAAATCTTAATAGGTTTATGAAGTAATAATGCTGTGTTAACATCTACATCAGCATCAATGGAGTTTAAAAATTCAGAGTTTATCGCTTGACTATTTTCTACAAATGGTCGGATCTGAAATAAATATAATTTCCCGTCCTTAAATCCTAGTTCTATATCCCATGCACCTTTGTAACTTCCATTTTTAGAGCCAGGCATGATATTATGAACTGTCTTAGCAAACTCTCTTATAGTCTTTAAGTTCTCATCAGTTAAAATTCTATGGTCAAAATCAACGTGCTCCATTATTGAGCCGCCTGTAACAGGCAGTTTACGCTGCTCATTTTCTCGTGCAGGAGAAACTAGAAGACCTTGACCGTCACTATTGATAATATAAGTTTCAGCACTTTGTCCATCTACTGCTCCACCAGCACCTCGACTCATAGCCACTGTGATAGAATTATCATCATTATTAATGAAATCCTTAGTGATAAGCACGCCACTATAATCTACATCTACTGTAGGAATGATAAGAATAGAAGGGTAAACGTTTTCAGGATTTTCTAAGTAAACTTGCCTCCATTTAAAACTACGCTCTGTATAAGGACTTGCCCATACCTCGCGTATTCCATTAATCACCTTCTCTTTTGCGACTGCATTAAATACAGTAAGGTTTAATCCTGCTCCAGTAAACTCTTCTAGGTCTTCCATATTTGTGTCACTACGCAAGAACACAGGCACTTTACCTAACTCATCTCCCAGCGTAGATTTAAAGTCATTTTCAAGGGAAGACAAGAATGTTTTCTTAAATGGCATTACTGCAATGGCTTCTCTTAATATTTTAAGCTCACCTAATTGATAATCTATCACCTCTTGTTCTGATAAACCATTTGCTTTTAGTTGTTTCGCTTTCGCGAAAGCGGACATCAAAAAATCCCAGTAACTACCATCAGTCTGTGGCATTTTTTGATTCATATGGTCTTTAAAAACACCAAAAGGAATCACTATTCCATTTACTACGTTTTGAGGAAACAGTTGTTTCAATTGGCCCAAATTTGCTGCCTTAGGACCGCATAGAATACCGCTGTCTGAACTACCTACATCTGCCATGTTTATAGGTAACTTTCCATCCAGCTTTAATTTACCTTCAGGAATCCTGATGGTTTTCTTTTCTTTTTTATTAGTTGATGTAAAGAGCACTTCCTCTTCCTTACTCATATCATCAATTTCTTTTATAACTACAGTACCACGATTACTAACTGCATAAAATATTTGTTCACCATCCAGTTTTGTAAGGTCATTTAAATTGTCAATGGAAATAGCGGCATTAGGAATACCTAAATTACGAGCAAGTAACTGCACATGAGAAACTAAATTCCCTTCAGAAACTGTAGCAATTCCGGCAACTGGTTTTAAATCACTAGGCGGATGATCAAATATGTAAATCTTATTAGGATCTACCTGCATTCCTTCAGCATTACCAGATACTACTACTAGTTCTCCTCTAGTATACCCAGGATTGAGACCTCTTATAGTACTTACATTTTTTACTCCGGCAATATCGCTTTTTAAACCTATCTGGCTGGAGACTAATGCTCCTAAGCTTCCTACGGCATCACCTAGAGGTAATAATAAAGAGCTTCTAATACGATCATCAAAAAAACCGTAAGCTTTAGGCTCAAAATTTATATATTCCTCTACAACGTCATTATAAATGGTATTAACCATACCTGTTCCCCATTCTACCTGACTTCGCCCAGTTTTTAAAAAATCTAGTAACTCGTGAGCTTTTATAGTGGCTCCTTTTGAAATAAATAACTCGCTTTCTATGGCGTTCCATTCCCAGTTTTCTACATAACCAGCGCTAGCAAGTGCTTCACTTAAAGAATATACTTTATCTAGGTGCTCTTGTAAATCTACTGGTTCCCATGCGCTAGCTTGTTGAAAAATCAATTCCTCGAGTCGCAAGCTTAGTTCTAATGCGCTTGTGCGCCTTGTACCTCTTCTATCTTCTTTGATATTATTTCTTATATCACACATAAGGTTTGCAGCAGCAGGAACAAGTATAGCAGGATCTGTCTCGCTCTCGTAAAAATTAGAAAACCACTCTGTTTGAGTTCTTATATAAGCATCTTCATTCCAGTCGCTTACCATTTTAGGTAAATCCTGTAAAGAAACAGGTTCAAAAAACTCCTGCATATCATTCATGAGCTTATTGAAATCTTTCCTTGAATTTTCAGTTAAATCGCTTTCATATTTATCCAGCCATGATTTAACGGCTTCTATATCTTTAGCCTGTGGATTGCCATGTATTTTGATACGTATATCCATAAATTTAGGATAACGCTCTGCAAGTACTTTACTTAAACTACGTATATCTTGAGCTAGATTACTATCTCCATCGTGAGGTAAATCTCTTAAGGATTCTCTGATGAGAAAAAAGTCCCTATCTACAAGATCGTTATCGCCTAATACTGTATAATAAAACTTACGTCCCCATTCTTCTTCATCTTCGATTTGTTTTGCACCACGATAAAAGCGAGATCGCTCTTGAATCCATCCGTTATCAACTGATTCTAGATATTTACCCAGTTGGTATTGTTTTAAACGGCTGTGATTATTCTCACCATCCCAGAATTCCCATATTTCATTAGAAGCAAGAATTTCTCCGAGATAAATATGGCGTTTCATAGCCAGTTCTTTCACTTCTGTTTTATAGCTCGCATGTTGAATTCCTTCTCCTATTTTTTCTGGACAAGGGTCTTTTGCATCCCTCACGCTACCATCAGGACAAAACCAGTTGATACTTTTATACGGACCTCGATCCAGTTCCCTATACTGCTGGATCATCTCTTTAATGCGAGCATCAGTAAATTCTTGTGCTTCACTAACCGTGCTAATTAATACAATTATTAGCAATAAAATTCTTTTCATATTGTCAAAAATATAATTATTTAACAGGGATTCAAATCAGTTAAGAGCGGTTTAACTAAAATGTCTAAAATCGACAAGGCTTTTTAAAAATCTTTATGAATATGATAGGTTCGCTTTCGCGAAAGCGGTATTACCTAAGTCTGTAAATAAAAAAAGCAGCTCCTTTTTAAAAGAGCTGCTTTTTCAAAACTTCAATTAATTTTTATAGGTCGTAACGCACTTGTAGGTATACATAGCGAGGTTGTACGGTATAAAATTGAGTGCTAGTAGCTATCTGACCGAAAGAGTTGTTGTTCAACGCCTCTGTATTTAACAGGTTCGTTGCTGCTAGCTTGTATTCCCATTTTGAATCTGGTTTATTATAGAACAACGCCGCTTCCAAAAAGTCATAATTGTTCTCAACATTTTGAGAAGTAGAGAAAAGGTTCAAATCGTACTCTACATCAAAAAACCAGGATTTGTTAATTTGCCAATCGGAGTTTAAAGTAATGGTCTGTCTCGTAGAATTATTAGTAAGTCCACCATTATCAGAATTGTTAAATGCAACACTGTAACCTACTTCAAAGTTAACTCCATCACGATAGTTACTGCGTGCATTAACTCCATAATTATGTGTGATATTTTCAGACTCTCTAGCCTCACCGTTGATAACATTATTAAATGTACTCCAGTTTAAGCCTGCATTTACACTAGCTCGTATTTTACCAAATTCTCTAGAATAACTTCCAGAACCACTAGCTGTTTCATTTGCAAATGGTGAATTAATTAAATCGCTTTGCTGGTTAATGTCTTCAATGTTTACACTGCTTTGTATCGCATCAGTAGTTCTTGAATATGATAACTGTGCGCGTATGTTAGTATAATTAAACATATTAAAGTTAAAGTAATTCAAGCTATACCTATCGTTTATAGCACCTGTTAACTGGTTGTTACCACTAAATAATGCATTGTAATTATTAAAAACAGTTCCTAGTGCATAATTCTCTACATCTGTAAAACTAACTGTCTTACGGTAGTCAAAATTGATATTCTCACTTGATCTTAGTGCAAAACGAACATTAAAATCTGGAAGGATTTCTTGAAAGTCTAATTCATTAGTTGCCCCTAGTTGCGTGTCTTCTATATGAAAGCTGTGAGCTGTAACACCAGGTGTAATCGTAAATTTACCGGTGATAAATTTATAATGTACTGCTCCATAAAGATCTCTAAATTTATAATCCACGTCATTACCTAACAACGGATCAGTTAGATCATTACGAGATCCATCATTTAATATTTGAAAAATATTTGTGTTATAGTCTTGATTAACTATAGATGCACCAGCTGTAAAGTTGATGTTACTCTTTTTATTAAGAACTCTCCAGTAATCCACTTTGGCGTCTAGTTTCTGACTTTCAACTAACTTTTGCTGGTTGATATCGTAGGGATCTGCAGTTTGTAATCCTAATTCACCTTCAAATGGTTCTGGATCTTGTACGCCTTGACGGTCTCGTATAGCATTATAAAAAGGATCTTCTTCAGCATCTATATACCTACCTTCTAAAGCAAAAATATCTTTATCAGTTGCGGTATAATACATGTTAATGGACTGGTCTAAAGTAACTGGTTTTTGAGATTCATTTTGATCTATATCTTCAACAAAACCGCTACGTGATGAAGTGAAGTCGTTGAACTGACTTACGTCACTAAGGTTTACTTGTCCATCATATTCAAAAGTGAAATTTTCATTAGGTTTATAATCTGCACCTAATTTAAAAATACCTATTTGATTGCGTTGAAAGGATCTGTCTTCTGTGTTTTCTAGAACTCCTGTACCTATAAACTCACGACTTGTAAGCGTTTCTTGTTCAGTATCTGTACTTGAAAAAATGGCAAAACCATCAAAGCTCAATTTTTTGTTTGCTTGCCACGAACCATTGAATGCACCAAATTTGCTTTCAATTTCCTTAGCACGATTTGCTTGAAGGTTCAAAATTCCTCCAGCGCCTACACCTACATTTATTGTTGATCCAGAAGCTCTAGTATTACCTCGATTAAAACCTGTAAAACGCAAGTACTCTCTAAAGGTAAATGACTGCAACCCTAAATTATTAAAATCTGTAAGTATGTTTATAGAAACATCTGGACTGTAATAAAATGCTTTAGGTTTTGCTTGATAACGTACATCATCATCACCTTGCCCTATAGCACCAGTCACTTCTCCAAACCAGAAGTTTTTCTTACCTTTTTTTAATCTTATGTTTATAGCGATGCGATCTTCATCATTTCCTAAACCTTTTAACTGACTTTGATTATTGTAATTTTTAAGTACTTCTACTTTACCGACAGCATCTGCAGGGATATTTTTTGTAGCTAATCTTGAGTCACCTTCAAAGAACTCTTTTCCATCTACAAGAACTCGTTCCACCGTTTTACCTTCTACTTGAATGTCACCATCTTCATTTACTTCCATTCCTGGAAGTTTTTGTAAAACATCACCTAACTTTCTTTCAGTTCCATTTGTAAAACTGTCTGCATTATAAACAATGGTGTCTCCTTTTATAGACACTGGCATATCATAAACTATGTTTACAGCGTCCAGAGCATTTTCATCTTCTACCATCACATAATTTTTGATGAGATCAGTTTGCACGTTTTTTACTGTATCAGTTATAGTTTTTAATCCTAAAAAAGAAACTTTAAGCACGTAAGTGCTGTCTTTTTTTAAACTAAGCAACTGATACTTTCCTGAATCATTTGTAATTCCAAAAGCACCGAGGTTTTTATCTTTTTGATAGGCAATTACATTTGCCATTTGTAGTGGAGTTCCAGTACTGTCTACTACTATACCAGATATTTTAATGTTTTGAGCACCAACTATTGAAAATAGAAAGCAAGCAAAAACAGCTAAGAGTAAATTTTTGTTCATTTTAAAGTTTTTTGGTAAAAGAAATGCGAGAAATAAGGTTACAAATCTCGCATTTCGGTAAGTTGTGATAAT
>NZ_MAAX01000092.1 GCF_002162835.1 Nonlabens dokdonensis
TATAAGACCTTGGTAACCTCTATATATTCCTACACACTCAATTTCATGAAAAGCACAGGTACGAACTACAGATCGTATAGCGGCATTCATACCTGGAGAATCACCTCCAGAAGTAAGTACACCTATTTTATTTATTTTACTATTCATTGCATTTTTAATAATAACCATGCTAATCTATTAAAGTTTTACCGTTGAAAGCAGCTAATTATTTTATATTTAGCATTTTTACAAAATTCAAACGTTATCGTTAATAACTTTTTTTTATGAAACTGGAAATCATAGACATTTGCATCATTATTTGCTTCTTTTTAGTCTCTCTAGCTATAGGAGTCATCGTGTCTAAACAGAGCTCTAAAGACAGTTCTTCTTTCTATCTATCTGGTAGAAATATGCCTTGGTGGCTTTTAGGAGTTTCTATGGTTGCTACCACATTTGCTGCAGACACGCCTAATCTGGTCGCTGGACTCGTAAGAGCCGATGGCGTTTCTGGAAATTGGGTCTGGTGGGCGTTTCTATTAACCGGTATGCTTACCGTATTCTTTTATGCACGATTATGGCGCCGTAGCGGCATTACTACAGATCTTGAGTTTTATGAAATGCGTTACAGCGGTAAAAGCGCTGCGTTCTTGCGTGGTTTTAGAGCTATATATTTAGGAGTTGTCTTTAATATTATCATTATGGCAACTGTTTGCCTTGCTGCTATTAAGATAGGACATGTAATGTTCGGTTTTAGTGCAGGAACCACTTTAGTTTATGCCTCTGTTGTTACTCTAGCTTACTCGCTTTTGGGAGGTTTAAAAGGCGTTTTAATAACTGATTTTGTCCAATTCATCATTGCGATGGTAGGATCGATATGGGCGACCTGGTACATTCTCGATTTGCCAGAAATCAATGGAATGGCCAACTTAATAACGCATCCTAACGTACAAGAAAAACTGGACCTCTTGCCCGACTTTAGTAATACCGATATGATGATGGGTATTTTTATTATTCCTATTGCCGTACAATGGTGGAGCACCTGGTATCCTGGAGCTGAGCCTGGCGGCGGCGGTTATATCGCACAAAGAATGCTGGCTGCCAAGGACGAGAAAAACGCCACTTGGGCAGTACTTTTCTTCAATCTAGCACATTATGCACTGCGTCCATGGCCATGGATCATTATAGGACTCGCTTCCTTAATCATTTACCCAAATCTAGAATCGCTAGCAACGGCTTTTCCAGATCTGGATAGTAGTTTTATAAAAGACGATTTAAGTTATCCAGCCATGCTCACCTACTTACCAGCAGGATTATTAGGACTGGTCGTTACCTCGCTCGTTGCCGCATTTATGAGTACCATTTCAACCCATTTAAATTGGGGTTCTAGCTATGTGGTAAACGACTTTTATGCCCGATTTATAAAACAAGACGCCAGCGAGAAAGAAAAAGTCATCATGGGACGTCTTTCTATGGTCGCCATGATGGCACTTGCTGCAGCACTGTCCTTTGTGCTGGAAGAGGCAAAATTTGCCTTTGACCTTATTATACAAATAGGTGCAGGATCTGGACTCTTATTTATACTGCGATGGTTCTGGTACCGCATCAATCCATGGTCAGAGATTACCGCAATGGCAGTGTCTTTTGTTATAGCGCTATTGTTTTTTATCAACTCTAGTGAAGAACTAGGATTAGAGAACCAACTTTTTGGCACGCTAGAGAGCTGGTACATGATATGTATTAACGTATTGATTACCAGCATCGCCTGGCTGGTCGTTACCTTTCTCACTGCACGTAGCGACCAAAACACCATAGACCGTTTTCACGAGGCAATCTTTGGTAAAGAATCAAAGTTTCACAACTTCCAGTACAAAACCATAGGTTTCCTTTTAGGAGTAACAGGTATTTATAGTTTGCTATTTGCCACCGGTAAATTGCTCTATAATGAAATAGGCATAGGTCTGGGATTGCTATTCGTTTTTATCGTTTGCACCGCAAGCATTATAGGATTGAGAAAAAAGTTGTTTTAGAAAAGTTTCGCTTTCGCGAAAGAGAGAACCTCCCAACTAAATTATCAACAATTGTTGAAATTCGTAAAAAGTTCTCATATACGCCCAAAATTATATGGTTAGCATATGGTTTTTAATTAAATTACTCATATATACTAGTTAGGTGTAATAAAAAACAAATGCAATGAAAATAATATCAAGTTCTGGAAAAGGTAATTTTAAACTAATCAAGAATGATGATGAGGTTTGTGAATTAGCTTATACTAATTGGTTTTCAGAAAAAGCTCAAACCGCATTGAACGGAAACAATATTGTAATCAAGCCAAAAAATATTTGGACAAGTAAAGTCGATATTTTTAAGAATGAAAGCCAGATAGGAGACATTACCTTTAATCTCAAAGGTCATATGGTTATTAGGCTACAAAAAGCAAATGGAAAAGAATTTAACTATTTGTTGAAAAACAAAGCCAAATGGAAACTAAGATTTGAAGTTTTTAATGAATCTGAGACACATCAGTTTTCACTAAATTCAGTAAATAACTGGACGAAATTAAATTATGATTATGATGTTGAAATGGCTGACTACAATTCGGAATTTGAAATTGAGGAACTATTGATTTATTGTGGTTATGCAGCAAACTTATATTTGGCAATAATTAGTGCTGTTTGACATTAGAAAATTACTACACCTAACAACGGCTATAGTTCATTGCGGCGGAATTTCCTCTCGAAAATTCCTGCGTGTTTACTAACTTTGGTTTACGGCGGAATAGTTCTGCCGAACCATTCCGCAACGAAACCATAGCCAAGACCGTTACCTGCGGCCGTAGTTATACGCTATAAAATTTTAATTTGTTGTTTAGGATACTAAAACTTAGTTACGCAATAGCTGTGAAACAAATAAACCCATCTATAGGCTCAACAAATTAACAATTTTAAGACTCCCAAACTACTTCATGTCTTCCTCTCGTTGTACTCGTCGGAGACAGCAACGGGCAAAGGTGTAAAACGCCTTGTCTAAATTCCGGTGTATACTTGGTCAATTATCGCTACCACAACTAACTGGCATGAACCATAGCATAAAGCGCATCAGGCGTTTTAAATGCTCATTGCGAGGCGATTCAATTCAAAATTTAGTTAACTTTACAACTTCAACTTAAACAACAAAGGATAACGCTACACAGCTAAAACGCCTTACACGCATTATACCTTTGCCCGTTAGGTATAATTTAAAACCAACCAAGTAAATGATAGGAATTTTAGTTGCAATTTCCATTTCGTGGTTGCTTTTATACCTGATTGAAAAGAAGAATATTTTAACATTAGGACTTCTTCCAATTGGTAAAAGAATAAAACAATTCCTAATCGGATTATTAATTACTGGAATACTTTGCGTTCTTGTTCAATATTTAGAATCTTATCTAAAATCTTCGACTTGGATTTTGAATAAAAATATTACGAGCGGAATTGTAATAAAATCATTTTGGTGGGATTTTAAATCTGTATTGACAGAAGAGCTGATTTTTCGTGGAGCTTTATTATATATTCTTATCCAAAAAATTGGCTCAAAAAAAAGTATATTGATTTCCGCAATTGCGTTCGGAAATTATCATTGGTTCTCATACGGAGTTTTGGGTAACGTAATGGCAATGATTTTAGTTTTTATCGGAACTGGATTAATGGGTTACGCCTGGGCTTGGGCTTTTTCAAAAACAAAATCGATAATGCTACCTTTCGGACTTCATTTAGGCTGGAATTTTATTTATAACACAATATTTTCAAAAGGACCTTTAGGCGCATTAGTCCTAATTCCAAAAGGCGGAATTGAATTGACCGATTGGGCTTCGTTATTAAATTTTATTAGTGGATTGGTTATAGTTCCTATTTTGGTTTTGATTTATGTAAGATATTTTGTAGAAAAAGAAACGAAAATATAAACAAAAGCGTAATAAAAACTAAGCACAACTAAGTACTGTGGTAAAAAACAAGTAAAATCTGCTTCATTTTATCACTAGAGTACTTCTGTAAAAATCCTAGTAAATGAGTCCTGATTTTGCAATCGCAAAACAATGTTTTAAGAGCTTATTACAGACAGCAATTAGTGCCAGCGCTTGAGTTTATAATGTGTTAACAGCAGTTATCTAGTTATTAATATTCACTGTTATATCAATGATATATTCTTAAATTAGAGGAGTTTTAAATTTCAGATTTTAAAGTCTCTTATGCAAACAACACTACACTATTTTTTACACTTAGGCTTTCCTTTTTTTATCGCATATTTCTTCTTTAAAAAAGACTGGAAAAATGCTTATTTGATATTACTTGCTACTATGCTAGTAGATATAGATCACTTACTAGCAACACCTATTTTTGAGGCAAATAGATGCAGCATTAATTATCATCCTTTACATAGTTATTACGCGATGCTGGTTTATGCTGCCCTACTCTTTTTCCGTAAGCCATTTAAAATTATAGGTATAGGATTACTTTTCCATATGTTAACCGATTTTATAGACTGCTTGATGATGTATGCTCAATGTAAAACCTGTTTAAAAAATGCTCCAGCGATAGAGCTTATAGACTTTGTATCAAGCCGGTTAGGTATCTAAATTTGTAATAGTATGAAGGAAAAATTCTTTAAAAGCATAGTTTATTAAACGTACAATCTATAGCGTCATTTTATGTTTTCAGTTCTGTTTATCTTTGAGCACGATTATTATATCAAAGTCCATCAATGTAAACGAACAGTACCAACTATTCCAAAACTATTACCTCCATGATTAAGAATAAAAAGGCCAAATGGATCGTGCGCATTCTACTACTCGTAGGAACAGCTATCTCCCTATATTTTGTACCATGGTTGCTTGTTAAAGCGTGGATTCTACCATTGCCTGATACGGTTCAAGAGCAAATGGATGAGGCTATAGGCCACGGTTTTGATGGTATGATTGTTTATATAGATCAAAAAGATAAAGAACCTTCTTTTTATGCAGCAGGATGGAAAAATAAAGAAAAGAAAATCCCAGCAAATCCTCATTCCCTTTTTAAAATTGCTAGTATAAGCAAGTTATACCATGTTGCGGCTATAACTAAACTGGTAGACGACGGCCGTTTATCCTTAGATAAAACCCTAGTAGATTACCTTCCAGAACTTGATGGAAGAATTGAAAATGCCGATGAAATCACGCTGCGTTTAATGATCCAACATAGAAGCGGCATTCCTAACTTTACTGATGCACCTGGATTCTGGGAATCTCCTACTGAAACTTATGAAGAAGGCCTGGCTTTAATTTTAGACCAACCAGCAAATTTTGAACCTGGTGAAGATTATGAATACTGTAACACTAACTATTTACTCCTCAATAAGATAATGGATGAGGAGTTGGGATATGATAATTTTAAATTTATCCAGAAGGAGATTTTATCACCCTTACAACTTAATCATACTTATAGCTCGCTAGATGCAGTTAACGTTGATGATGTAATGAGCGGTTATCACGTGGGATATCCTCACGATTTAAAAACAAACGACTATGGAATGCATGCCACTGCACAAGATGTGGGAAAATTTGTCAAAGCTTTGAATGAAGGAACTTTATTTAATGAAAGAGAGCAAAAGATATATCCTTATGAATATGAGCATTCTGGATGGGTTCCTGGTTATCAAAGCTTTGCTAGATATGATAAAGAGCTTGAGGCTGTGGTTGTTCTATTTTACAGTACCACAGATCCAGATCTTTACAACTGGAACCTGTCTGAGATCGTAAATAATAGAGTCATTAAAATTTTAAAAGAAGAATAAACCTACTTTTATGTGACTAGCAACTTAGCATTTCTACAGTTGCAATACTATAGCTTGATTTTAATTATGTTGGTCTGTAATGATCTCGCTTTCGCGAAAGCAGAATTTCCCTACAAAACACAAGACTAATGCCGTCTATTCTCTTATATTTGTTTCACAACTTGATTGAAAAACGAGTACAAAACTAAACGCAACTACAAATACAATTAACTATGGACTGGATTTATGAATGGAAAGACCCTATATGGGAAACACTAGTAGGAAGTTTAATGATTTTTATAGTGGTGGTAGTGTTAACCAGGATCGTAGGTTTGAGATCTTTTGCAAAGTTTACCGCATATGATTTTGCTTTTACGGTTGCGATAGGTAGCATCATCTCTTCTACACTCACCTCATCAACATCAATTGCTCATGGTAGTGCTGCTATTGCTAGCTTACTTTTTATCACCTACATTTTCTCCTTTTTACAGAAGAAGTTTCCAGCCCTAAGTTCGGCTATTTCTAATAAGCCGTTATTACTTATGGAAAACGGTAACATTCTAGAAAAGAATTTAAAACACGGCAGGATAGAAAAATCGCAACTCATTGCCAAATTGCGTGAAGCCAATGTGTTAGACTTTAAACAAGTTGAGGCGGTAGTTTTAGAATCTACAGGTGATATCTCGGTACTACATAAAACCGATTCAGATCCTTCTTTAAATAAAGAATTACTTGAAGGTGTGCGCAGGGAACCATAAATTTATTTAGCTAGTTAAAAATGACTAGGCAATCAATGGGATAAGAAAGTTGTTATCTAGCACATTTATTTTTCTTTATTTCAACTAGTAAATCTTCTTTAAATCAGTATTTTGTACCCAATAGAAGTAATGTTACGGATTCTTTTACTGTAATGCGTTACATCTACTTACCACATCTATTAAAAAATTCTCTACCATGGAATTAAGGACAAAATACTTACAGTTACCATTTAAGTTTAATAAGGAGAAGCTTCAAGAAGAACTTGCCTCTATTCTCGATAAAAAATGGATTCCTCATTTTAATACTGGTAACCATAGTGGTGCCTGGAATGTAATTTCTTTATATGCACAAGATGGTAACGCGTCAAATATTTTTGCCCTAGCTGATGATAATGTTCCTGTAAGAGAAACTGAGGTATTAAATACATGTCCTTATTTAAAGTCTGTTATTGATACTTTTAAAAGTCCTATTATCTCTGCTCGTATTTTAAAATTAGGTGCTGGCGCAGAGATTAAAGCTCATCGAGATCATGAATTGGGTTATGAAGATGGGAATTTTAGGTTGCATGTACCTATCGTGACAAATGCAGATGTTCAATTTGTTTTAGATGGCGATAAACTCGTAATGTTACCTGGAGAATGCTGGTATACTAACGTTAATTATATACACTCGGTAAAGAATGCAGGTGATGAAGATAGAATACATCTAGTAATAGACTGCAGTAGAAATGAATGGTCTGATCAATTGTTTTTCTCACTGGCACCTAAATCTAGTTTTAAACCTATTCCTGAAGAAAAACTATCTCAAGAGACCCTTACAAGAATGATAGAAGAATTAAAAGCTCAGGATAGTCCTGCTGCGCAGCAATTAATCAATGATTTGAGTAAAAAACTACATTAAAAATCATGTCAAGGATTAACATTATACTTGTTTCATCAATATAAATCTATAAACTACCCACGATATCTTTTTATGAGCAATGCAGGAATTCTAGTAGTTACGTTTATCATCACTATAACTATAGTTGTGCTATTCTTTTACTATAGTTCCCAAATCAAAAAAAGAGACTCACAAACACTAGAATCAGATTGGAAAGCCTTTCAAAATGCTGTTCAACAACACCGTATTAGTACCATAAAAGACATTGGTTCTCAACTTATTTACAATGAAAATATAAGTGAGGAACAAGTTAGAGAAATGTCAAATATCATAAAAATGCTAGAAAACGATCACAAAGAGCTCACGGATTTGAAATGGATTATTTATAACAAGCGTAAAGACTGGAGTAAAAAATATCCAAGATACTTTGATGGTCATCCCATGTAATGCTACTTTATAACACCATAAATAAAATTCAAAATTAAACCTATAAGCATGCTTAAAATCACAGCCCTTTTATTATTCTTAACTATCGGTACGCCTATACTTCATGCACAAAATCAAACTATAGAAGCAATGACTTCTAAAGTCGAAGAAATGACTGAAGAGATAAGAGACAGAGAATCCTTCACACTTACGTTATATAAAAAACACCTAGTTTCATTAAGTCTATTGAGAAAAGCAGCTGATGAGCCTGAACTACGCATGTCACAAAAGCACAAGGATAATATTAAATCTGTTACCAGAACTCGCTATGCAGAGCTTTTGAAGGAAGATCATCTGGCGATAGTAAGTGAGGCATCAAAAAGCGATATCAACTGGAAAAAGATAGAATTTGTAGACTTACTTTATAAACCTCGAGCATTTTTTAAATTCGGTCAACCAGGTTATGAAGGATTGTGGATCATTAAGGACACCAGTAAAAAAGATGTATTATTTACCATGCAAGTAGACTTTGTTATGTTAGGAACTGATCCTTACATTTTAGAAATAGATGATTTTAAAAAGCAATTGAAGTAAAAATGGAATTTATGCTTTAAAAATTTTAAAATTTTTGTATCCATAATCACTGTCTAGTCACACTTAACTTATTATAAAAACTATATAAACAGCTTTAAATAAGCTTTTTGACGCTTCCATTATAAAAAGTTAGCAGTTATTATTATGAGATAAGGTTAAACAATGAACTTTAAAATTGGGTATTTTTACCTATTGTGAAATTTTAATAAGCTAACTACCTTTACAATCAGTAAGGAATACTTAATGTGCTGTATGGATTATATCCTAATATCTTAAATAGATATAGTTTGTTAAAATAATCGATTTCATTCTAATCCTTTCTCATAGAATATACTAACCAACCATTATTTTTTTCTCCCTAATTCTTACAGCACTTTTCTTATAAAGTGCTTAATTACTCAAAGGTCACGATAAAAGTTAAAACCTACTACTTACTTTAAGTAAAGAGTAATAAAAGTTCTATCAATCAAAGCATACGTTTATACTACTGAATGATATTTAAAACATCAATTTCTTTGCTGTTCTTGCTGTTGTTGTGGATTTCTAAACAGTTGTAAAACACTAGCTCCTATAAAATTAGAAATCACAGAAGCTTTTAATCCTTCATGAGCATAAGTTTGAGCCGCAAGATCTCCACTCGCTCCATGGATATAAACTGCAAATACAGTAGCGGTTAAAGGATCGTACTTCTGAGCTAGAAAAGCAGCAATAATACCACTTAACACATCGCCACTACCAGCAGTTGCCATTCCTGGATTTCCTGTATCGTTAACATACTGGCTAGAACCAGCAACGGTTATCGTGTGAGCGCCTTTTAAAACAAGAATCACATCATTCTCTTTAGAAAATTCTTGTGCCTTTTCTAGTCTTTCATAATCATCCTTCCACTCACCTAGGAGCTGTTTCAACTCTCCATCGTGAGGTGTAAGAATAGAATCTTTGGGCACATCCTTTAACAATTCAGGTTGTTGTGCTAGAATGATAATTCCGTCGGCATCAATTACTACCGGTGTAGTTTGTTCTTTTAACGCTTTCGCGAAAGCGGAACACGTATCCTTCTCTGTCCCTATTCCAGGTCCTATACATAAAACTGTGTCTATTAATGAATGTTCAAAATCAGTAATATAATCCTCACCACGACTCTGTATAGTCATTACCTCTGGTACAGAAGACTGAAGTACCAGGTTTCCATCTTCAGGAATGTAAGCAGTAACTTTACCAGCACCAGCATTTATAGAAGCACTCGCACTTAATACTGCTGCGCCCATTTTACCTTTACTTCCAGCAAAAGTAAGCACATGTCCATAGTTGCCTTTGTGAGTGAATTTTTTTCTAGGCTGGTACATATTTTGGGCAGCTTCTTTAGAAATCACCTGAGCAAGAGGTGCTGCCTGCATCATATATTCTGGGTCTAATCCTATATTAATAACCTCAAAACTACCTACATAATTTCCTGTTTCTGGAAGGAAAAAGGATAGTTTAGGTGTTTGAAAAGTAAATGTGTGATCTACTTTTAAAATGGCATCTTCCTTACTATGTGGCGTGTTTGCATATAAGCCACTAGGCATGTCTACGGCGACTTTAAAGGTTTTAGAATCATTTAGGTAATGGATCAAATCTGCCATCCAGCCCTCTAGAGCACGGTTAATACCAGTTCCAAAGATGGCGTCTATAATAATATCCTGCGATGAAATCTCAGGAAAATCCTCCTTGCAACTTAATAGTATAGGCCAGTCCTTTGTCACGTCTTTTATACGGTCGTAGTTAATCAAAAAGTCTGGAGATCTTTTTTTACTACAATTAGTAACGTAAACTGTGACGTGATAACCATGTTGTATCATGTGCCTCGCAATGGCAAGACCATCACCACCATTATTACCTATCCCGCAAAATATTTTAATAGGAACTGGTGCGCCATTTAAACGTTGATGGATGCGTTCAAAAACAAGCGTTGCAACTCGTTCCATCAAGTCATTAGAAGTGATTTGTTGTTTGTCTATGGTAGATTTATCAGCTTCAGCGAGCTGTTGTGCACTTAGAATTTTCAATACGTAGGTTTTATGATTGTGCAAATTAATGAATACAAAGCAAATCTATCTAAATCGTTTTACCATAATGATGGCTTTATGTTTTTTTTTGGTAAATGAACAGGTAATTCCATCTAGTGTACATCAAATAATTATAATGGTGCAATTCAACTCGTTTTGAATTAAGGTAAATACCAATTACTAGCTTAAGAAAATGGATGGCACAAAAACGTACATAGTGGTAGCAATTAACTTAATATTAAAAACTATAATCCATACATTTGCGCAACCAAAAATGATCACATGAAAAATACAGCACTTACTACTATACACGAATCTTTGGGAGCAAAAATGGTTCCTTTTGCAGGATTTAATATGCCAGTTCAATATGAAGGAGTTAATATAGAACACCAAAATGTAAGAGAACACGTAGGTGTATTTGATGTATCGCACATGGGAGAGTTTTTAATAAGTGGTCCTACGGCGCTAGAGCTAGTACAACGCGTTTCTTCAAACGATGCATCTAAACTGACTATAGGAAGAGCTCAATATGCTTACTTGCCTAATGAAACTGGTGGTATAGTAGACGACATGATCGTCTATAAAATTAAAGAAGAGCAATACTTACTAGTCGTAAACGCTTCAAATATCGATAAAGATTGGGAACATATCTCAAAGCATAACATTATGAATGCAGATATGAAAAATCTCTCTGATGATTATTCTTTGCTAGCTATTCAAGGACCTAAAGCTGTAGAAGCGATGCAGTCGCTTACATCTGTGGATTTAAGTGCCATCAAATTTTATCACTTTGAGGTTGCCGATTTTGCCGGTATTGAGCATGTAATTATAAGTGCTACTGGTTATACAGGTTCTGGAGGTTTTGAAATCTACTGTAAAAATACCGAGGTAAAGCAAATCTGGAACAAAGTGTTTGAAGCAGGTGCATCATTTAATATCAAGCCTATAGGTCTTGCTGCAAGAGATACATTGCGATTAGAAATGGGATATTGTCTTTACGGCAATGATATTGATGAGACTACATCTCCCTTTGAGGCTGGATTAGGATGGGTGACTAAGTTCACAAAGCCCTTTGTTAATTATGAGAAATTACAACAGCATAAAGAAAAAGGTGTAAACAGAAAACTGGTAGGATTTGAAATGGATGACCGCGCGATACCTCGTGGTGGTTATGAGATTAAAGATAGTAATCAGCAAGATCTAGGTATAGTGACCAGTGGTACTATGTCACCATCTATGGCCAAAGGAATAGGAATGGGTTATGTGCCACCTATTTTTGCCACTCCTGGTAGTAAAATTTACATACAGATCAGAAAAAAATTAATGCCTGCAACTGTGGTAAAGTTACCTTTTTATAAAAAATAAACAGATTCATTTTTGAATAGAATTCTCATACTTGGCGGCAGTGGCTTTATAGGTAACGCACTTTATAAAGAGCTGGCGCCATTTTTTGACGTACACGCTACGTACAGAACTGATAATCCCTTATTTGATAAGAATAAACACTTCCATCAGTTTGATTATGAAATGGAACGTCTTGACATATTACTCAAACATTTAAAACCTAAATTTATTGTAACTGCCTTAAGAGGTAATGTTACCAGTCTAGTACGATTGCATTTTGAAATAGCAGACTATGTGGAGAAAAACGATTGTAAGGTCATTTTTCTCTCGAGCGCAAACGTATTTGACCGCTTTACTAACTATCCTAGTTATGAGTACGATAAAACCTTATCAGAAAGTATTTATGGAAGGTTTAAAATTAAAATCGAAAACGAATTATTGCGTAAACCTATCTCTAAATATGTGATATGTCGCATTCCTATGATTTATGGAGCTGGCTCGCCTCGCATTAATGAAATTAAAGCACAACTTAAAATAAATGAAGCTATAGAAGTATTTTCTAACGTTGTGATTAACGCCACGCACATCAATAAATTAGTGCAGCAACTACATTATATCATCAATAGGAGACGTCGCGGAATTTTTCATTTAGGTAGCAACAACCTTATCCATCATATAGATTTGATAAAAGATATATGTGAAGAATTAGGACATCCTGATGCATTGATCAAGCAAGTTTATGACTCAAATGAAGACCGACATCTAGCGGTTTTGCCTAAAGATAATATGCTACCTAAACACCTACAGCTCACAATTGAGGATGTCGTAAAAAGTAGTGTTGTAATGTAGTATGTTAGGTGTTTCGCTTTCGCGAAAGCGAAACACCTCAAAAATCTAAAATTTACTGTTATTAGTCGTAGAATATCTATGGGATGTAGCGATCCTTACCCCAATCTGGAGCGCGTTTTTCTAAAAAGGCTTCTCTTCCTTCTCGAGCCTCATCAGTCATATAAATAAGACGTGTCATTTCACCTGCAAATACCTGCTGCCCTACCATACCATCGTCAGTAGCATTCATAGCAAACTTTGCCATTTTTATAGCAATAGGAGATTTTTTGAGGATTTCTTGTCCCCAATCGTAAGCCGTTTGGTCCAGTTCATCATGTGGCACTACGGCATTTACCATTCCCATATCCATGGCTTCTTGAGCGCTATAGGTTCTTCCTAAAAAGAAAATCTCACGTGCTTTTTTCTGTCCTACCATTTTAGCTAGATAAGCACTTCCGTAGCCGGCATCTACACTAGCAACATCAGTGTCCGTTTGTTTAAAAACACCGTGTTCCTTACTTGCGATGGTCATATCACAAACGACATGCAGACTGTGTCCGCCACCTACTGCCCAACCTGGAACGGCGCAAATCACCACTTTAGGCATGAAACGTATCATGCGTTGCACCTCTAGAATATTTAATCTACCGGTACCAGAATCGTCTTTATAACCGTCATGACCACGGGCATTTTGATCGCCACCGCTACAAAAAGCCCAGCCGCCATCTTTTTTAGAAGGCCCTTCACCAGTTAAAATAACTACTCCTATAGTAAGGTCTTCTTGCGCATCATAAAATGCTCTTATGAGTTCAGCAACCGTTTTAGGTCTAAAAGCGTTGCGCACTTCTGGTCTGTTAAAAGCAATGCGGGCAATACCGTTACTTTTTTTATAGGTGATATCTTCAAATTCTATGGCAGTCTTCCAGTTGATGGACATATGTCTAATTTTAGATTACAAATATAAGTCCTATCCTATTTATACCACACACGTATGGTTTCAATCATATATACAATGCCGCCCTGCATATTTAACTTGCTGGTGTTTGTATTTTTTAAAGACGAACTTGATTTAGGAACTATAATAGTTTCTACGTTTATGATCTCACGGTTGTAATTCTTGCGTACCCATTCATTTACGCGCTCCATTACCATGCTTGTAGTCTCATAAGTTTTATTACCCCAAAAGTTCTTTTCTAAAATTTGAGGCTCAAAGTCGATGTAATTGATTTCATTAGTCATACTTAATTAGTAGCCGGATAATTCTTTTTGTTACGCTTTCGCGAAAGCGAGATAAAAGAAACTCATATAGCTTGAAATCAAACAAAACCCTTGATAATCGTTTGATAACACACAAACCTACAGATAGATAGCTTGTATTAACAAATATTATAATACATTTACTTTTTATTAATAATTCAACTCATAGTTCATTATTACTCCTCCAAAAAGATGAATCTATGTTTAATTCATCTTTCAAATGAATAAATTTTATTTTTTGCTATTATGCTGTTTATACAGCATGAATGCCTATTGTCAAACTATTTCGGCTAGTAATGCTACAGGAGAAGCAACTATCCAAAAATCTACACCACAAATACCTAGTATACAGAGTGGCGAATTATTTAGTTATACTATTTCTTTTCAAAATTTAAATAGTAACAACACACTTGTTATTACCGATAATGTACCGGCTGGCTTATGTTTTGCTAATAGTGATGTTAGGGCAAATAACGCGTTTATAGATTTCAATGGTTTCTCAATTCCATCACCTAATACGATTCCTGGTTTAATAGACACTAGTGCACTACCATCTATCGTTTTTAATATCCCTAATAATGTACAAAGTGGTTCTTTTACTATAACTGTGAGCTTTTGTGCTGGGTCTACACCTAATGGGTTTACAGTTACTAATAATATATGTGGAGATTATACCAGTAATGGTAGCACTGAAAATTTTTGTCCACCGCAGGGAATAACTAGCACCGCAGCAGCGGTTAATCCTTGGGGACGCATTACCAAAGAAGCCATTCTTCCAGCAGTGAGTGATGCAGCTGGAAATACATTTGTTCGAAATATGAATGGTGTTGCAAATTATAGAATTATAGTTGAAAAGGCACCAAGTTTTCAAGGGCTAACTTTTGGTATGCTCAATTTAGATAATGTAACTATTTCTGAAATAGCATCGCCTCCATGTGCCGTAGTTACTTTAGTAAGTGGTCCTGGAACCTTTAATACTGCTACAAATCAAATTGAATTAACTGATAGTCTACTAGGATCTGATCCGTTTCCTTTTGTTGAGTTTATTGTCGAAGTGGATTATTCTCCCTGCGGGACTTTACAAGAAGGACAAATTTTAAGTAATACAGTTGAATTAAATGGGACACCTACTGGGGCAAATCCTTTAGTAAATATAGCAAATGCGACTACACTTGTAACTGCCACAGCCACCTTACCTTCACCTGAAGAGAATAGTATTGTAACAAAGAATGTAGATGCTAGAAATC
>NZ_MAAX01000194.1:0-7093 GCF_002162835.1 Nonlabens dokdonensis
AGACCTTTCCTTCAAAACATCTTAGTGTTTCAAAAACTCCATCACCATAAAAGGTACCACGGTTATTATATGGCAAGACAGCCTTTTGTTCAGCAACAAATTCTCCATTCAGTAAAATCATAAAAAAAGCCCTGTTTTATCAGGGCATAAAATTAAATCTTTAAAAATAGATTATCTCGATCCTAACACTTTTTTTAGAGCACTAACTTGATTTTCCCAGAACATCTTTTGTTCTTCTACTTCATCATCATCATCACCAAAATCGCTTATCATAAGAGAAACATCTTTTGTTATCTCGTCAACTTGAATTCTTAACTCAAAATATTTTTTTGTATCCTCATCATAATCCCATTGAAATCTAGCTCGTTCTCCAGATACTCGTTTTAAAATTTTTGCTTTTTCCTCTTGACCATCCCAGATGAATCTAAAATATTCACCTCGACTATTTACATTATCAGCAAACCATTCTGACATTCCAGAAGGAGTTGCGATGTGTTGATATAATAATGCTGGTGAAGCTTGAATTGGAAATTCTAAGTCAAATTTGATTGGATCTTGCATTGAATAAACATTTGCGGCAATATAGGACATAATTTTATTCTTAAAAAATCTTATAAATCAAAATTAAGTTTAGATATCATTTGGTTTAAAAAAATAAATAAATGTATATTTGCAGCCGCTTAAACAGCATGATTATCCACGGCGTGGTAGCTCAGTTGGTTAGAGCGCAGCACTCATAATGCTGAGGTCGGCGGATCGTGCCCGCCCCACGCTACAAAACTCCTATCCTTTTTAAAGAATAGGAGTTTTTTTTTATTAATGCTATTCGTCATTAATTCTTCCTCATCCTATTTTATTTCTTGAGATTTGAAGTATTATTTTAAACTTGAAAACATCAATATGCTTATCTATTCTGTTTAAAAACGAGCTTCAGATAGATATGGTGCCTCTACTCGATCTATAACTTAAATCATAAATTCACATTAACAAGTGTTAATTTAATGTAAATTAATAGTTTATATTATCGATTAACGGTGTTAATATTCTGTGAACTGTTATTCTTAAAATAGTATTTTATCGATGAAACGCATGTTTTTTATGTTTTTCAGCGATAAAACTGTTAAAATACATATATAGTCGATGTAGTGCATATATATTTAACCTGACATAAATCCGTTAAATCAGGTATGCATGAAAAAAATTACTTTCCCCACATTTATTAAATATTTCTCTTTTACAATATTTATATTTTTTGCACAGATAGTTACCGCACAATCCTCTGAAGTTGTTGTTTCTATTAACTGGCCTCAATGGTCTGGAGATAATAGTTTTGAAATATTTGATCCAAGTGGCACCTCTATTTTCAATTACTGTGATCCATCTAACTGCTCAAATGGAGCAGCTGGTTCTCACTCTGCTACGTTAAACTTGGGGTGTTTACCTAATGCAAATGGATACACCTTGACCGTAAGAGATTTCTATGGAGACGGCTGGAATGGTGCTGGTGCTAACATTACCGTTACTGTAGCAGGAACCGTTGTAGTAAACGGTTCATTAAATACTGGTACTACAGCTAGTGCTAATTTTAATGTCTCCGGTGGTGGAAGCTGTACCTTGTCACCAGAAATAGACGTAACAGGTTTTGGCACAAGCATCCCAGATAACTCAAATGCACCAAATTCAACTGACGGAACTGATTTTGGAATTACCGATTTAGGTACATCAATTACTAGAACATTTACAATTGAAAACACTGGTGGAGCAGATTTAAATTTATCAGGCGCACCAGTTACTATTACAGGAACTAATGCCTTAGATTTCAATGTAATTGTTCAACCTAATGCTGTAATTCCTGCAGGAGGAAGTGATACATTTACTGTAGAATATTCAAGAATAACGGTTGGGGTGAGTGATGCTACAATAAACTTTACTTCAGATGATGCAGATGAAGGGTCTTATAATTTTGATATAACTGCACAAGTTGCTAGTCCAGTTTCTACTTTGTATTATGAAAATTTTGATGCAGGTGCAGCTGGTTGGAGTACAACTACCGCTGGAGGATTTCAATTTAGTTTAGGAACTGTACCTAATGAAAAAGGTGAAGGGAATTACTGGTATACAGACAACTGGAACAATTATCCTAGCAACAGAACTGCAACATTAACAAGCCCGATAATTTCATCTTTAGGTTATACTGATCTCAAATTCTACATAGATTTTAGAACTAATACCAATGATAATGATGATGGAATGCGTGTTCAATATAGTATAGACGGAGGTACTAATTGGACCACTCTAGGAAATGACTCTTCTGGTGAGAACTGGTACAACTTTGGTGATGTAGATGGTTTTGCAAATGGAGCCGATGCTTGGGCTGGGGATAGCACTACCAGAGATGCCAGCTTAAGTAGGTTTGAAGAGGCTAGTCACGTATTACCAATAGGAACAGAAAATAATCCACTTCTGAGATTAAGAGTTCAATTTGCTAGTGATGGCGATAATACTAGAGACGATGGTGCTTTATTTGATAACATCATTATTACAGGGAGAAAAATTAATCCAGATCTTGCTGCTGATGGCCCAGCTGACGTAAACGATAATTTGACACTATGGTTGAGATCTCAAGATATCGCTGCTACTGATGGTAGTACACTACCACTTTGGGAAGATCAAGCACTAGATAACGACGCCTTTGAAATTCCAACTAATGCACCAATGTTTGCTAACAATGTTAATAACAATATCAATTTTAATGCTACTGTAGCATTTGATAGAGCTGCACAACAACACTTAAGAGGTAAAGGCGGATTAAATTCTGGTGACTACTGGATAGTTGTAAGAAGTACCATTGATATGACTAATGAACTAGCAGGTGAAACCATGCTTATAGGTGCCAAAGTCTCAAAAGAAAGTCCTTCACAAGACCCTTCGGGATTAGGATGGGGACCAGTATCAGTAAGATTTGAAGATCCAGTGCTTTCACATTGTGTAAGTTCATTCAGTCAGACATCACCTGCTCCTGAGAGTTATGGAAGAAGTTTTGAAAGCACAACAAGAACCTTTGATGATGTACATATATTAAACGTTAAAAACAATCCTAACAATAACGGAACTGAAATTTATTTAAATGGTAGAAAAATAGACAACGCCACTGGCTTTTCTGAATTTACTAATGCAAATATGGATTTCAACTCTTTTGTAAATAAACCTTTCTATCTAGGTGCTGGACGTTACCAACTTAATGGCTTACCATTTGAGACGCATCTTGATGGAGAAATTACTGAAGTTTTTAGTTACCGTGATAGAAAATCAGATGCGGTACAACAAAAGATCTACTCCTATTTAGCTATTAAAAATGGTGTTTCTTTACATAATCCTACTAGTACTCTTGACGATCATAGAGCAGATTGGGATTATCTAGATTCAAACAACAACGTGATTTGGGACTATTCATCTAACACCACTTTTAATTATGATGTTGCTGGAATAGGAAGAGATGATAATTCTGAGTTATTTCAAAAGCAATCTAAAAGTGAAAATTCTACAAGCATCGTAGCTATAGGATTAAATAAAGTAGAAGATTTAGGAAGTCAAAACTCTGCAAATTTTGAAAATGATAAAGATTTTCTTATTTGGGGTCACAATGGACAAGACTTAAATGCTTTTTCTAGTGTTATCAATCATGATGTAGGTGTGACTAATGCTGTTTTGACAAATATTACTAGAATGAACCGAGTGTGGAAAATTGAAGAAAAAACCACTTCTGACATTGGCAAAACTGAAGTAAGAGTTGCTACTACAGATTTTTCTGGTTTACCTGCACTTACAGCCAATAGAGAATATGTTCTCATGATAGCTGACGATCCTAACTTTACAACTAATTTAGAAACAAGATTCTTTTTAGAGGATGGTAGTTATCAAAGAGCTTCTTATAACTTTGATGGTATAAAATATTTTACACTTGCTGTAACAGACGTAAAATTTGAAGACAGAAGTGTTGCTTTTGATGGCGTAGATGATAATATTATTATTGATAATCCTCAAGGTTTTGGCGGTAGATTTACTGCAGGTGCTTGGGTTCTAAGTCAAGGTTCCAATAGTACAAACACCGAAAGGACTATTGTAGCAAAACGAGCAAATGGTTCTGGATTTCAATTATCCTTGAGAGATGACAATAGAATTATATTAAGATGGAACAGCTCTACATCATTAGAAGAGTTAGTTTCTAATACAGCACTTAATAATGGTATCTGGAGACATATAGCAGTTACTTATGATGGAAGCCTTGCAAAGATTTATATTGATGGTGTAGAAGATACTCAAGCTGCGATAGGTGCTCCTGTGGCAGATTCTAACCTTCTAGGTCTAGGTGCTAGAATTGAAGAAAATGAAACCGCTGTAGAACATTTTAATGGAGAACTAGATGAAATAAGAATGTGGGATGTCGCTCTTACAGAAAAACAAATCAGGTTCATAATGAATCAAGAGCTTCAAGAAAATTCTACTTTACTTAATGGTAGCGTTATTCCTTCTACCATAACTAAAAATGACGTTGCAGGTATTGATTGGGAACGACTAGTAGCTTACTACAGCATGAATAGCTTTATAGGTGCTTCATTAAACGATGAATCTGTAAACAAAGGTTACGGAAGAATGGCAAATGAAAATTTCTTTGAATTAAGAACTCAAACAGCACCACTACCTTATCAAAGTAATGGAAATGGAGACTGGGAAGATCAATCTAGCTGGGCAAATGGGTCTTTATTATATACACCAGGTAGCACAAGAGTTATTAATGGAAATGTGGTTAAAATAGATTGGAATATCGTTAAGACTAACAACGAAGTAACTATCGCAAACAGCGACATCACTGTTTTAGGTTTGTTTGTACAAAGTAACCAACTTAATGTAGATAATGATCACGGTTTAACAGTTACGCATTTACTTGATCTTTCAAGTTCTATAGACCTTAAAGGTGAATCGCAGTTAGTTCAAACTACAGATAGCGATTTAGTAGAGAACAATACTGGATTTATAGAAAGAGATCAACAAGGAACTGGAGTTACTTTTGACTATAATTACTGGTCTTCTCCTGTAAGTCGTATAGTTAATAACAGTACTAATAATGGTTACACTATAAGTGGAAATTTAAAAGATGGTACTTTAGTAAATAATCCTCGTGACTTAAACTTCACCTCTAGAAATGTGCGTGATGGCGCTCCTGGTAACGCTACAACTGCCGCTACCATTTCTGGTAGATGGTTATATGCTTATAGAGACTTAACTAGTAATACATATTCAAATTGGGAATATTTGGGACCAAATGGGGCTTTAAATGCTGGAGAAGGTTTTACTATGAAAGGTACTGGAGCAGCGAGCGATCAAAATTATGTTTTTGTAGGTAAACCAAACAACGGTAATATCGATCTGGACATTGATGCTGGAAATGATTATTTAATAGGTAATCCATATCCTAGTGCTTTAGACGCACATGAATTTATATCTGATAACCCACAATTAGACGGTACGTTGTACTTCTGGGAACATTGGGGTGGTAACACACACGTACTAGCAAACTATCAAGGAGGTTATGCTATGTATAACTTCTCTGGTGGAGTACCTAACGCAACCGTAGGAACTTCTAATCCTGATGTGAATCAAGGAGGAATCCCTACTAAGCGACCAGAACGTTTTGTCCCTGTAGCTCAAGGATTTTTTGTTACTGGTGTTGCAGACGGTACGATAAGATTTAGAAATGATCAAAGACAGTTTGTTACAGAAGCTTCTGGAAACAGTTTATTTGTAGCTGCACCAGGAAATAGTTCTTCTAGTAGTGCTTTTGATGACTACAACTCCTTTAACGACAACAGACCTAAAATAAGATTAGGTTTTGCTAGTCCTAGTACAATTTATAGACAAGTTCTCTTAACGGTAGATCCTAATGCTACCATGGGTTATGATAATGCCTTTGACGGTTTACAAATAGACGAACAAAGAGAAGATATGGCATTTGTTTTAGGAAATCAAAACCTGAGCATTCAAGGTATAAACGCTATAGATCCAGCTGTGGAGCTACCGTTAATGGTAAAATTACAAGCATCTGGTTCTTTCACTATACAATTAGATGATGTTCAAAACATAGACCCTACACAGCAAATTTTCCTTAAAGATGCTGTTGCAAATACATACACAGACTTGATGAACGGTGCTTATGTAAGCCCTACCCTATCTGCTGGAACAAATAACACCAGATATTCAATAGTATTTACAGACCCTACTACGTTGAGTAATGAGCAAGTAGAGCTGTTAGAAAGTGATCTAGTAGTTTACACTCCTAATAATACAGAAACTCTAAATGTTAAAAAAGGTACAGATATCAATATAGATACTATTACTATCACAAATATGTTAGGACAGCAAGTGCAGTCTTGGGATGTGAGCGATCAAGATGGTATTTTATCTGTAAGTACCGTAAACATTGCTAAAGGAAACTACATCGTACAATTATTTACTAATTATGGTTTACAAACTCGTAAAGTGATCATACAGTAATTCCCATAACCTTAATTAGTAGAAAAGCCTTTGAGAAATCAAAGGCTTTTTTTGTACGATCGATGATATTAGCAGTAATAATTAAGATACTTATAGAACTGCTATTTTTTGAACCACTATAACCTAAAATAGGAAGCGCTGAAGAGTGAAATTATAATACACAAACCCTACTCCACTACGATAAAACAAAAATTTCAGTAGACAGGCTTCTATAATTATTTAGTTGTTAGTAAACGAGGCTCTTTTTAAATCAATATCGCTTAGCTTGGTTAATTTACCTTGCTCAAATAAATCATCTAGTGTGGATAAATCTGGATTTGATTTTTCAGATTTGTAGTTGTTGTAATCTTGAATAATGATACCATTGAGGTTTCTTCTGTTCTCGCTTTCGCGAAAGCGGTAACCACATTCTTCCTCACAGTAAGAGTAAGCTAGATAATCGATAAAGAAATCTTCTGTGTTGATCCAGTACATAAATACATCTTCATGATCTTCTCCACCACCATTTTCATCAAAGGTGACCTCAATCTCATGGTAAGTT
>NZ_MAAX01000194.1:7132-15141 GCF_002162835.1 Nonlabens dokdonensis
ATAGCTTCACCATCCAGTCCATAGGGCAATTGGGCAAAATAGATCACAGAGTTAAGGCTCGCTGCATATCGTGTAGAAAGCGAGTCTGTCAGCGGTTGTACTGTATCATTTTTTAATCTAGTGAAGCCTTTATTATCCAGCTGGTCGATGACCGTATCATTTTCTATAGTTAAATGACGTTTATAGCTGTATGTACCGTTATCACGACTGGTAGTGTAATCAATACCTCTAAAGTTAAACGCTAGCGTACCATTTGCTGCTATAGAAGTGCCATGAGCCTGCATCGCCTGGTCCATAATCGATCGCGCGTCTGGAGTAGGAGTTGAACATGAGACTATAGCGGTTAAAATTAGAGGTAATAAATAGAGTTTCTTTTTCATTTCACAAAGATATAAGAGATTCCATAACCTATTAAAGTATATTTGTCCCATATTTATGGAATTTAAGAACAAAATAGAGATCAAGAATCGCAAAGCGCGATTTGAGTACGAGATACTGGACAAGTATACCGCAGGAATTGTACTTGCCGGGACTGAAATTAAAGCCATACGTTTAGGTAAGGCAAGTATCGCCGAAGGCTTCTGTGAGTTTCAAAACAACGAGCTGTTTATCATAAATATGACAGTTCAAGAATACTCACATGCGACCTATTTTAATCACCAGCCTAAACAAGAACGCAAGCTTTTACTTAATCGCAAAGAACTTAAAAAACTGGAAAAAGCGGTCGCAAATTCTGGTAATACCATCATTCCTCTCAAGCTTTTTGTAAATAAAAAAGGTCTAGCAAAATTAGAAATTGCACTAGCAAAAGGTAAGAAGCTTTACGATAAGCGAGAAACTTTAAAAGATCGCGATAATAAAAGAAGACTAGATGCGGTTAAAAAGCAATTCAGAACCTAGTTACTTTACTCTATTTATCCTCTTACAGTTATAATTAAGGCCCAAGTAGACCTCATAGATTTATATGAGTCTTTGTGATATATGGCATCATGTTTTTACTATCTTTATTCATATAGGCAACTATTTTAAAATACCTACGTCTTAACAGTAAATAGATCAAGTTAACTGTAGATGTTCCATTTGCTTTATTAATTTGCCTTTTCATAACCCAACCCAGATGAATATCATTACTAGAACTGCCGTCACCTTAATCACTACCTTATTAATAAGCTTTTTTACCCAAGCTCAACTTACTGGTACTATTACAGACGTAAATGAGGAACCTATTGCCTTTGCCTCTATTTATATAAAAGGAACCTACAAAGGAACTTCTACAAACATGGATGGTAGTTATACCCTTAAACTGGACGGTTATAAATCTTATGAAGTGGTTTTTCAATCATTAGGTTATCAACCACAAACTTTTGAAGTAGACTTTAAAGAAAATGGACAAATACTAAATGTACAATTACTAGAAGAAGTCGCATCACTTGAAACGGTTGTGGTAAACTCAGACAGTAATCCTGCAGATCGTGTTATAAGAGCTGCTATTGAAAATAGAGAACAGAACCGTAAAAAATTTTCTAGCTATAAAGCCGATTTTTACTCGCGTGGTTTATGGCGTATGAAAGATGTACCAGAGAAGTTTATGGGAGAAGAAATAGGTGATCTAGAAGGTTCACTAGACTCTATAACGCGCAGTGGTGTGGTATACTTGTCAGAAACGGTTTCTAAGATCGCTTATGACGCTCCAGACGATTTTAAGGAACATATAATCGCGAGTAAAATTTCTGGAGACGATAACGGTTTTAGTGTTAACAGTGCAGAGAGTGCTAACTTTGATTTCTATAACAACAACATAGACTTGAACAACCGCATCGTCTCTCCTATTGCAGACTATGCTTTTAGCTATTACAAATACAAACTACTTGGTGCTTTTTATGACGAGAATCAATTCTTGATCAATAAAATAGAAGTGACTTCTAAACGTCCTAAAGACAATACTTTTAACGGTATTATTTACATCGTAGAAGATCAATGGACTATTTACGGTCTGGAGCTCACTACTCTAGGTGAGAACATCAACGTGCCAGTGATTGAAAAACTGACCTTTAATCAAGACTTTACCTACGAGCCTAGCAGCGGCGACTGGATCAAAAGATCGCAGAGTATCGATTTTGAATTTGCGTTTTTGGGTTTTAAAGGAAACGGAAGGTTTATTGCCAATTATACCAACTATGATTTTGCGCCGCAGTTTGATAAAGAAAGTTTTGGTCCTGAGGTTTTGAGTTTTGAACAAGATGCTAATAAAAAAGACTCTATTTACTGGAATAAAAAACGTCCTGTACCACTTACGGTAGAAGAAAGTAAAAACTATATCGTTAAAGACAGTATTGCAAAAGTGCGCAACGATCCTAAGTATAAAGACAGTGTAGATCGTGTGAATAACAAATTTAGAATGACCTCATTGCTCACAGGTTATACGTATAGAAATAGCAATAAAAACGAGCGCTACAGCTACGACGGCTTGATCGATTTAGGTTCTTTTAAAGGATTTAATACCGTGCAAGGTTATGTATTAGGAACCAGTTTTAGTTATTCCAAAGGTTTTGACGATGACTACAACCGCAACCTGTATATAAGCAGTGACATTAATTATGGAATCTCAGACGATAGGTTGCGTTACACCGCACGAGCAAATTATAGATTTAATAGAACTAATAGAAGAAACATTTCGCTCGCCGCTGGAACAGAAGCAAGACAAATCAACAACGGTAATCCTATAAGTACTTTAGAAAACACGATTTCCAGTCTTGCATTTGAACGAAATTTTGCCAAATTTTATGAAGTAGATTTTGTAGGCGCCAGCTATTATGAAGAAGTGGCCAATGGTTTTTATTTGAGCGCCAGAGCAAACTATGAGAGAAGACAGCCGCTTAACAATACGACCGACCAAGTGTGGTTTACTCAAAGTGATGTAGATTATTCCAGTAATAATCCAGTAGAACTAGATAATAATAGAAATGCCTTTATTACAGAGCATGAAGTTCTTAAACTAGGCTTAGGTCTTACCATACGACCAGGGCAAAAATACCAGAGTTATCCTGACCAGAAGTACAACATACGCAACGAGAAGTACCCAACTATAGCGTTGCGCTATGAAGGTGGTTTTGCTGGTAGCGAGAACGGTAACAACTTCCACCAGTTGAGTGCAAATTTGTATCAGAGCTTTGATATGGGCAACCTAGGCCGCAGTAGTTACTGGATGAATGCTGGTACGTTTATAGATGGCGAGGAGATCTCTTTTGTAGACTACCAGCACTTTAATGGCAACCGCTTGCGTTTTAAATCACAAGCATTGAATCCTTATGGTTTTGGCTTGTTAAATTACTATGATTACAGTACAAATAGCGATTATGCTCAAATTCATTTACAGCACGATTTTAAAGGATTTGTACTGGGCAAAATCCCTGGATTGAACCAGTTGAATTATGATTTGATCTTAAGCGGTAAAGCCTTATTCACAGACCGCAGACCGTATTTTGAGGCCAGCGCTGGAATCGATAACATAGGTTTTGGCAAGTTCAGGCCTTTCCGTGTGGATTATGTGTATAGCATGACCAGTGGCAGGAAATATGGTGCTTTTGTGGTAGGAATTAATTTTGGAATATAAAAAGAGGTTTTTACTAGTTCCGCTTTCGCGAAAGCGGAATTACAACTATCTACACCTTACTTTATCAGACTGGAATACACGACCTGGTATACTGACAAGTAATGTTAAAAATAGAAATGGACGAAGTACAAAAACAAGATTTATTTTTTATTTAAAAGTTTTATATTTAGAAGTTTAACTTTTTTGAAATATGAACGCGATACAAATTGATCTTACTAAACACAGAAATGAAGCTGTATTTTCCATAAAATTTGATTACAATAAAGAGCTCATTGCATTACTCAAAGAAAAAACTGATGCTCAATATAGCGGAAGTCGTAAATTTTGGTATATCGCAAAAGAGCGTAAACAATTACTTGTTATTACTCAATTACTTAAAGAGCAGCGATACCATTATAATTGTGATGAAAACGCACAAGATTTTCTAGAAGTTTATCATAAAGATCACCGTGCAACACTACTGGGTTTTAAAGAATTTCTATATTCAAAACGATACAGCCAGAGCACGATTACTACTTATTTTACTTTTTTAAGGCAAATCGCCGTTCATGTTAAAAAAGCACCTTTAAAAGAGCTGGATGCCTCACAGCTACGTAGTTTTATTATCTCTCATGTAGATAAGAAAAAAATGAGCATAAGCACTCAAAGACAATTGATAAGTGCCGTAAAACAATTTTATGAATATTTAGGCCGACCTATAGAAGATATTGAGCAGCTACAACGACCTAAACGTAGTAAACATTTACCTACTGTTATATCACAAATAGAAGTATTGCGATTGCTCCAGAAAACATATAATTTAAAACACCGTACGATTATCGCTATGTTGTACAGCTGTGGTTTGCGCATAGGCGAGTTACTGGAATTAAAAGTAGATGCCATAGATTTTGAGCGTATGTGTGTACACGTCAAGATGGGAAAAGGACGTAAAGACAGGTATGTACCTCTTGCACAAAATATCAAAGCATTGTTACATAATTATTTATCTAGTTACCAACCTACTGATTTTTTTATAGCAGGAGAAAAGAACCAGTCTTATAGCGCGAGCAGCGTGCGTGCGATGTTAAAACGCAGTTGTAAGAAAGCAGGAATATCAAAAAAGATCACTCCACATGATTTGCGGCACAGTTATGCAACGCATCTAGTAGAAAATGGTGTGAATTTGCGTATAATTCAAGAACTATTAGGTCATAGCCGTCCAGAAACCACAATGATTTACACACATGTGGCACATAAGGACTTGGATAAAATTACGAATCCGCTCGATGCAGCAGTCCAACAATGGCAATTATTAAAACGGGATAAAGACAACAGAAATATGCGTTTATCCCGGTAATTTATACGGGATAAAGAGTATATTTGGGAAGATATAACAAGTTACCCAACATTTGAAAAAAACAATCGTCATAGCATTTACATTTCTGACTTTAATATTAGTTGGATGCGGAACTTCGAAAAAAGTTTTCCAAAATGAACGGATTTTTAATTATGAAAATCTTAATTTGAATTATGCACTCGAACTTGAAAAAAAACTGAAATCGGAAGATATTACTCGAACGCATAAAGTTGGACTTGGAGAAAACATTTTTCCGAATAAGGACAATTATGAACTTGAAATTTCTCGAGACTTTAGGCGAATAATAAAACCGAATTTCTCACTCGAAGTTGGTTACTATTTCACAAAGGATAGTACAATACGAGTTACAACTTACGAATGGAATGACTTAAAACAGAAAAGTTTTAAAACGGAGAAGCAAAATCTAAAAACGAAAAAAGCGTTTAAGAAAAAATTCACGGAATTGACTGAAATGCTAACCGAAAAGTACGGAGAACCAACCTTTTCGGAAATCGAATCTGAAAACCCAAAAGATGACGGAACTTATCGAGATGGAATAAAGTGGCTGAATAAAAGCGGAATGAATGCATATTTGTTTGCTTTTGGAAATCCTAAAGGCTCTTACAATCAAATAAGATTATCGATTTATCCGAATTAAAAAACGTTGGGTAACAATGCATATATTTTATTGCTAGGTTCTAGCCTACTTACGAAAGTCCTTTCGGACTTTCTATTCGGTTTTTATTTACTAACTTAGTGACTTAATCACGCAACAAACCATATGCTAAACCGTTGTAGTGCATTTGAGAAATGAGAACAGTAATAACATCTAACATTCTGATTTTAATTTTATTCTGTTCTTGTAGCGGAAAAAAAGAAAATACCCAAAACCCAGAATTTGAGAAATTAATAATCGATTATTGGACTGGAGACGAAGCTTATGTCAATAAAAGAATGGAATTCACTAAAAAAGGAAATAAAATATTTGGAAAAATAATACGACCTGAATATAAAATTAGTGAAAGAACTGGGATTTCAGGAGACTCAGAATTGAACTCTGACAAGATTAAACTTCTAAATGAGTTTTGGAATCAAGCACTTAAATTCAAAGATTCTTGTGAGCAAAAATATTGGAGCTCTTCAATTCAAGATTATACAATAATTAGAGATTTAGATACATTAAAAATTGACAGATATTGTGATTGGCAAGATTATGAATATGAGAATATAGAAAAAGTTCTTTTTTCGGAGTTTTTTAAGAATCTAAAATCTGAAAGAAATAACTTAGAAAAAGAACTATCAAAGAAACTTAATGGAATTTGGTATCCTAAAACTATAAAGAAAACATTTGAAAGAGGAGAAATATTAAAACTCACAAAAAGCAAATCAGAAGCATTAGATAAAGATTGCTATTGGGAATTTTCGAGCCAAAAAGAATTTAAAGACAACTGCTCGAATTTACTTGACTTGAAACTTTCGAAAAGTTACAATTGGGACGTTGATGAGGGAAAAACCTATTTAGTAATAAGTGGTGGTTTTAAGACCAGAGAAGAAAACGGAAAAAAATACACTTCAGTTGCGAATTATGGAGCGACTTTCATTGTGAAATCAATTGAAGAAAACGACATTGAATTAGAATATATGTGGAATTAAAAACGCACTACAACACCGTATATAATTTATTGCTAGTTCTAGCCTACTTACGAAAATCCTCGCGGATTTTCTATTCGGTTTTTATTTGCTAAATTACGTGCTGTACCACGCAACAAACCATATACAAACACGTTGGCAACAAGCTGAAAAAAATCGAGATAAACGAGAAAAATTGAGAATATGAAATACGCTTATACAATACTTTATGTTGAGAATGTAGCCGAAACAATTGAATTTTATGAAAAAGCGTTCGGATTTAACCGAAAATTTTTGACACCTGAAAATGATTATGGAGAATTGATTTCGGGAGAAACTACAATCGCATTTGCTTCTATCGAATTAGGAAGCTCAAACTTCAAAAGCGGATTTGAAAAAATATCAAAATCTAAAAAACCTTTTGGTGTGGAATTAGCATTTACGACTGAAAATATCGAAAAGGACTTTCAGAATGCAATCAATTTTGGAGCAACCGAATTTGAACCTTTGACTGAAAAACCTTGGGGACAAAAAGTTGGATATTTAAGAGATAATAACGGATTTCTAATTGAGATTTGTACGCCAATGAAAACGGAATAAAAAACGAGCGAAAAGAAACTGAAATAAAGCCAGTTGCCAACACCGTATATAATTTATTGCTAGTTCTAGCCTACTTACGAAAATCCTCGCAGATTTTCTATTCGGTTTTTATTTACTAAATTAGGTGCTTAAACACGCAACAAACCATATACATCAACGTTGCCCAAAATATGAAAAAAGCATTAATCATACTATTTATATTTTTCATCTGTTTCTACTCTTGCAAAAACCCAGAACAAAATATAACAGTGAATTTCGAATTTGCTGTTTATGATAACGAACCTATTTTTGTTGATGAATATTTATATAAAAAAGAAATCAAAAATGGAATTAGACTTTCTGAAAACCAAACAGAATGGTATTTAATAGATTGGAATGGTAACGGAATTTACAATGAAACTGGAATTGACTACTATGGTGTAAAATCACCTTTCAAAAGAAGACCAATTTTATCTCTTTTAGGAGAAAATAGCACTCTAAATCACAATGAAATAAGTTATTCTATCAAAAGTAACTCTGAATATAGAAAACTAAATGAAACGATTTTTGAACCACAAAACAGAATAAGTTACATTTCTAGTTTTATTCCAATTGAATTATCAGATGGAAACACTTTAATTTCTGATAATTTCATCAATTATGATAAAACTATTATTTACTATTGGGCTACATGGTGTGCTCCTTGTGTTGAAAAACTTGAACAGGTTGAATTAAACAGAAAACAACTTGAATCGAAAAAAATAAATTTTGTTCCTATATATTATGGTTGTACTTATGGAGATGTAATTAAACTGAATGAAAAAAAAGGTTTGAATTTCAACACAATTGAGG
>NZ_MAAX01000015.1 GCF_002162835.1 Nonlabens dokdonensis
GAACTACTCAAAACAATTACTATTGATTAAAGCTATGGAAAGAAGTTGTAAAAATTGTAACGAGCTTATTTATGCTGGTAAAAGTCATTGTGCAAATTGTGGTTGTAAATGGTTAGAGAATCGTATAACAATGAAACAAGTAGGTAATGACTTTGCTGACATGTACCTAGGTTTTGACACAAAGTTTGTGAGAACATTTGTGGACTTATTTAAAAAGCCAGAGGCCGTAATTTTAGGTTATATGAACGGCCGCCGTGTCAATTACATGGATGCCATAAGATATTTACTTGTAGCACTATTTTTTACTGGTATTTACACGTACGTATTGAAAAACACAGGAGTTCTCGATCAAATTATCAGCAAACAATCTGAAGCTACACTAGATGCCTATAGTCAAATGGGTATGCCAGAAGAAGTTGCTCTAGAAAATCTTGCTAATGCTCAAAACTTATCTAAGCAAGTATTTGAATTTCAAGGTTTTTTCTTGTTACTTACCATACCATTTTTAGCATTAGTAGCAAGAATCACTTTTTACAATAAACGATATTTTAATTTTACAGAACAAGTGGTTTTCTACTTATATACTTATGGACATTCTGTAATTGTAACAACCCCATTTTCTATTTTAGTTGTTCTATTGCTACCTGATTATTTTATGTATCTAGGAGCGGTAACACTGCCATTAATGTATGTCTATAACATGTATTGTTATAAAAGGTGTTTTAGATTAGATAATCAGAGTGTATTGCTCAAAACTCTAGTGTCAATAGTAGTTTTTATTACATTGCTAGTGGCTTTAAGCATTGTTTTCTTTATAATAATCTTAATAGGTACCATCATTGCAAAAGCGACTGGAATAATTTAAGCTACCTCTTGTTGTAAAAACTGTACCTCGTAAAGGTTTTTATAATAACCGTTTTCTTTTTCAAGAAGCTCGTTATGTGTTCCCATTTCGACTATCTCACCAGCATCCATAACTATGATTTTATCGGCTTTTTTGATCGTGGCAAGTCTGTGTGCAATTACTATTGAGGTACGGTCTTCGGTAATGATATCAGTAGCATCTTGAATCAATTGTTCACTGTATGCATCTACAGAGCTAGTCGCTTCATCAAGAATTAAAATACTAGGGTTAGACACATAAGCTCTTAAAAACGCAATCAACTGGCGCTGTCCTGAACTAAGCATTACTCCTCTTTCTTTTACATTATATTGGTACCCATTAGGTAAGGTCATGATAAATTTATGAACGCCTATTTTCTTAGCAGCTTCAATTACATCTTCTTCAGTTATATCTGGATTCTGAAGTGTTATGTTATTGAGAATAGTATCTGCAAACAAGAAAACATCTTGAAGCACCACTGCTATTTGTGATCTAAGAGATGAAAGTTGGTACGCTTTCGCGGAAGCGGAATCAATCAAAATCTCTCCATTATTAATTTCATAGAACCGAGATAACAGATTAATGATCGTAGACTTTCCTGCTCCTGTAGCACCTACTATAGCGACAGTTTCTCCAGCTTCCACTTCAAAGCTAAGATTCTTTAAAACTAATTCATTCTCTACGTAACCAAAATCTACGTTTTTAAATTCAATGACACCTTTTAAATCGGCCGCGATTAGTTGTCCTTCATCTTCAATTTGTGACTCTGTATCTAAGATTCCAAAAACTCGATTTGCAGCAACCATTCCCATTTGCAGCGTATTAAATTTATCTGCGATCTGACGCAATGGTCTAAATAGTTTTTGTGACAAATCAATAAACATAACTATAGTACCTATTTCTACCACTAATGCAGCATTTTGAGTCCCTATATTCATAACTACTCCTATGTAAACGATAAGACCTATGGTGATGCTAGAAGCCATCTCTGCAATAGGGAAGAAAATTGAGTTGTACCATACTGTTTTTACCCAAGCATTTCTATGCTTATCGTTAATCTGTTTAAACTGCTCGTATTCTATTTTTTCTCGATTAAAAATCTGAACGATTTTCATACCTGTAACACGCTCTTGAACAAATGAATTTAGGTTACTCACTTGTGTGCGCACTTCTTCAAAAGCGACTTTCATAGCCTTTTGAAAAACACGCGTAGCATAAAGAATAAATGGCATGACAATAAGAGCTATTAAGGTCAGCTTCCAGCTTGAGAACGCCATAAAACCTAGAACGACTATCATTTTGAGCAAGTCTGATATAATAACAAAAAGTCCTTGGGAAAAAATACTTGCGATGGTTTCTATATCACTTACAGCTCTGGTTACTAATTTACCTACGGCACTTTTATCAAAATATTGCATCTTGAAACCCATCATGTGCTTAAAGAGTTTCACACGTAAATCACGTATCACTTGTTGTCCTAACCAGTTTGCATAATAAATAAAACTGAGTTGCAGCAAAACATCTGCAATGAGTACTCCTATCATTAAACCTATTACACCTATAAAACCACCATACTCAATACCTAAAATTGTTTGTGAACCATTAAAATCCTGTGGCACTATATGATTATCGATCGCAACTTTAATCAGATAAGGCATCCCGATGGCGACAATAGCAATCAAAATTGCACTTAATGCCACAAAGTAATAAGTTAATTTATAAGGCTTTGTATAAGAAAGCAGTCTCTTAAATAGAGACATGTTAAATGCGTTTCCTGTAGTTGAAGCCATAATTATTTAAGTAAATGTGCGATACTAGATCGCAATTCTTCTTGTTTTTGAGTACCGATTACATACTGTTTACCGGCTATTTTGAGGTGAAGACCTTGAGAACCTTTTACATTGTAAACAGTTCCATAGCTCGTCCAGATCCTTATTCCCCAACCACCTACAAAACCATAATCGATTAACTGAGCACTGGTCATATCTTTCCAGTAAAAGTCTTTTCTAACAAAGGGAAAAAAGCGTATTTCTATTTTTTCTTCTGTGATTCTCGTATTCAATCGCAATGTCAAAAATAAAACCAAAATCCCTATAGCAGTTATAGTTAATATAACTTTATCAACTGTCAACTGATTTTTCAACGGTTCTAAATAATCAAACGTCGATGCAGCTACAATTACTAGACCTATTAATATTATCCATATCCACCATTGATGGAACTTTTGAGACTCTTGAAAAAGCACCTTAGACTTCATAAGAAAAGCTCTTTGGGATATTCGATCTTAGTCAAAAATAAACCGGAGGCAGCAGCGCTAGCTCCAGCCTGACTTCTATCTTTGGAAGCAATGATATCATGCATACTTTCTACAGTCCTTTTACCGTAACCTATTTCTAATAAAGTCCCCACAATCGCGCGCACCATATTACGTAGAAAACGATTTGCAGTAATATGAAATATGACTTTGTGATCTTTAAATTCAAATCTGGCTTCAGTGAGGTCACAAAGAAATGTTTTAACATCTGTATTTACTCTAGAAAAGCATTCAAAGTCTTTGTACTCTAGCAATATAGAGGCGGCTTGTTCCATCAATTTAAAATCTGGTTCTCTAAAAAGAACATAAGCTTGATTTACTTGAAATGGATCAGGTCTTAATAAAAAATGGTATTCGTAGGAACGCTTTGTAGCATGAAAGCGCGCGTGTGCAGTTTCCTGTACTGGCTTGATATCATAAATAGCAATATCTTTAGGTATCCAGCGGTTCAACCTATAAATTAAGTGCTCGATATCTAGTGTTCCAGAGTAATTAAAATGAGCCACCATATAAGCAGCATGTACTCCAGTATCAGTCCTTCCTGCTCCTTGAATACGTATATCTTCACGCAGCATTTTTTTAAGTCCATCATCAATGACTTCTTGAACAGATATACTGTGAGGTTGTTTTTGCCAGCCGTGATAGTTAGTACCATCATAAGCTAGCTCCATAAAATAGCGTGAAGTTTCTTGCATTAAAGCAAAGATAGAATTTTGACTAAGGAGTTCAGAGAATGGCGTGAAAATTTTTTATCAATGGAATAGATCATTATCATCCACTGAATGAATATTAAAAATCTCCTTATCAAAAACTCATAGCTCACAGCTCAAAACTCACTACTTCACTAGCTATCTTTGTGAAATGAAAATATTACTTCTCTCAGACACTCATAGCCACATAGATGATTTTATCCTAAAATATGTCCAACAAGCCGATGAAGTGTGGCATGCTGGCGATATAGGCGATCTTAAAGTTACAGATCAAATTGCGGCGCTTAAACCCTTGCGAGCTGTTTGGGGAAATATAGACGACGATAAAGCAAGAATGCAGTTTCCAGAGCACAATCGATTTACTTGTGAAGGAATGGATATATGGATCACGCACATAGGTGGTTATCCCAGTCGCTACAACCAGCGTGTACGACCAGAAATATATGACAATGCGCCAGATATTTTTATTTGTGGACACAGTCATATATTAAAAGTAGTTAACGATAAAAAGATCAATTGCCTGCACATGAATCCAGGAGCGATAGGTATGCATGGATTTCATAAAAAACGTACGATGCTTCGATTTGAGATTAATGATGGTAAAATTTCAAACTTAGAGGTAATTGAGAAAGATCGATAAATTCCATATTTGATCTTTTAATTCAAATTACTAGTTGCTATCAATAAAGTGGTGGGTAAAATCCGCTTTCGCGAAAGCGAGATAAAAAGAAAAACTTCTTAAAAAACAAAATCCTGCAAGGTGGCGCCTTACAGGATTTCTCACTAATATTACTAAGATTTTTGCGTTTATCGTAATCTATCTGCAGATTTTACGAGTTGTTCATCCTTTCTTATTGCCTTGTTAGCCAAGACGATTAAAACGATAGATAGGATAGGAATGAACATCCCAATGCCTTTCTCAGAAACCGCCGTTTCTCCAGACATCATTAGAGATTGATATACATAAACTCCTAGTATAAAAAGATTCAATAACAAATTTAATCTGTTTACCACAGTTTGTAATTGCCTATTCTTAAATAAGAAAATAGCAATTAACGATAAAACTGCACTAGAAACAAATATACCATAATACAAGCCACTATCCATACCTACAAATTCATTTCCTTCACCATCTATGTAATGCTCTACAATCCATATAAGGACTCCAGAAACTAAAGCAGCAAAAAATAAATATATTGTTTGAATACGTTGTATCATGTTTGCAATTTTTCAAAAGCAGAGCAAAAATATAACAATAGCTGCAAAAAGAGCAAGAGATATTAATTTTTTAATGTATCATTGCAGTGCACAAAAGGTAACTAACTCTTTATAGGTTACCTAGCAGTTTAAAATTTTTCTCATAAGTTTTGAACTTTAAACTTCTCCTGAAAACAATTTACACATTTACTAAAGTTATATGTTTCAAATAGCTGATTTAAAATCAAAAAAACTTCCTGAGTTACAGGAAATCGCAAAAGGTCTTAATGTTCCAAAAATAAAATCATTACGCAAGTTAGACTTGGTTTATAAAATTTTAGACCTACAAGCAGAAAATCCTGATGTGGTTAAGAGCCTCGACATAGACGCAGCTCCAGAGACGGATAAAAAAGAAGCACCAGCTAAAAAAGCCGCGCCTAAAAAACCTGCTCCTAAGAAAGAACGCAAGCCTAGAGCTCCTAAAAAAGAGACTAATAAAGAATCAAAGTCTGATGACAAAGAAGACTTTGTCATTACAGAAGAGACACTCAAAGGACGTATAGACCCTAGTAGACCTAATCCTAGACCTAGAAAGGATAAAAAAACCACTAAAAGCAAAACTAAAGAGTCTGACTCACAAAAGGACAACTCTAAAGAACCTGCAGAAGCTAAGGATAACTCTACCAAAGACAACGGCGATAAAAATGAGAGCCGCAATAACCGTCAGAAGAATTCTCGCAATAACAATAATCAACCTAACGTACCTAAAGGTAATAAAGATAATCGCAACCGTTACCGCGATCCTGATTTTGAATTTGATGGAATCATAGAAAGTGAAGGTGTGCTAGATATGATGCCAGATGGTTATGGTTTCTTGCGCAGTAGTGATTACAATTACTTAGCCAGTCCAGATGATATTTATGTGTCGCAATCCCAGATAAGACTTTTCGGTCTTAAAACTGGTGATACAGTATTAGGTATGGTACGTCCTCCTAAAGAAGGAGAGAAATATTTCCCTTTAATTAAGATCTCACAAATCAATGGATTAGATCCTAAGGTAGTGCGTGATCGTGTTTCTTTTGAGCACTTAACACCTCTTTTCCCAGAAGAAAAATTTGATCTTGCCGGTAGAAGAGCAAGTATCTCTACAAGGGTTATGGATCTTTTTGCTCCTATAGGTAAAGGACAGCGTGGTATGATAGTAGCACAACCTAAAACAGGTAAAACCATGTTGCTCAAGGATATTGCAAACGCGATTGCGGCAAATAATCCAGAAGTATATCAGCTTATACTTCTTATAGATGAGCGTCCAGAAGAAGTAACAGACATGCAACGTAATGTAGATGGTGAAGTTATTGCATCTACTTTTGATAAAGAAGCACATGACCATGTAAAAGTGGCTAACATTGTTCTTGAAAAAGCAAAACGTATGGTAGAATGTGGTCACGATGTCGTGATTTTACTTGACTCCATTACACGTCTTGCTCGTGCTTATAATACGGTTCAACCTGCGAGCGGTAAAGTACTTTCTGGTGGTGTAGATGCAAATGCTTTACATAAACCTAAACGTTTCTTTGGAGCTGCTCGTAATATAGAAAATGGTGGATCGCTATCTATCATTGCAACAGCGTTAACAGAAACTGGTTCTAAAATGGACGAGGTAATCTTTGAAGAATTTAAAGGAACTGGTAACATGGAGCTTCAACTGGATAGAAATATATCTAACCGTCGCGTCTTCCCTGCTATTGACCTCACATCGTCATCAACACGTCGTGACGATTTATTATTAGACGAGAAAACCATGAAATTTATGTGGATTTTACGCAAATATCTTGCAGACATGAATCCTGTAGAGGCAATGGAATTCATTTCACAAAAAATTAAGCAAACTCGTAATAATGAGGAGTTTCTCGCCACTATAAATGACGACTAGATTTTAATGATATTATTAATAAAGCCTCTGTAACAAGAGGCTTTTTATAATATCGCTTTCGCGAAAGCGGAATTACCACAATTAACAATATAAATTGAACGTTCTAGATCTAGAGCAACATTCTCGATAAATGACGGAATAGTTTTTTACGGGCTTCACAGCCTCCATAAGTTCAACATAAAGATACCTCTTAAAGAATGAGATTTTTTTTAGCACCATTATTTTTAATAATAAGCTACAATACAATAGCGCAAAACGATAGTTTAAAAAGCATCGACACACAGTTTGAAACGCTAATGAATGATGCAAATAACTTTAAAGAGTACAAGGTTATTAAGCAAAATGCAATTAATACATTACGTAGAAACACAAATAAACACATAGATCAATTAAACAGCAAGATCACAGGATTAGAGAGCTCTATTGAAACTAAAGACAGCCGTATTGCAGCTTTAGAACAAGAGCTTGAAGAAACAAACGCTAGTTTAACCGGTGTAAATGCCGAAAAAGATTCTATGAACTTTTTAGGTATTCAAACTAATAAAGGAGTTTACAACACCATTGTTTGGTCCATTGTAGGAGTTCTAGGCTTCCTTTTCGTATTTATGAGTATGAGATATAAGAGTAGTAATTCAACTACTAAGGCCGCTCAAAAACAATTACAATCTACAGAAGAAGAATTAGAAGATCTAAGACGTAAGTCTATTGAGAAAGAGCAAAAATTAGGACGACAGTTGCAAGATGAGCGCAATAAATTATCTAAGTTAAAAAACGAGAAATAATTTTTAAAATAACGACTATTGAAAAGCGATAATCCTTAGGGTTATCGCTTTTTGTTTTGTAATTATCGCTTCTTTTCTATAATCGTTAAACATATCTCAACTCACAATTTTTTAAGAATGATTTTCTGATAACGGTCTTATATTGAAAGAAAAATAAAACCAATGGAAACTGTTAAGACTGAAAAATACCTCAACGATTTATTAGAAAAAACTTACGACGCACAGCGTGGTTATGCAAACGCTGCTGAAGTTACAGAGCATGTACAACTTAAAAGATGGCTAGCACATCAAGGAGCAAGACGTACTGAATTTGCTGCCTCACTTGCTGGAGAAATGAAAAATATGAATAAAACACCTGAGAACGATGGTTCTATGGCTGGAGATCTTCACCGTAGCTGGATGAATATAAAAGCAGCTTTAAGTCTCAATACAGATGAGGCTATCTTAGAAGAGTGTATTACTGGTGAAAAATCAGCAATTAAAGAATATAATGAGGTGCTAGAACATAAAAACGAACTACCACCTACAGTAGTTTCTATTCTTGAAGCCCAAAAAGATGAGATTTCTTCCACATTAAACCAGGTGAAATCTTTAGAAGATGTTGCTGACGTTAAAGATTTGTAATCAAAAAATCAGATGATTTAAAACCGCCATAAAGGCGGTTTTTTTATGCCCTATTTTCTGAATCAAACTTTAAAATGTGTCTATTAATAACCGTTATATTTACAATTATATATGGAACACAATTTTAAAAATATGAAACACTCCTATCGCATAATAATTTTCTCTATTGCTTTTATTTTTATTTCATGTGATGATGGTAAAAAAGATAACAATACCTCTGATAATGTTGCTACAGATATATCTATCCCATTTGAAAAACATACATTAGATAACGGTCTTACAGTTATCTTTCATGAAGATAAATCAGATCCTGTGGTAGCAGTTGCCTTAACTGCTCATGTAGGAAGTGCTAGAGAAAAAGAAGGCAAAACAGGATTTGCACATTTATTTGAGCATCTGTTATTTCTAGAATCAGAAAATCTAGGCAAAGGTGGACTCGATGCTATGAGCGCAAGAATAGGTGGTTCAGGTGCAAATGGCTCGACCAGTAGAGACGTTACTAATTATTATCAAACGGTTCCTAAAGATGCGTTAGAAAAAATGATTTGGGCTGAAGCAGACAAATTAGGCTACTTCATAAATACCGTTACTGAACCAGTTCTTGCTAAAGAGAAGCAAGTAGTGAAAAATGAAAAACGTCAAAGTGTAGATAATAATGCTTACGGTCATGAATCCTATGTAATAGGAAAGAATTTATACCCAGAAGGACATCCATATAACTGGCAAGTGATAGGCTCACTAGAAGACCTTCAAAACGCTTCACTTCAAGATGTGAAGGATTTTTATAATGATTGGTACACTCCTAATAACGCTGTATTAACTATAGCCGGAGATTTTGATAAAACTCAAGCATTGCAATGGGTAAAGAAATATTTTGGCGAGATAAAAAGAGGTAAAGAAGTTAAAAAAGCACAGGTAAAACCTATTGAATTAACCGCTTCTAAAAAATTGTTTTATGAAGATAATTTTGCGCAAACTCCTAGACTTAATCTAACATGGCCTACAGTAGTAAACTATCATAAGGATTCATATGCTTTAGATATATTGGGCACTTATCTTTCACGAGGTAAAAAAGCGCCACTTAATCAAATTGTTATTGAAACAGATAAAGTGGCAGATCAAGCTAGGGCATATCATTACACTTCAGAATTAGCTGGTCAGTTTTCAATAGTTGCTCGAGCTTATGATAATGTTGATCTTGATAGCGTGTATGAGAGTGTCTATAAAGCATTAAAACAATTTGAAGAAAATGGAATTTCTCAAAACGACCTAGATAGAATTAAAACTAAAAAGGAAACTGAATTTTACCAAGGATTATCAAGTGTGTTAGGTAAAGGTTTTCAGCTAACACAATATGAAATTTTAGCTGGCGACGCCGGTTTTCTGTCTGAAGATGTGAAAAATATGCAAGCTGTCACAGTTGAAGATGTGCAAAATGCATATAACATATACATTAAAGACAAATCTTATGTTATGACCAGTTTTGTCCCTAAAGGGCAAACAGAACTAGCCATTGTAAATTCTAAAGAAGCTAAAGTAAAAGAAGAAAAAATAATAGAAGGTGCAGAAGAATCTTTTGATACCAGTGTTGCTGCAACTTACGAGCGTAGTCCATCCAGCTTTGACCGCTCTATAGAACCAGAATACGGTGCTGCTCCTACCCTAGAAGTTCCAAGCGTTTACCAAGACAAATTAGATTCAGGTTTAAAAGTATTGGGAATTGAGGATAACGAGATTCCTTTAGTCCAATTGCAACTAGATGTTAAAGGAGGAATGTTATTTGAAGAAATAGAAAAAACAGGAGTTTCTAACATGCTAGCACAACTTATGAATAAAGGTACTATGAATCGTACTCCAGCTCAACTAGAAGAGGCAATAGAACAATTAGGCGCATCTATTTCAGTGCGCGCCAGTGATGAAAGTTTATCAGTTAATGCTAGTTCTTTATCTAGAAATTATAATAAGGTAATGAGTTTAGTAAGTGAGATACTTCTAGAACCTCGCTGGGATAAAGATGAGTTTGAATTACTTAAAAAACAAACTATTAGTCGAATTCAGCAGCAAAAAGCAAGCCCTCGAGCGATAGCTAGTAATGAATTTGATAAATTGATTTTCGGTAAGGATCATATACTCGCACAAAACAATCTGGGAACAGAAAAAAGTGTCGCAAATATCACTCTAGAAGATCTAAAGGATTACTACACAAAGTACATAACACCACAACTGGCGAGCTTTAAAATTGTAGGCGCTATAGATCAAAAGAAGGTGATAGAATCATTGCAAAACATTAACGAAAATTGGGTTAAAAGAGATGTTACACTACCTACAATATCATCATTTCCAGAATTGACTGCACCACAAATATATTTTTATGACGTCCCTAATGCAAAGCAAAGTATTCTAACTTTTGGAAATGCCACCGTTACATCTGATCATGAAGACTTTTATAAAACTCAAATATTAAATTATCGTTTAGGTGGTGGTGGTTTTGCTTCCCAGCTTACCCAAGAGTTAAGAGAAGGAAAAGGATATACATACGGAATTAGATCAGCATTTAACAGCTCACCGAAGGCAGGTAAATTCGTAATAAATAGTGGAGTAAGATCTAATGTAACTTTTGAGTCTACCGCTCTAATAAAAGAGATTCTATCTAATTATGGTTCTTCCTTTACTGAAGACGACATGGAAGTTACAAAGAGTTATTTAATTAAGTCTAGTGCAAGATCCTTTGAATCTCAATCTGCAAAGCTTAGAATGCTTACCAATATTGATGAAAACAATTTACCTGTAGATTATGCAATTCAAAGACAAGAAGAAGTAACAAGTTTGAATGTTAATGAAATGAAGAGGCTTATCAATGACTATATAAAACCAGATAAAATGATATATTTAATAGTAGGTGATAAAAACACTCAATTTAATAAACTAGAAAAACTAGGTTTAGGAAAACCTATTTTACTTAATTAAAAGCGATAAAAAAAGCGGCATTCTTATTAAAGAATGCCGCTTTTCATAATGTCTATTTTTTATTTAGATGGTAATAGCACTTGATCAATTACATGCACTACTCCATTAGATTGCTTTACATCAGCAGTAGTAACGGTAGCTGTTCCTCCTAATGCATCCTTAATAGTTACTTTTCCATCTACTAGCATTGCAGTAAGATTTTTACCATTTACAGTTGTAAAGGTGGTACTTCCTTTTCCATCTTCTATCATTTTTGAAAGATCTCCAGCCATTACTTTTCCAGAAACCACGTGATAAGTAAGAATACCACTCAATTTTTCTTTGTTTTCTGGCTCTAGTAAAGATTCAACAGTTCCAGCAGGTAATGCTGCAAATGCGTCATTTGTAGGTGCAAACACTGTGAAAGGACCTTCACTATTAAGAGTTCCTACTAAGCCTGCTGTAGAAACTGCTGTAACTAGTGTAGAAAGATCTTTACTTGTTGATGCATTCTCCACTATAGTCATATCAGGATACATTAAAGCTCCATTAATACTTACAGCAGTTGCATCGCGTTCCATTTTTTCTTTTTCTACCATAGCAAGAGAGTCTGCTTTTTTAGCTTTCATTTCTTGTTCCATTTTCATTTTTTCAGCTTCTTTCTCAGCAACTTCATCTTTACAAGACACTATAAATAATGATGCACTTAAGGCAAGCAGCCCAATTTTTTTAATAAGTTTCATAATATGTTTTATTTAGTTATAACTAATCTAATTACAATAGATTAAAGAATCTCAAATAATAACACGACTTTATAAACTGATTATTAAAACATTAACTATAAACTAGACTAACCGCAATTTAAACCTTAATAAGTTAAACAGAATGTGCACCCAGCTCCTATATAAACCGACTGTTTTCTCTTAATTAAGGAATCGGTTTCTTATTTCGCTTTCGCGAAAGCAACAATTTTATAATTATCTCACATTTCTAGTTCTCAATTAAAAATGAAATCATTTTAATAAATTATATAACCACCATATTAATTATTGTGGTAAATTGATATATTTATGCTAAATTTATATAGTTATGAAGATTTGCCCTAGCTGTTCGTCTGAAAATCAGATCAAAAGCGGTATTATAAATGGACGTCAGCGCTATAAATGTAAAGACTGTAATTACTATTTTACCGTAGATAAAATAGGGAAAAAGATTGATGATTACTATGTTAATAAAGCCTTGCAGTTGTATCTAGAAGGACTGTCCTATAGAGAAATAGAACGCATTCTTGGAATCTCTCACGTAAGTGTTCTTAATTGGGTAAAAAAGTACAATATCAAAAGACCTAGCAATACAAAATACCATCCTACTTATAAAATTTTAAACGCTACAGAACTAGGTATTTATTTCTCAGATTCTACAAACATTAAAGGCGCAGGAGCAGTAGTTACAGAGCTTGGAGATAAATTTATGCTGATTCAATGGGAACGCTTTAGAGATTAAAAGTATACCTATTAGCACAAAAGTATATTAAATTTTTATTAACATAAGATTTTGTAGAGGTTAGCAGTATGGTTAAGGTTACTTATTTTAACCTACCAACGAACCTTAATAACAACATCTTATGAAAAACAAGTATTCTTTTTTACTAGCATTTTTCTTTCTCGCAACCAGTCTTGGATTTGCTCAAGGCTCTACCGAGTATACTGGCGGAATGAAAGTGAAACTAAATGAAAGTGGCTCAAAATACTTCCGTATTATATCATGGGCACAATTCTGGGCACAGCATTCAGATAATGAAACACTCAATAGTTTTGGGAATGAAGAAAGCGATTTAAACTTCTCTGTACGCAGAGCTCGTGTCCTCATGTACGCTCAAGTTTCTAAAAAGTTCCTAATCCTAACTCATTTCGGTCTAAACAGCCAGAATGCCGGCAATTTGCATCCCGTGGGAAAAGGTGACAGTTCGCAACTATTCTTTCACGATGTATGGGGAGAATGGTCACTCAATGATAACCATGCCATAGGTGGTGGATTGCATTATTGGAACGGTATTTCGCGATTAAATAATCAGAGTACGTTAAATATGTTGACCTTAGATAATAATCGCCAGAGCTGGGCGACCATAGGATTGAGCGATCAGTTTGCTCGTCACATGGGAGTTTATTTTAAAGGAAAGTTTGATAGATTACAATATAGACTTTCTATTAATGAATCACTCACAAACGGACTAGACGCAGGTGGAGTTCCAGGAATAGATAACGCTACTTATAACGGTCGTGAAATTTTAGGAGGCAAAGATGCAGGTAAAAACTTTGCAGGATATTTTGACTATCACTTTGCAGACCAAGAAAGCAACTTTTTACCATACAAAGTAGGCTCTTATTTAGGTAGTAAAAAAGTTTTTAATGTAGGAGCTGGTTTTTTCTATCATCCTAATGGTAGCGTATCACTAGATGGAAATAATGATTTTCAAGGTGAAGATGTTGCCATTTTTGCTGTAGACGCATTTTATGATGCGCCAGTAGGAGATAAAGGAGCTGCGATTACTGCTTATGCGACCTACCAAAACAACGATTACGGTACTAATTTCACACTAGGTCAAACTTACGAGACAGGCTCCATGCTTTATGCTCACGTAGGTTATGTATTGCCTAGTGAAAATGATAAACTCAAAATTCAACCATACTTATCAGCGTCTTCCCGTAGCATAGATGCTATTGATGATAACGCCAGCCGATTTGGATTAGGAGGAAATCTTTACTTCAGTGGTCACCACTCTAAGTTGTCGCTGGAATATGCAAATCAAAAATATGGAAATCTAGACGCTGTAGGTACTGTGACCCTACAAGCCATGATTTACCTATAAATCTTAAAAACAAAAAATTATGTCAGATAAACAATCTAACGCAACAGCCTACTGGAAAGAGAACATCAAGTACCTCTTCATACTGCTCGGTATCTGGTTTGCCGTTTCTTACGGTGCTGGAATTTTATTCAAGGATGCTTTAAACGAGTTCAGGCTCGGTGGTTTCAAACTCGGATTTTGGTTTGCTCAACAAGGTTCTATTTACGTCTTTGTGGTGCTCATTTTCATCTATGTACGCATTATGAACAAGCTGGATAAGAAATACGGCTACGACGAGAAATAGTATCAATCGAGCTTTTTTAATTACGCTTTCGCGAAAGCGTAATCACATCAATCAAATCAACTAAAACAAACCTACTGCTCTAGAAAGAGTAGTTACTTAAAGAAAATATTATGGATGTTCAAATGTGGACTTATATACTCGTAGGAGTAACCTTTGCCCTTTACATAGGGATCGCAATTTGGAGCCGAGCTGGCTCTACAAAAGAATTTTATGTTGCCGGTGGTGGTGTTTCTCCGCTTGCAAATGGTATGGCTACGGCTGCCGACTGGATGAGTGCTGCGTCATTTATCTCTATGGCAGGAATTATTGCTTTTGCCGGCTATGACGGC
>NZ_MAAX01000020.1 GCF_002162835.1 Nonlabens dokdonensis
GCATTTACTTGCTCGGTTCTTTTTGCGTTGATTTAAGTAAGGAATAAGAAGCGCAATTAAAAACCCTTGACCAGTAGTATAAATCATTAGATTGGTAGAAGCGCTAGTTGTAGTAAAAAAAGAAAAGTAAGCAAGGATCAACAACCATAAAGCAGTAGCACCGAAAAGTAAAGTTTTAGAAATTTTCATAATAGAACATTTAATTAATAGGTAGCATGCATGTTAAAAAAGTTACACAATGTCTCAGAAAACACTTAGATTAATATTAGGCGATCAATTAAATCATAAGCATTCATGGTTCAATGAAGATCAAGACAATAATATTTACTTTATGGCCGAGATGCGCCAGGAAACGGACTATGTGACGCATCATATTCAAAAAGTAGTCGCCTTTTTCATGGCCATGCGCGGTTTTAATGAATGGATGCAGGATCGAGGCTGGAATACGGAGTATTATAATCTTGATGATGATCGTAACCAGCAAGATCTAGTAGATAACTTAAAACAACTTATTGAAGAGCAGAATATTGAAAAGTTTGAATACCTCGCGCCAGATGAATGGAGACTAGATCAACAGCTTAAAGATTTTTGCAAGTCTCTTGATATAGAGTGGCAAGGTTATGATACCGAGCATTTTTTGACCAAAAGAAAAGATGTAGAGAAATTTTTTGAAGGTAAGAAGCGCCTAACTATGGAATATTTCTACCGCGATATGCGCAAGAAATACGATATTATGATTGAGGGCGATAAGGAGCCAGAAGGTGGCAAGTGGAATTATGACCAGAGCAATCGTAAAAAATGGGATGAAAAAACCGAAATCCCACATGAGCGTGGTTTTAGAAAAGATGTCAAAGAAATTACAGATTTACTAGATCAACAAGGAGTAAAAACTATAGGTCGTATAGATCCAGAAAATTTCAACTGGCCTACGACAAGACAAGACGGACTAGATGTTTTAAATTATTTCTGCGAGCATTTATTGGTGCATTTTGGCGATTTTCAAGATGCCATGCACACGGACCAAGATTACCTGTTCCATTCTAGAATAAGTTTTGCGATGAATTGCAAATTACTTTCTCCACTAGAGGTTATTCAGACGGTTTTGTCTCGCTTTCGCGAAAGCGGGAAACCTAAAATAGATATTTCTCAAGTAGAAGGTTTTGTCAGACAAATTCTGGGCTGGCGTGAGTTTATGCGTGGTATTTACTGGAAGGAAATGCCAGATTATCAAACTAAGAATAAGTTAGAAAACAAAAATAAGCTGCCAGAGTTTTATTGGACAGGAGAGACGAAGATGAATTGTCTAAAACATGCTATTAACAACTCATTGGACAACGCTTATGCGCATCATATACAGCGATTAATGGTGACCGGTAATTTTGCACTTCTTAATATGACTGAGCCCAGTTATGTGGATGAGTGGTATTTAGGAATTTATATAGATGCTATAGAATGGGTAGAAATTACTAATACAAGAGGTATGTCGCAATGGGCAGATGGTGGCGTTGTAGCTACAAAACCATACGTAAGTAGTGGTAGTTACATCAACAAAATGAGTAATTACTGTAAAAGTTGTGCGTATAAGGTAAGCAAGAAAAAAGCTGAAGAAGATGCCTGCCCTTTCAACTCGCTCTATTGGAATTTTCTTGACGAGAAAAAGGAACATTTTGCTTCTAACCAGCGTATGAATATGATGATGGCTTTGCTTAAGAAAATGGATCCAGAATTATTACAAAAACATAAAAATAGAGCACAAGATGTGATTGATAATCCAGAGAAGTATTAAGTAAAGCGGTATAATTTATTTAATTACTCTAGGCAAGATCTATTATAATTTGGTAAACACTTAAATTCATCATTCATGTTTATGGCATCTTAAATTACTACGTGCAGATATGAGAATATTTAGAAACGCATTGTTGCAGCTAACCTACTTGTTTAGGATTAACTCTTTGATTAATTGATTTTTACGGTAATTTAAAAAATAGTTACATCAGGTCGCATAAATTCAGAATCCTTACATATTTTAGTTAAAAAATTTAAAATTGCTGTTTGTTTAACGTTTAACTCAATTTTCTTGTATTACTTTTATCATGAACCAATAAAATATATATTATGAGAAGTTTACTTTGGCTTGTAGCCGTAATTTGTATAATAGGATGGGTATTAGGTCTACTAGGTGTGATCCCAGGATTATCAACAGGAGGATTATTTCATGCATTAATTGTAATTGCAGTTATAGTTATTCTAATTAATATTATTTCTGGTAGAAAGCCTTTATAATCATAAAAATCAATCATTAAAATTTATCAATTATGTTAAAAAAAGTTTTTGTAGTAGCAATAGCTGCCATGTTTACATTAGGTACAGTAAGTTGTAGAGAAGAATCTACAGGTGAAAAAATAGAAGATGCTGTAGATAGCGCAGCAGATGATGTTGAAGATGCTGTAGATTAACTTATCTACATTTTTATATAGAAAACCGCTTCAGAAATGAAGCGGTTTTTTTTGTACCTTTAATTACCATGAATAAATATTTAAACCTTATTTTTTTATCCATTTATCTTCTTTGTTTCACTACTGTTACCGCTATGGAAAAATATGTAGTTATAAATCCAGAAGGAGCAAAAGTATATGAGCAACCTAAATTTGATGCAAAAGTGATTGCCATTTTAAATTTTGGAGATACGATAATTAAGAAAAAATCCAATGTCTTAAAGGAGAGGTATTTTGCCTCAAACGATATTATTCTTAACGGCTACTGGATTAAAGTAAAGGTGAAAAATAAGGATGCCTATACATTCAGTGTACATTACAGCAATAAATTATCGATAACAGGTATTGATGGTAAAGGTAATCCCAGTATAAATCTTTTAGGGGCTTTTTTAAGAAGTACAAATGATACCGTAATTATTGAGTTGACTAATTCAAATACTACTTATGAAACAGATCAATTGACAAAATGGTATGAACACGGTAAATCAATAGAAACTCAGTTAGATGGTTGCAAGGATTATAGTTATACTTATGAAGACGCAACGTTAAATGAAGTTTACTTTAAACAGGTCCTTGATCATTTTTTTAAAACCCAAAACGGGCAGATAATTCCACCAGTATCAAATAAGCAAAGTGAAGAAAGAGTAGAATTTGGTGATTTAGAGGCTACTACAGATCTAACCATTCAGTCTAAAGGTGTAGATAAATATGTAGTTTCTTATTATTCATGCGACTAAATAAAAAAGCCCTTTAAAACCTATGTTTCAAAGAGCTTCCGACGGGCTAATTGATAAATCAATCTATTGTACAGTCACATTAAAGGTTACTTGTACATCAGTTTCTCCACCAGCATCAGATAATGTACCGTTGTTAGGCTTTGTAGGTTCATGACGCAATACTATAGATAAGCTTCCAGTTCCTGCAGCACCAGTTGATAATGTTGAAGTAACTCCTATAGGATTTCCATTTACATCTACATCAGTTTTTGAAATAGAAACACCTGAAACAGTGCTGTTGTAAAACACTTCATGCTCGTCTCCTTCTTCAATTACTTCTAACGTAATGTTTTCAGCAGGTGATTCTAATTCATTTTCAAAGCGAACTTCTCCATTGTAACTTGCTCCTGCAGTTAATGTTCCAGAAACAGTTTTTACAGGTGCGTTAGGTCCTTCACCATCTGCATCTACAGATCTAAGAATAACTGTATCAGTAGTGTCTGCTGCATTTGTTAAAGTATAAGTAACAGTGGTTATCACCTCTTCCTGATTAATAATTTGTGGAGCGTCATCATCTTCACAAGATGTCATACTCACTACTGCGATGGCAGCCATTGCTAGGGTTTGAATTGTTTTTTTCATAGTTAAAAAGTTAAAAATTATAAATAAATTGAATTTGTACATCGCGACCTACTTCATCAGCATAAAAGCGCTGTCTATTAAGATAGTTGCGATAAGAGGTGTTGAAAATGTTATTAGATGTTATGGATAATTTCGCTTTCGCGAAAGCGTAACTGAAACCAGCATTCCATAAACTATAAGCTTCTGGAGTTTGAGATATTTGAACGGTACGGTTTTCAAAAGTTCCGTCATCCAGTGGGACAAGAACATCGTAATCGTTATCAGGAAATCTGTTTTGTTGCCATACATATTGATGTGTAAGTTGAAAATTAATTCCAGTATCAGCTACGTCGTGCCAGATGAGGTCATTTTGAATTTGTGCAGGTGGCATGTCTATAAGCGCCTCATCGTTAGATGTGTCAGTTCCATGTATATAAGAAAAACGAGTCGATAATGAGATCAATTTTTCCACATTGTAAATGATCTCATTAGGATTAGACTTCATTTCTTTTGAGCGTTTTCTTGTGTAGAAATCATAAGTTGCATGAGCGTCTATTCCATACAAAAGAGCGTTTACCTGCTCGTATTCAAAAACAGGGAACGCCCCACGATTTGTGGTTTCTACACCTGTAGGAATCAACTGTATGAAGTTTTGAACTCTATTTGTATAAGGATTTACCTCAAAGTCAAATTTGCCTTGCTGAACATGAAAATTAGTGTTGATTTTATACGACTGTTCCTTTTCAAGATCTAGACTACCTAACTCTATAGTGGCAAGAGCATGGTGCAATCCATCGCTAAAAAGTTCACTAGGGTTAGGAGCTCTATTTGCCGTACTTAGGTTTATTCCTAGATCGAAATGATCATTGAAAAAGTACTTTGCTCCAGCAGTAAACGCAAAAAGATTGTAATCCAAAACTGGATTTGTAAGAATCTGATTTCCTTGCTCATTCACTTCAAATTGTGGGTACTGAGTGTCGTAACCTAAATCTTCCCAACGACTTTGCAGGTAAAACTTATCAGCATCGATTTGATAATAATCAAAACGGACACCAGCATCAAGGATCCAATTTTCATTAGGTTCATATAGCGCACTAGTAAAACCACCTATTCTGTAAGCTGAGTAATCTGGGATAAGACGGCGCACTCCTGTGGTAGCATCTGGACTATTAATTTGGTACATCGCATCAGTTCCTAATTGAATTGTAAAATCTTCTAAAGCATCTATCAATAAATGACCAGCTATAGTATGAGTTTGTAAGTCAATGTCTAACGATGCGTTCCCTGCATTCTCACCACGACGTATGTCAAATTCTTTTCTATTATTAAACTGAAAAGCATAATCTACATCTAGTTTTCCTAAACCTGCAAATCTCTTATAGGTATTGAACTGAATGCCATGATGTTGAACAGCTTGTTTAGGAGCATTTACATCATAGGTAAAATCATTTATGATAGTAGGTTGTCCAGAATTGATACTGGTGACAAGGTCTGCAGCGTTACCTATGTGGGAAGCTCGCAAGATCCCTATTTCTGTATCATAGAAGGAATATTTGAGACTTGCTCCATATTCAAATTTCTTAAATCCTAAAGCTATATTAACTGCAGCGGTCTCACTTCCTGTATTACTGAGAATATAATCTGGTGACTCAAAGTCTCCTAATCTTTTGTAGGTAAGAGTCGCTTGTTGATACCAGCCAGAATTACGGTAATTATTAACAGTAGCTGTGGCACTTCCTCCACGTCCATTAATCTGGCCTTGGAGGATAGCGCGCCCCATCAACGTATCTTTAGAAATTACTCGAGATGGCTCAATGACTATCGTACCACCGATGGCATCGCCTCCATATCGCAATGCGCTGGCACCTTTTATAACTTCTATACTGCTAGCTGAGTTGATGTCTACGTTAGGAGCATGCTCCACGCCCCATTCTTGATCTTGCTGTCTTAAACCATCATTAACGATAGCTACACGACTGCCGTAAAGTCCGTGAATAACCGGTTTTACTACACTGTTTCCTGTTTTAAGCGAGGTAACACCTTGAACTGTTGCTAGCGCATCACCTAATGAAGCTCCACTGAACTTTTCTATAGTTTCAGACTTAATTCTGGTACTGGACTGAGTGCTGGAATGATTATCATGAACATCTGCAATGACTTTTACTTCTTCGAGATCACTGATATGGTGTTCTAGTTTTATATCTACTGTTTTATTGGTATCTATATTAATTGTAATATTCTTAGTATTACAATCATAGTGAGATATGCTTAAATCGTAGATGCCAGCACACAGGCCGGTAATCTCATAGGTGCCATCAGCCTTTGAGATGTAGGTTTTTTGCATTTGTTTTACATAGATCTGCGCTAATTCTAGCGGTTGCACATCATGAAAATCTGTGACTTTTCCCTTTAGGGTTAAATCACATGTTTGTGCGTTACTGTAACAACAGCTTATAAAAAAGACTATTGCCACAAAATGCTTGATAAACATATGGGATAATTAAATTACTACTTAGGACTAGGGCAAAGCGCCCGCTTACTTATAGGTAGCTTGAAAACGGCGGTGGCCGTGTGGTGTAGATTTTTGATAGTGATTCCGCTTTCGCGAAAGCGAGATCAATAATGACCTCTCTTTTTACATGGGAATTTACCTGTGTGGGAATTTCAATGGCTGGAGCTATATCAATAGACTCAGATTGAAAATCATGTGCAAGTAAACAAATGTTACATTCTTGCGCATCGTCCTCATGAGAAAACTCATGCAGCATAGATGTCTGTGCTGCTATAAACAGCAACAGTAAGAAGGAAGCGATTATGTGTTGATACTTTTGCACAGTTCAAATATATGACATGTTATGTTAAGGAAAATGTAAGTAATAAAAAAGGGCTACCTAGTTAAAGGTAGCCTCTTGGTATAAAAATGATTGATATCTAGTTACCTAAATAAAAATCTACAGAACTAGCTCCTGCAAGTGTGTTGTTTATAGATGGTGTTAAGTTACCACCTGATTCAAAGTTGTTATATCCCAAGATACGTCCACCGCCATTTGCAATTTCGGCAATTATAACTGTGTTAGTCGCAGTATCATAAGTTACATCTACAGGGTTACCTAATAATGTAGCAGCACCTGCAACTCTAGTTTGAATTCCCGCGATAGCAAGAGTTCCACCATCTGCTACGTTAGCGATGTTACTTCTTACGTTATTAATTACGTGAAAACCACCATCTGTATCACTACCAGCTCCAGAAGCGGCTCCTATATCTGTCATGATTAATATATCATCAGTAGCGTCATAAGCAATACCGTGTGTTCTAACGATACCTTCAATAGTAATAGTTTTGCTAGCTGCTAGAGTACCGCTTGTGGTATTAGATAAGAAATCATTAAAGATCGCTAGATCTCCTGTCTGGTCGACTACAGCATATAAATCGTCTCCTACAAATTCTACACCCCAAACTGCAAAATTCACGTCAAATTGATTTCTCAATGTGAGTCCATTTGCTGTACGTGTATAAACGTAAAACGTGTTTGTCCCATTATCTGCCACTACGATAGAATTACCGTTTAATGCTAATGCTCTCGGGCTGTTAAAGTCTACTGAGCCATTTACACCTACCACAGCAGAAATTCCTCCAGTTAAAAATGATTCTACGTTTACATAGCTATTTAGTCTTAATGAAGAACGTGAGGCTACAAAAAGTTCATCAGAAGAGGCATCATATTGTATACCTTCATTAGAGGTAGATGCCGTCGTTAGTGTTGTTACTTCGGCATTATTTGCAAAGTCGTAAACAGTTACATCGCCATTAGATACACTAGTGGCATAAAGCTCTGCTCTTGTATTATCAGGAGCGTTGTTGTTGTCATCATCACTATCACAAGATGTGAATGCTATTGCACAAAATGCGATACCAATACTTAAAATCTTAGTTTTCATAAATTAGTTTTTTTATTTCCCCAATATTAACGTAAGCAAGCCTAATATGGTTTGTTGTTTAACTAACTTTGACTGTGATTTAACATAATATGTAACAGTTTGTTAAGTTATTTTTAATTTTACTTTTTAAAAGTTAATTATTTTAAGAAAAATTACAAGAAAAAATTCCAGACGAGCCCAAAACGAATGGTGAAGTCACGGTAAGGATTACGTGGTGCACTGAAGTAATCTGTATTACTGGAAAAAATACGATTTGCATGTTCTAGTTTAAAGAAGATTCTTGTTTGGCGTACTTTGGCATTTACAAATATGTCTATAAGAGGAAAGCCGCCTAATTCATCGGTATTTTGAGAATAAAACTCGCCTAATACAGGATCATAACCGTCCATATAATATTCTGTGAAGTACTTTGCGGTGATACCAGTTTGCAATAACAGAGCATTTTTAAATAATCTGTTTTTATAATAAAGCGTTGTTCTTGCGGTTAAATCTGGTACGTTAATTATATCATTTGATTGTGTAACGTTTTGATACATTACCGTATTATCCCAACCAAAATACTTCAAAAACGTAATGTCTTTATTCAGTTTTACTTTAAAGTAAGTAATGTCATCGCTGGTCTGAAGTGGCGTCGCAGTATAGCCGGTCACCTCATTATTAGTATCTGTAATAAGATTTTGAGCAAAGTATACATGGTTTTGTATAGTTGTGAAAGTTACTTCGGCATTTAAATATTTTTTTGAATCCAAGTCAATACGCAGCTCTTGCTTCTCTGTATTATTAAAACTGTTTTGCCAGTTATAATTTACGTAATCACTTTGATGAAGTATATAATTAAAATCTGGAGCACGAGAGCTTATAGCTAGAGCGGCTGTTAGGCTCATATCTTTAAAGTCGTAAGATGCCTGGCCATTGATAAACTGGCCATCTAGATCTCCCGCAAAGTTGACGCCACCATTTGCCTTAACGTCAAATGAACCTATTCGTTTTTTAAATTGCGCTTTGAATTGATATAATTCACCTATCAATCTATTAGTTATAGTACCGTTATCTTGATTAATAACTCTATCATAACCATAGTTATATTTATGCCTTGCGACACCAGCTTTGAAGTATCCTAAAATATAGTGATCATAAGAAACACCAGCTTCTATCATTCCTTCCTCGAGATTAGTTTTATCTCTTAAGCTAGAAGATATGAAAGCTTCCCCTAGAAAAGCTTCATCTGCGGTGCTTTGGTTGAATTCATAAAATTTATCTTCATAATAAGCTTTATTGTAAATGCGACCGCTGTAATAAGATGTACTGTCTTTATTACCTATTAATTCATAATCATGATCTATGTAAAAACGCCTGCCATCTAGTATACTTTCTGCATCAATAAGATTAGGTTCTATTCTTCCACGATTGTCAAAGTTTTCATCATTATCTATAAAACCTTGAAGGGAAACAGCTTCTATTCCTCCATTTTCCTCATTGAGGTGATCTTGAAAGGTAGTATGAAGTCTCAATCTATAACGCTTGTTTTTTGAAGTATAGTTAGAAGTAAATTTAAAATTCCCTGAGCTCGTAAGTGTATTTACATAATCTCCTGCACTACGTACACCTTTATAACTTATAGAAAAGTTGAATTGAGGAGAAAGGTTTGAGGTGAAAAGCGCTTCTAGTTGCTGACCTTGATTTACTGCAGTCTTAAAAAATAGATCACTTAATGGTGTCGGGACATAATAATCCATTACATCATTTATCTCATAGTAATTTTGATGTCTTGCTCTTGCACCTAATCGAGGTGAAAGTAATTCTAGATCAAAGGACTTACCTAACTGGTTATAAGGTTGACCTACGTTATGAAACGGCATTAATTCAAAATCATCTCTACGCAAGTAGTTAAACTTAAAATCCTTAGCCATAGTGAGCGTCGTGTCTAGATAAGTAGTGTCTCGCTTTTGCGAAATGATGAGATAATCTGTAATGGGTGGTTTTTCACCTTCAACATTTACTTCTTTATTTGTTTGCAGTCGCTCATTAGGGTCTGTAGTGAGTTCATTACGAAGCCTTTGTTCCTGTGCAAATAGGAATAAGGGAAAACAAAATATTAGAATAAATAATCGATTCATAAATACAGCTGCAAAAAAACAGAGTTCAAAAGTAACCATTTAAACGATTTTAAAGCACAGCTATTATGTACTTTTGAAAATGCTTTTAAATCAAATTCATAAAGATATTATAGAATGTGGTACAGATGAGGCAGGACGTGGCTGCTTATCTGGACCTGTTACTGCTGCAGCTGTCATATTACCTCAGGATTTTAAATCTGTTTTACTAGATGATAGTAAGAAGCTTTCGCGAAAGCGTAGATATGAACTTAGAACGTTGATAGAGGAGCAGGCGCTGGATTATCACGTGTCTCATGTCATGATGGATAAAATAGACGAGATCAATATCTTGCAGGCAAGTATTCTTGCCATGCATCAGGCCATAGACGGTTTAAAATTACGTCCAGAGCACATTGCTGTAGATGGAAATAAGTTTAATCCATATCCTAAAATTCCTGCAACAACAGTCATAAAAGGAGATGGAAAATATTTGCATATAGCGGCAGCTTCTGTCCTAGCAAAAACATATAGAGACGATTTTATGTCACGTATAGCTCTAGAGCACCCAGAATATGACTGGGAGAATAACCAAGGTTATCCTACAAAGAGGCACCGTGCTGCTATAAGTAAGTATGGAGCGACACCTTATCATCGCACTACTTTTAAGTTGCTTCCTGGTCAGTTAAAATTAGATGTATAACTAGTAGTTGATTGCAATGATTAGAAAAACTAACTTGTTACTTTTGTGCTTTAAAAATAACTCAATGCGCCCATTTTTATTACTCATCATTATAGCAATATTTTTATGTGGTTGCTCTGACCAGCCGCAGGTAAATAAAGATTTGATTAACCGCATTCCTACTGATTCTAAGGTTATTATTCATGCAGATAATCTTGAAGATGTAGGACAGATGATTACTAGCAACCCATGGTATGAACAGCTTGCTGGTTTATCAAGATTAGAAGAAGTGAAAAAAGCGAGCTCTTTTCTTAAGAACTATGAGGTAGATGAGGAATCCTTAATCGCCTTGAGTATAGAAGGTAAAAATGAAGTAGTGATCACATTGATTACATCACCTATAAAGAAGGTCGTGGATTCTACTTCACAAAGTAGGTTTATCGATTACAATGGTGTGCAAATTCAAAAAAATAGTACAACATCTCATACATATTACTCTTTAAATCATAACGGTGCACATCTAGCTAGTAATTCTAGATTAGTCATAGAAAGTTTAATAAGAAGAAATATTGATGATTATGTTTTTAACGATGGCTTCAAAGATATTTATCAAAGGACTAGTGGTGATATTACCATTTATATCAAAGCCAGCGAAAAAAAATGGTTAGAACAGTTTTTATTAGGAAGGAATATTAATGATAATGGTAATCATGCCTTATGGTATCAGCTAGAAATGCGACCATCTGAGAATCATTTTCAAATGGATGGAGTCATTACGTATAAAGACAGTCTCAAGATGGACCATGATTTGTATAACAAGATTGATGTTGTAGAAAATCGCATTCAAGAGGTGACGCCTACCAGTTTAAATACTTTAAAATCTGTCACCTATAAAGATCCGTCTCAACTTATCGATAATTTGAAACGTTATCACAGTAAAGAGGTAAAAATTAATGATCAGTTACAAGATATTCTCGATAACACACAAGAAATGGCAGAGGTAACTCTGGAGAAAACCCAAGCTCTGGTATTTACCATGAAACCTTATGAGGCTGTGTTTTTAAATTTAGACAGTCTTTCTACTGCAAAGTTTACTTATAGAGATCAAACTATTTATGAATTAGAATCTCCTATCAGTACAAATGATTTAAAACCTTTGATCAAGTCTAAAAAGTACAGATTTGTCACCATTTTGAATCAGCATTTGATATTATCTACCAGTCCTACTGCGCCAGAAGAGTTTATTTCAAATTTTCAGAATAATACAGTTCTAAGTGAGCAAGAATGGTGGCAAGAAGCTATGAAAAATATGAGTAGCAGTAGCAGTTTATTAAAAATCACCAGCACTAAGGAGTTAAAACAAATTGCAGCGACTGCTCAGAAAAGCGATGTGAAATTAATTAATAATATTAATGAAAGCGAGTTTCCATTAATGGTAAGTCAGTTTGTACATGAAGATGAGTATGCGCATTATCACTTTTTGATTCCACAAGTGAGTGACGCCGCTACAAGTCAGATGGTGAGCCAGGTAGGAACCTATAAATCACCTGCTAAAATTATTAACGGCCCATTTTTGTTTCCTAATCACTTAAATAAAAAACATGATGTAGCTTTTCAAGATGATAGTTTTAGATTCCACCTTTTAAGTGAAACAGGTAAGAAGTTATGGAGTAAAACACTAGATGGACCTATTTTAGGAACTATAGAGGTGACAGACGCCTATAAAAACGGTAGAAAGCAAATGGTGTTCAATACTAGTAATACTCTCTATTTTCTAGATAGAAACGGTAAGGATGTTACAACTTATCCTAAAAAGTTTAAAGATCCTATTACACAGCCAGTGAGTGTTTTTGATTATGATAAAAAACGCAATTACCGTTTTCTTATCGCTCAAAATAACCGGTTAACTATGTTTGATAGAGATGGAAAAGAAGTTAATGGATTTCAATATAAAAAAGGAGCAACGATTACTTCACGTCCTAAACATTTTAGGGTAGGCAATAAGGATTATATCGCTTTTGCGAAAGCGGACAATTCCATATCCATCTTAAATAGAGTAGGTAAAACTAGAACTAAGGTTGATGGTAAACTAGATTTAATAAGCAATCTTTATTTCCATAAGAATAAAGTGGTGGCATTAACTGCTAAAGGTGATTATGTGGAGATCAATCTAGCATCTGGAAAGATTAAAACAATTGAAACTTATGGAGAAGAGTGTTTACTGAGTGCAAATGATGAAGTAGCAGTAATTCAGTATAATAATGACCTTATAATAAATGGAGAAGAACGAGATTTGCCCTATGGAAGCTATTTACCTGCGCAAGTTTCTCATTTAAAAAGTGGTGATTTTATTCACCTTGTGGAGACAGGAGAAAACCGTGTTTATATATTTGACAGTAAAGGAGAGGTTGTGCCTTATTTTCCAGTATATGGTAAGACTAAAAGTGAGGTGGCGCAATCTAAAGGTCGTTACATGGCTACTTTAGACGGTGACGACATTATAGTTTATAAATGGTAATGATAGAGATCATAAAAAATGAAATTTAATAGCCGTAAAGGTCCTCTATTTCAGCTAGTGACATTTGGAGTATGTATAATTCTGTGCATAGTCGTTTTTATGAGAATAACATCTGATACACCTTTGTTTAGTGCATTTTTATTGGGAGATATTATAGGTGTTCTAGTCGTTGTGTATTTATTATGGGTTTACTTTGATACCAGTTATGAATTAACAGAAACGTCCCTTAAATATAAAAGCGGTCTAATAAGAGGCTCAATCTCCACAAAAAGTATACAAGAAGTAATAAAAGGTAAAAGTCTTTGGTCAGGAATTAAGCCTGCTACTGCTAGAAAAGGCTTGATAATTAAGTATAAAGGCTATCAAGAAATTTATATCAGTCCTGAAACAAATGATTCATTTGTAAAGAAGTTATTAGAGTTTAATAAAGATGTGGAGATTACTACTCCATAATATTTACTTTGGATCACTATTTATTGATCATTTGTATTTAGAGCAAATTCAATCTCAAACTGATCAATAATTTCTTGAACACATTTTTCAGATGCTGCAAATAAATCAGTATCCGTGTAGTTTTTGTAATTTTCTCTATAAGGTGCAAACTTGCCTTCGGCATAGACATTAGGTAGTTGAGGATGTACATAATATTGTTTACACACAGATCTTGTATTTCCTAAGGCTTCGGCAGCAGTATCATAACCTTGTAAAATATTTTTTTCTCTTTCTTTAACAGTTGTAGGTTCGGGAAGGTCAATCATTTTCAAGAAGAATTCTCTTGTTGCACCCCATGTTCTAAAATCTTTTGCACTGAAAATATCACCAGCAATCTCATGCATGTAATCGTTTATCATCGAGCTATCTATAGAATGATGATCGCCATTCTCATCATAATATTGAAATAGTTCCCATCCAGGAATACCTTCACATTCTTGAATTAATTCTACTAATTCAGGATCATCTATAGTTGTTTTTTGTGACACACCTTTCTTACCGGTAAATGAGAACTGGATTTTATCGTTACTATCGTCCACATGTTTCATTCTTAAGGTAGAGAGGCCATAAGTTTTATTCTTATCTGCATAATATTGATTTCCTACTCTTATGTAGGTCTCATCCATTATGGATAAAACTAAAGCGAGACATTTTTCCTTAGTCATTTGATCTTGATCGAGATCTTGCTGCAGTCTTTTTCTAATTTTAGGTAACGCTTTCGCGAAAGCGGACATTTTAAAAAACTTAGTTTGATTGCGTAATAGAGACCAGATGTCATGATATAGATATACCTTTCTACCTTTTTCATCGCGTCCTACTACCTGCAGGTGTCCATTAGGGATTTTACTTATCCTTACTTTTTCCCATGCTGGAGGAATCACTAAAGATTTAATGCGTTTTAATTGATCTTTATCACTTAGTCTTGTTTTATTATCTACTAGATAAGTAAAGCCTCTTCCATATTTTTTACGATGTATGGATAAATGTTGATCTTGAATATATACAAGGTCTGCTAGATGTGCTGCTGCTTCTGGTTCAGTAAGGCATTCTTTTATTTGTTGGGCAGTTAAAGTCATTCTCAAATGTAATAGCAATTCTAAATGTATTTACTTAAGAAAACTCTAATTAGTAAATCATTAATTACTGTATTTTACTTTCATTTTGCTAGCAATTTAATCTTTGTCAAATAATTAAGAACAATTGAAATAAAGGTCAAGAATTAAAGAGGTATCT
>NZ_MAAX01000154.1:0-75016 GCF_002162835.1 Nonlabens dokdonensis
ATCGCAGCGACCATTACTTCTATTATCATTGCGTTTTTCTCTGGAGTTATTCCTGCCGTAAAAGCAGCAAAACTTGATCCTATCGAGGCGCTGCGCTATGAGTAGCATCATTACTTCTAGTTATAAAAGTCCTGTAGGAGAATTAATTTTAGGCGTTTATGAAAATAAACTATGCCTAGCCGACTGGAAATACCGAAAGATGCGAGATGCGATAGATACTAGGCTAGCAAAGCATTTAGCTACTGATTTTGCACCAGGGACGCATGATCTTCTTGACGAAGCTGCGAGACAACTTCACGACTATTTTAATAAGAGTTTAGAAAAATTTGATTTGCCTCTCTTGCTTGCTGGTACCAGTTTTCAAGTAAGTGTTTGGGAAGAATTGCAAAATATTCCCTATGGAACGACTTGTAGTTATATCTCGCTTTCGCGAAAGCTAAAAAATGAAAAAGCTATTAGAGCCGTTGCAAGTGCAAACGGTGCAAATGCCATTTCTATAATCGTTCCCTGTCATAGAATTATAGGAGCTGATGGTTCCATGACTGGTTATGCGGGCGGAATTAAAGCAAAGAAAAAGCTGCTGGAGCATGAAGGTGTAAATCTTCATAACGGCCAGCAACTTTTATTCTAATTTTTTAATAAAAATTACTATTTACTAGGCATAAGAACCGCTACTAAGTCTTCATTTTGTTCAAAAAGATTTGTAGTGTCTTTTAAGAATACTACATTTTTAATAGATGCGTTTCCTATTTGATCTGTATAACCTTCTTCTTCATTCCAGTTGTGAAACGACCAATTTGTGGCTACCGGAATGCCTTCTATGTTTTCTATCTTATTGTATTTAGCAAAGTGCGGCTCTTCCTCTGCTTTTTCAAGATCTTTACCATAGCTTACAATATACGCAACACCAGCAAGTACATTGGTATCAGGGTTTTTATAAACTACGTACCAGTCTTCTGAGGTATCTCCTACTCCATTTTCAAAAGTTAATCGAGATGTAGGAAATTCATTTTCTCCAAAACTGAGGTTTCTTTGATTACTCCACTGCGTCCCTGGATCGTTTAATTTATAGGGTAAGGCAAAGAAATAAGACCACGTATAAGCGTGAAATCGCGTCACGGCGTTATCAGCTATTTCAGGCGATGAAAAGACTTAATCTTGGTCGGCTAGGATCATAGTACCATCTTGATTATCAATACGTACCATAGAACCATCTGTTTTTTGAGTAATTTTCGCGTCCAATAGTACATTACCTCCAAAGCTTACCTGAAAATCATATTGAACCGCATCATTTTTAAGGAAAGTACTTTTATGGTGAGCTTCCTCAATGCTTTGAGTAAAAGCATTTTCTGTTACCGCTTTTTTAGTTTCGGTTGCCTCTATAGGCTTTTCTGTGACAACATTATCGGTTGTAACTTCTTTACAAGCAATGGATACAGTCAATACTAGTGATAATAAGAATATTTTTTTCATTGTACTATTGGGGTTTAAACGATTGTTGATGTAAACTTCTTTTTTGGATTATTGTTATTAAACAAAATTAGAATTAAGGATTTTAATAATCTGCTAATTTTAAAATCTATAACATTTAATAAGAGCTAAAGAATAATTATAACGCCTTACCTATTTCTATAAATGAAAGGAGTAAATTTTTAAGATTTTATAATTCACTATTTTCAAAACCTTACTTTTGAACATGCCTAACTTTTGTAATTATGCTTACTAACGTTATATGTTCCCAATGCAACACACCTATTACAATAGACATAGATCTATACTTAAAAGGCCAAGTTTATAATTGCTCTAATTGTAACCATAAAATAGGCGTGGAAGAAGAAACAGACCTTGAACCAGAAAAAATCTTACTTTTCAAAAAGTTTGCGAAAGAAAAAAGAGGTGATGCTACAAAAATACCTTGTCCTGACTGCCGTACAATGATAACTTTTCAGTCTAAGGACATAAAAAAAGGTAAAGAAGTCACATGTCCTAATTGTAAAGTAGTCGTTACTTATACTGGTTAGATCCAGATGTAAAAACGTCGTCGACAAGCTCAGACTGGCAATTTTATTCTTGTAAACATTGCGTAAACCTGAGCAATTCCATAAACTCGTTTCAGACTAGTCGGAGTTGGTTTTGAAATCAAAAAACAATTCTCTTTCAAAACTGCGCTGATCGCTGTTTAGTTATAATTCGACTTATAAAAAATAGAAACCCTTTCCCTAGCTACTTCGGTAAACTAAGCACAACGCCTAAAAGGTGAGATTTCTATACCGTTTATAACACTCGATATTCGGTATTCGGTATTCAATATTCGATGTTCACATTTTCAAGTTCAATTTCATGTTCATGTTCAACTCCTAATCTCTTCCCTACCATCGCTATGTAGAGCAAACCTTCCTTTATTGCGATCGTGAACTTGCTCTTGCTCTGGCCATGGCCAGCCACCGAATTGTGTTTGCTGGTAATCTGCAAAGGCTTCTCTTATTTCTTGTTGTGTGTTCATTACAAATGGACCATGTTGCGCCACTGGCTCGTTGATAGGTTTTCCTTGCAGTACAAGTAGAAAAGCTGCCTCTTTACTGGTATTTTTTAATTCTAATTCTTCAGTAGATTTTACCTCAATAGAATGATTTACAGTTACAGCAGTATGATCTATTTCAATAGTATTCCCACGATAAAAGTACAAAGTTCTTTTTGCCTCGCTGCTTACTGCTTTGGGTAAACGATATGATGCTCCTGCATCCATTTGTATAGTAGCTACCAGCACTTCGTTTTCTGGATGCGCCGCCCAAGAATTAGGTGTTGGCTCAAGGGATGTGTGCGATCCTAACATCCCAGCGATTAGATCTATAGTAGTTGTATTTCCTGATTCATTTGTATGAGTAATAACAGGAACATCTTCACTCCACAGCATTTTAAAATGTGGTGGCACCATTTTACTCACTCGAGGTAAGTTGAGCCATACCTGAAAAATTTCTAGAGTGTTTTTCTTATCGTTGTGTAACATAGGAAACATCTCACTATGCAAGATTCCTTTTCCAGCGGTCATCCATTGTACGTCTCCAGCTCCAAAACGTCCAGCGCCACCCAAGGAGTCAGAATGATCTACAATTCCTTCTTTATTAATGGTTATCGTTTCAAAACCACGATGCGGATGGTAAGGAAAACCTGGCACATGACTGCCATGATACATTCTAAAACCATCTTTAAGCATAAAATCTTGACCTATATTCCTACCAGACTTCAAATGATCAGGAATTCCCAATTGCTCATCTCCTGATGGATATAAATCCCTATGATGCGCACAAAATAAAAACGGATCTTGGGTTTGCCATGGGAAACCTAATTGCTGCAAACGTATAATTGTTGAACTCATAAACCTTATTTTTACTCAAAAATAATGATTTTAATCTCGCTTTCGCGAAAGCGGAACCTTCCATACATTCCTACTTATTAAACGTATTCTTAAGTTTAAATTAGGATACATCCATTTATTCCATATTACTATTAGGTTTATCTTTGACAAGATTATTGCAGTCCCTTAAAGTTCATGGAACAAATACGAGAATATCTAGAAAGCATCGCTCACATCTCTGACGACGACTGGGAATTTTTTACCTCAAAATTGTTTCAACAAACTGTTCCTAAGAAAGAGGTTTTTTTAAAATTAGGAGAGGTAGAAAATCACATCTCTTTTATTCAATCTGGTATTGTGCGATTATTTATCCCTAAAGAGAATGATGAAAATGATATTTCTTTTGGCTTTAGTTTTGAAAATCAGTTTATAAGCGCCTACGATTCCTTTCTAACCAGAACACCTTCTTTATACCAGCTGCAAGCACTTACAGAGACTACGTTATTGAGTATTACCTATGATGACTTGCAAGAGGTGTATCAAAAAACACAAATAGGAAATTTAATAGGAAGACTCACTGCAGAGCGTTTATTTTTATTAAAATCAAAACGAGAACAAAATCTTTTAACTCTCACTGCCGAAGAACGTTATCTCAAACTTTTTAAAGAAAGACCGCAACTCATACGCCTCATGCCATTAAAATATATCAGTTCTTATATAGGTGTTACTGCGCAAGCTTTGAGTCGTATAAGAAAGAGAATTTCTTGACTTAGGTTCATTTTTTAAGCTTATTACCGGCTTTACCTTTGTAAAAAAAAGTTCATGGCGGTTATTTTGTTCGTTTTAATATTGTGGTATGGAGGTTTATTCTTCCAGTCCTTCTTTTTACATAGATATGCTGCGCACCAAGTTTTTACTATGTCTAAAACTATGGAGCGCATCACTTTTGTACTTACTTGGATTTTTCAAGGTTCTAGTTATCTAAGTGCTTATGGATACGGAATTATGCACCGTATGCACCATGCTTACACTGACACTGAAAAAGATCCTCACTCACCTAAATACGATGACAATTTATTTGCGATGATGTGGAAAACAAAGACCATCTATCAAGATATCAATAAAGATCGTATAGCGGTAGACGCTAGGTTTACTAAAAATGTTCCGCAGTGGAAATCTTTTGACCGTTTTGCAAGTTCTCGCTTTTCACGTTTATTGTGGATTACATTATATATATTGTTCTTTGTGTACTTTGTAACAGCCTGGTGGCAATGGTTGCTTTTACCTATTACTTTTTTAATGGCTCCTATTCATGGCGTTATCATCAACTGGTTCGGTCATATTTATGGTTATGTCAATTTTCAAATGAAGAATACCAGTAAGAATTTGTTCCGTTTTGATTTCTTAATGATGGGTGAAGGTTACCATAACAACCATCACAAACATGCAAACCGAGCTAATTTTGGTGTGAAATGGTATGAAATAGACATCACATACCTAATCATTAAATTGTTGAATAGCGCAGGTTTGATACGATTAAAAAGAGCTTAAATTAAGTTGGTTGATTTAATTATATTTCCTCTTATAGAATGAGAATCTGTAAGAGGATTTTTTTTGCTTACTATAGCAACGAGGTAATTGAGAAACTTATAACCTAAGGCAATCTTTCAAAGGTCTAGCATAAGAAATCATTAAGGAATAGAGTGCCATTGTAGTATCGAGAACTACTACTTCTTCTTGCGACGTTCTTTTCTAGCTTTTTTCTTATTGTACTCTCTTATACGTTTTGCTCGAGCGGCTAGCTGTATGCTATCATATGTAGGTGGTAAGTTGCGCTCATAGTTTTTCCAGTTGCTGCGTGCTTTGAAATAATCAAACTCAATGGCTGGATCTTGATCTTCTAGCTTGTCATCAATAATGTGATGAAGTAAGATATCTTCTACATAAAAATCATCTACAACGGTCTCTGGTAAATATTCTTCTTTAAGAGATAAATCAAAGAGTCGTGCCGTCTTATCAAACCAGAACGCGCTCCAGCCACTACGCAATCTTTTTAAAAGCGCATAAGCGGTATCACCTGTTTGCCGGTGAATCAATTTAATAAGAATCTGGCCTTCAGTTTTGGTTAGCTTTTTGAGCTCTGCATTGAATTCATCTTCAATATACTTCTCCACCATCTTAGCATACTTTTTCTTTTCGTTTTTAGTACGCAATGTTGCTAGCCGTTGATCTAGAACTGTAAGCCGCTCAGCTGCCATTTTTGCATAAGGCCATACTTTTAAAACTTTGCGTTTTAATCTTAAGTACCTAATGCGCTCGTACCTGCTATCAAAATTGAGGTCTTGCAATAACATTACTTTGTCCAGCTCTATAGAGCTTACTGAGTCGCCATCTATATAGTAGTACTCTGCGGTGGCGTTTGAAATAGAGTCCTTTTTTTTGGATGAAGATGTAGGTGGTTGTTGCGCTTTCGCGAAAGCGAGAACACAAAAAACACTTAACAAAAAGCTGACTATTTTATTCATAAATAATGTAGTGCCAAAAGCGTTCCAAAAATAAGAAACCGCTCACAATACAAGCGTTTTTAAAAGCATATTATTATCTTCACATTCTAAATTTAATAACATGGCTGAAACTAGCATTTTAAATAAAAAATCACTCGATTTTCTTGAAGAATACCTTAATACTGCTTCTCCTACTGGATATGAATGGAATGGTCAAAAGGTGTGGATGGACTATCTAGAACCTTATGTAGACGACTTCATTACAGACAACTATGGAAGTGCCGTAGGAGTAATTAATCCTGATGCAAAATTTAAAGTAGTTATTGAAGGTCATGCAGACGAAATCTCGTGGTACGTGAATTACATTACTGATGATGGTCTTATTTACGTGGTACGCAACGGTGGCTCTGATCACCAGATTGCTCCTTCTAAAAAAGTAAATATACATACTAAAAAAGGTATTGTGACTGGTGTTTTTGGCTGGCCAGCAATTCATACACGTAGTAAATCAAAAGAACAACCACCTAAATTAGACAACATTTTCATAGACTGCGGTTGTGAGACTAAAGAGGAAGTACTAGAACTAGGTGTAGACGTAGGTTGTGTAATCACTTATCCAGATGAGTTCTTTGTATTGAACAAAAACAAATTTGTATGTAGAGCTCTAGATAACCGTATGGGCGGTTTTATGATTGCTGAAGTGGCCAGATTATTGAAGGAGAATAAAAAGGAATTGGATTTTGGACTTTATGTTACTAACTCTGTTCAAGAAGAAATAGGACTACGCGGTGCAGAGATGATCACTCAAACTATCAAGCCTAATGTAGCTATAGTGACTGACGTGACACACGACACGACTACTCCTATGATTGATAAAAAGACTAATGGTGACGCGGCGATAGGAAAAGGTCCTGTCCTAGCCTACGCTCCAGCAATACAAAACAACCTGCGCAACCTGATCATGGACGCAGCAGATGCTAACGAGATTCCATATCAAAAAAGAGCTACATCTCGTTCCACTGGTACGGACACAGATGCTTTTGCTTATTCTAATGGTGGCGTACCAAGTGCTTTGATATCACTTCCATTGCGCTACATGCATACCACCGTAGAAATGGTTCATAGAGACGACGTAGAAAACGTTATCAAAATGATTTATGAATCGCTTTTAAAAATTCAAAACAACCACGACTTCAATTATTTTAATAATAAAAACGAAGGATTGTTTTAAATGAAATTTGAATTTAAAAGTAATGGAAATCCCTGTTTACATTTTGTGAATGGGGATTTTTTAGTTAAAAACTAATTCTAGTTTGTATTTTTTACTAGTAAGCTATTGATTAATTCCACCAAATAAGGAATTATCAAATCTGGATTCTTCCAGGCGATTTCATGACCTCTTTCTGGAAATGATACAATTTTATGGTTAGGGAAATTCTTCTTAGTAAACTCTATATTTTGATAAGGTACAATATCATCCTTATCATCGTGCAAATGATAAACAGGAATTGTCATCTTAACCCAGTCGTCTTTAATTAAAGCTAGTTCTTGTGCGTGCACTTTTTTCTCATCACCAGCAACACGATAACTAGTTGGCACGAGCCATCTAGTCAGTTTCCATCGTGTAAATCGCGATGCCCAAATATCATTTTCATTTTCTGGATCTATGGCTGGTGAAATCATTACAATTGCTTTTACATTTTCATTTAAGTAACCTATTCTCGCGGCTAGTGGACCACCATAAGAAGAACCTATGGTTAACACGTTTTTCAATTCTTTTTGTTTTATCAAAGCGCTCATTATTTGAGCTTGTAATTGGATAGATGTCATTTCATTTCCAAAATCAGAATATCCGTAGCCTGGCCGGTCTATAGCATAAATATTAGCTTTTTCTCTCAAAGTCGAGTCTAAAGCATAAGCATCCCAAGCAGATAACGAACTGGGCGAACCATGAAAGAAAATAAGATTGATAGAGTTATCTGGCTCAGTAACAGCCTGAATTCTCACTTTCAGATTTAAACTATCAACTTTGAAATAAGAAATATCTGCATTTACATAACTCTCTTCAAACTTCTCTTTTATTTCTTGATCAGAACTGCGCCATTGAAGAACTGTACAAGAGCTCAGACAAAGTCCAAGAACAAGAAGAATAGAAATTTTAGTAAAAGTAACAGATTGTATTCTCATAGAATTGTAAAGTACATCATCTCTTCAACTTTACATTTATAATTTGTAAGATATTTACTTACATGAAAACCATTTAATTGTATATTGGTGTATATTTACACCAAATCGATTGTTATGTCTAGACAAAGTATCTCCTTTACCGAACCAAATGATGAATGGCTGAAGTCTCAAGTCGCTAGCAAAGAGTATTCTAGTAAAAGCGAAGTAGTTAATGACCTTATAAGACAAGCCAGAAATCAAAGAGCAGAAATTGATTTCATAAGAATGAAGCTCGAGAAAGCTGAAAAAAGTGGAATTTCAACAAAAACGAAAGAAGAAATCTTAGAAATAGCCAGAACTAGAGCAAATGTTAAGTTATAAGCTGACAACTATTGCAGAGGATGATATAATTAGAATATATGATTATGGTGTCTACCGATTTGGAATACCGCAAGCTGAAAGTTACTACGACAAACTATATGAATATTTTGATGCCATTGCTCGAAACCCCTATTCTTTTCAAGCAGCAGATGATATTAAATCAGGTTATCGCAAATGCGTTTGCGGCTCTGATGTCATTTACTACAGAATTATGATTGATTATATAGAAATTAGCAGCATTATCGGTTCTCAAGATTTTCAAAACTTTGAATAAACAAAACATAAACAATAGAATCCTCTTTGAAGACAATCACCTTATCGCCATCAATAAAGAGTCTGGCGATTTAGTGCAAGGTGATAAAACTGGTGATGAGACTCTACCAGATTTGATTAAAGACTACATTGCTGTAAAATACGATAAGCCCGGCGCCGTATTCCTAGGCGTGGTACACAGGCTGGATCGACCTACTAGTGGTGTCGTTATTTTTGCGCGTACTTCAAAGGCCTTACCTCGTATGAACAAGCTTTTTGCTGAGCATAAAACTAACAAAACTTATTGGGCAATAGTGGAAGGAAAAGTACCTGAAAAAAGTGCCCGATTAGAGCATTACTTAGTTCGTAATCCTAAACAAAATAAGAGCTATGCGCACGATCACGAAGTCCCTAATTCTAAAAAAGCAGCACTCTCCTACTCTGTTTTAAAAGAACTCGACCGTTACACATTGCTTGAGATACAACTGGCAACAGGACGTCATCATCAAATCAGGACACAGCTTGCAAAAATAGGCTGTGTAATAAAAGGTGATTTAAAATATGGTGCAAAACGCAGTAATAAAGACGGTAGCATTCATTTACATGCAAGGTCTTTAGCCTTTGTGCATCCAGTGAGAAAAGAACCTGTTAACATTATTGCTCCTGTAAATAAGAAAGATGCTATCTGGAAACTTGTAGCAGATTTATAAACCGATTTTAATTCTGAAATTTTTTTGCTTAGAGATTGAGCAACTAACGCGCAACTCATTCTAACATAATTTTTGGTGAATCTGCTGTGAAGTACGCTATTTTAGTAATTCTAAAAATAGCTTATTCATGACTTCACTTAAAATTGCTCTAGACTGGACACCTAATGCAAATCATATCGGTTTTTTTATTGCACAAGAATTAGGTTACTATACTGATGTAAATTTAAAAGTTGAAATTCTAGATCCTAGTGCCGATAACTACAAAACCACACCAGCTAAGAAGGTAGAACTAGGTCAAGTGGATATGGCATTAAGTCCTCTAGAAAGCATCATGAGCTATCAAACTAAGTCCAAACCTTTTGACCTTATAGCAATAGCTGCTTTATTTCAAGAAGACTTAAGCGCCATTGTGTGTAAAAAAAGTAAGAGAATCAGTTCTCCTAAAGAATTAGATCATACTACTTATGCTTCTTACGATGCGCGTTATGAAGATGCGATAGTAAGACAAATGATTAAAAATGACGGAGGCAAAGGAATTCTGGAATGTGTGTATCCTGATAAGTTAAAAATCTGGGAAGCGATGGAAGAAGGCATTGTAGAATCCACATGGATATTTACGAATTGGGAAGCTGTTCAAGCCCAACAAAATAATATGGACCTGGAATATTTTAAACTTAAAGACTACGGTATTCCCTATTCTTATTCTCCGGTAATTGCCTGTTCTCAAACTTTTATAGAATCTAATTCAAAAGCATTACAATCTTTTCTAGAAGCAACTAAAAAAGGTTTTTATTATGCCCAAGAACATCCTGCACACGCTGCAGAAATATTACAAGGACTAGTTCCGCAAAAAGATCAAAACATGGATTTAGAAACCGCTATCAACTTAACTTGTAAGGTTCTCGGTGATAAAGAACATTGGGGTAAAATGAATCCTAACGGTATTCAGACATTTTTACAATGGTTGCAAGACCAGAAACTAGAAAAACACCATTTAAAGTCAGAATCACTTTACACTAACAATCTATTATAACTCATGCAAGTCAAAGAACTCCATCAAACGCAAATAGATTTCTTTAAAAGTCGCACAACTATTGATATCAAATACCGTGTAGAAAGCTTGCAGCGACTTAAAAACACCATTGAGAAAAGAGAAAATGATGTTTATGCAGCTCTTGAAAACGATCTTGGTAAAAGTGAGTTCGAAGCATTTCTTACCGAATATAATGTGATTATAGCTGAGTTAAAGAAATTTATTTACCGCACTAAAAAGTGGTCGCAGCCCATTAAAGTTTCCTCTTCCATTCTTAATTTTCCTAGTAAGGCTAGAAAATATCCAGAGCCTTATGGCAACGTATTAATTATATCGCCTTGGAATTATCCATTCCAGTTAGCGCTGGCTCCTTTGATAGGTGCTGTTGCCGCTGGGAATACAGTAGTTTTAAAACCTAGTGAATTTTCCACCGCAACAAGTTCTTTACTTCAAGAAATTATTGAGGAAGCTTTTGACCAAGAACACGTTTCTGTGCAACTAGGTGATGCAAACGTAGCCCAAGAGTTAACTGCCTTATCATGGGACTATATTTTCTTTACAGGTAGTCCTGGCGTAGGTAAAAAAATCTATCAAGCCGCTGGAAAACATCTTACTCCAGTAACTTTAGAATTAGGCGGTAAAAACCCATGTGTGGTACATGAATCTGCAGCGATTAAAGTCACCGCAAAACGAATTGTTTGGGCAAAATTTCTTAATGCCGGACAGACTTGTATAGCACCAGATTATCTGCTAGTGCATCATTCTATCAAAGATCAGTTAGTTACTGAGATAAAAAAACAACTGAAAGAATTCTTTGGACAAGAAATTAAAAAATCTCCCGATTACCCTAGAATCATAAGAGAAGCACACTTTGACCAGTTGCTTGAAATGATATCTGGCGAGTCCATTTTAACCGGTGGTACTCATGATAAGGCATCGCTTTATCTTGCACCTACTTTGATTGATGAGCCATCACGAGATTCAAAAGTCATGCAAGACGAGATCTTCGGCCCTATTCTTCCAGTGATAAGTTACAAGACCCAGCAAGAATTAGAAACCTGGATCGAGAGCTATGAAAAACCATTAGGCGCCTATTGTTTTACTAATGATTCTAAATTTGAAGATTGGTTTGTACAGCGATTCTCCTTCGGTGGTGGCGTGATTAATGACAGCATTGTACAGTTCATTAACGATCGTTTACCCTTTGGTGGCGTGGGCAATAGCGGGATAGGGTCTTACCACGGTAAGCATAGCTTTGAAACTTTTTCCCATTATAAAAGTGTGGTGCATCGTGGCACGTGGATTGATCTACCAGTAAAGTACGCACCATATGCTAATAAATTAAAATGGGTTAAGAAGCTCATGAGCAAATTATAAGTAAAACAGGCTCAGCTCTTAAAGTTCTATTAATGTGAGGTTAATATGTTGTTAGCACGCTTTCGCGAAAGCGGTATCGCATCTATCTTTAAAGAAAAAATCATGATTAAAGAAGGAACAAAAGTTAAATGGAACTGGGGAAATGGAACTGCAGAAGGAAAAGTACAGTCTACATTTACTAAATCGGTAACCAGAACCATTGATGGAAACGAAGTGACTAGAAAGGGTGAAGAAGGCAACAAAGCCTTATATATCAAACAAGACGATGGTGATAGTGTTTTAAAACTTGAAAGTGAAGTAGAACGTGTAGATTAATCAATTTTATTGATTAAATTTATCAAATAAATAATCCCTCTTGAATTTATTACAGACCATATCTCAACAAGTATTACAATCCAGCATTAGTAACATGATAGGGATGATATTCCTTACTATTGTTGTAATTGCTGCATGGTACTGGTTTGTCAAGAATCACAAGTCAGATGCTGATGATGCAAAAAGCAGGCTTGCCATAAAGATAGATCGCAACGGTAAACACCGTTATGAGGTGATACCTAATTTTGGGAATAGTAATCTCAAATTTTGGATCAAGATTGTAATTGCAATTATTGCTTTATTATTTTTATGGTTGCCGTTTAAACTTTTATTCCAACCTCAATACTAGTTGCCATGGCAGAGCTTGTTAAGATTTACGAAGATAACCCCAATCAAAAAGAGTTAGCACGCATCGCCAAAGCCATGAAAAATGGTGCATTAGTCATTTACCCAACAGATACAGTGTATGGATTAGGTTGCGACATCACTAATAAAAGTGCTCTAGAAAAAGTAGCCCGTCTTAAAGGTGTAAAATTAGAAAAAGCCAACTTCTCTTTTATCTGTGAAGATCTAAGTAATTTGAGCGACTACGTAAGCCAGATAGATTCCAATACATTTAAAATTCTTAAACGCAACTTGCCTGGACCATATACTTTTATACTTCCAGGAAATAATAACCTACCTACAGTTTTTAAGAAAAAGAAAACGGTAGGTATACGTGTTCCCGATAACAAAATTGCTGTAGAATTAGTGAAATTACTCGGTAATCCTATTATCTCCACCTCTATTAAAGATGAGGATGAGGTAATTGAATACACCACAGACCCTAGTCTTATTGTTGAAAAATGGGAACACCTAGTAGATTATGTTATTGATGCCGGTTATGGTGGTAATATAGGTTCTACGATTATAGATCTTACTGGAGACGAACCTGTTTTAGTAAGAGAAGGAAAAGGATCAACTGAATTATAGATTTGCTATCTAAGTTTCATAAAATAGAGTTTTTTTCAAGTGCTATCTTTCTGTTTCTAAGCTTTTTTCTATTCTTGTACGTCTATGGCTATACATTGAGTTTAGCAGATTCTACTATAGATCTCAATATACATGATACTTACTTTGTAGTTGAATCCTACGATGCATTCAAAACTTTTTTAATCTGCGGAATCACTATAAGTGGCCTATTATTTTTTTTAAGTCAGAAGAAGTTCTCAAAATTCCATTTTCTTTATGCCATTCTGGTATTGTTGAAATTATTATGGGTATTTGCATACATTAAGACTTATACTTTTTTCTCTCCAGACCATTTTCCATCTAGGTATTATACCAATTCTGTTTTAGAATTAGAAATGGTTTATCAAACAGCTAGTATTCTCATTGTTCCTATTTTACTATTTCTAATATTGATCCTAGTTATTGTCAAGCTTTTTAGTTTAAGAAAAAGACATAAATTATAGTGATCTGATTATTTATTTGGTGAAACGATTCTCATCTAACTATAAGTCTTAATTTCATACTATTTCACATTTTCTTACCACACTCTTAAGTGGTAATGTTCTAAATTTATTGTGATTAAAAATTATAAAAATGCCATACTTGGAAAAAACAACAGCACAAAAAGACGCAGACGTTAATATATACTACGAAGACCACGGCAGTGGTAAACCTATCATCCTTATTCATGGATGGCCATTAAGTGGCGCTATGTGGGAATATCAAGTCCCAGCGCTCATAGAGTCTGGACATCGAGTGATTACTTACGACCGTAGAGGATTTGGAAAATCATCACGTCCTTATACAGGTTATGATTATGATAGTATGGCAGAAGACCTGCACGACCTGATCAAAAAATTAGACCTAAGAGATGTTATTCTTGCTGGTTTTTCTATGGGTGGTGGAGAGCTGGCACAATATGTAGGTACCTTCGGTACGAGTAGAATAAGCAAGTTGATTTTTATAAGTTCTATTGCTCCTTTCCTTTTAAAAACAGAAGACAATCCCGATGGTGCTCCTGACGACGTATTCAAAGGAATGGAAGACAATGTAAAAAATGACCGCTTGGGATTCTTAAAAGGTTTTGGTGAAGGTTTTGTAAATTATGAAGATAACAAAGACCGCATCTCTCAAGGGCAGCTGGACTATAATTTCCAGATTGCCGCAGCAGCAAGTCCTAAGGGAACTCTAGACTGTATCAATGCCTTTGGTAGAACAGATTTAAGAGACGCACTTAAGAAAATAGACGTTCCTACCCTATTTATTCATGGCGATGCCGATAATATCGTACCTATAGAACCTAGTTCTAAACAAGGTCACGAGCTGGTAGAAGACTCCAGATTAGAAATTATCAAAGACGCTCCTCACGGATTATATGTCACACATACTGAAGAACTGAATGAGATCTTACTCGATTTCTTGAAATAGACTCCTTTCCCTAAAGGTAAAAACCGCTTCATCTCTATTAATGAAGCGTTTTTTTTATGCCTTGAAACGTTGCGGTGTTGGTAGTGCATCCGCTTTCGCGAAAGCGCAATCACATCCATCATCCTGCCTTTATTTTGCATTTTACACAAATTAAAAATTATAGATTACTTGATTTGCGCAAATTGAAATCTGTAAGATGCTTATAGATTTGGTAGGACTTAAAAGGATGAATTATGAATATTCCAAAAGCTTTGATATTTTTTAGATTACTGCTAGCTCCTATAATTTTGAGCCTTGCTTATTTTATAGGCGACACTTCAAAAACAGTAATTGTGGTATTGATGTACTTAGGATTGATCTCTGATATCTTAGATGGCATCATTGCTCGTAAACAAGGTGTTTCAAGTGCTCAATTGAGAAGAATGGACAGCCAGACCGATATGGTGTTTTGGCTCTCGATAGGTTTTGCAACTTGGATCTTGTATCCAGAACTTATTGCAACTCATGCCACGGCTATTTATGCCATTCTCGCAATGGAAGTCGCTTGTTATGTGATAAGCATTGTCCGGTTTAAAAAAGAAACTTGTACGCATGCCTTTTTATCAAAATTATGGGGAATTACACTATTGATAGCTTTTACCTCGTTAATAGGTTTTAATCATGCTGGGATACCATTTACCATAGCTATAATTATGGGATTGATCTCTCACATTGATCGCATTTTGATCACGCTTATACTACCTAAATGGACGCATGATATTCCAAGTGCCTATCATGCTTATTTGATAAGAAAAGGAATAGATTTTAAAAGAAACGACTTACTTAACGGTTAATAAATGCTCGAATTATGAAAAAACTAGCCCAACAATACTACGCGATAATAAGTGATAAAGTATGTACAGCCACATATGCCACATTATGGACCGCATTGCAACACAAACTAGGTGTCACCTATCTTGATTTAAAAATGGAGCAATTTGACAAGCAGAAAAGAAGAGAATTGCTCTCCTTAGTTCCTAAACACATTAAAAAAGGAAAACAATCCATTTTAAGCATACAGCTTACTAATTCTAGAATCAAAGAACTAAGAGAGGTTCTTACTGAATCTGGATTATCAGTTATTAAATTAATACGAATTCCAGCAAATATGAAAGAACAAGAACTGGCGATTCCTTCTCACATTATGAGAGATTTGTTCTAACTATTCGGCTAGAAGTTCTTCTATAAACGAATAAAATTCTTGCTGAAACCTTTCATGCTTACTGCCTGTTGCAAGACCGTTATATCCAGTGTGAATGCGTCTTACCTTTCCTGTTTTATCTATATAAATACTTGTAGGATAAGATAATACATGATTGAGCATCGGTAACTTTTCATTTGCTGTTGTTTTATCTGTTGTACCATATTGAGCTAACAATATAGGATACGTGATATCTTCAGATTTTATTAATCGTTGAATAGAATTCATTGCCGCTTTTTCACTACGTGCATATTCAAAGGCAAGTCCTATAAATTTTACATCATTATTTTGCTGGTTCAAATATTCTTGATAAAACCTAGTTTCTTCTAGACAGTTAGGACACCAAGTTCCTAATAGTTGTACGATCACAACTTGATTCTGGAATTCAGAATCATTGATACTTACAACTTCTCCATCTACATTTTTAAAACTAAATTCTATGGTATCATATCCTTCTTTGAGATACGTCAATTCCTTTGCGTCAGGTAGTTCATAATTGTTGTTTAACCTTGCTTGAAAAGGTTCTTTCCAGTGATTACCGCTATAAAAATCTCCTATGATCGTACTATCGGTGATTGCTGCCTCAAAGAGAAAGGCGTGTGCACCATCAAAAGTGGATAGTTTTAAAGAATCATTTGTAACGATTCCTTCTAGAAACCTATAATCACCAGTAGTGGTCTCAAAAGTTCCTGTTACTTGATTACCTGTTTGAGTAAAAACACCTTTGGCAATGTAGCGATCGGTATCATTATTAGGACTGAAAACAGTCTCGTAGCTTCCGGTTATATTTTTAACGACAGGTTTAGAAGAGACATTTTCAAATCTCGCAGCCTTATTTGCTAGCATCTTAAAAGGTACTACTCGATCTAGACTAGGTTTGATATGAACGCCGGTAATCAAGTTCTTTGATTCAAATTTACCTTTAAAAACACCTTCAAAAACTGGTGGTTGAATAAATATAGAATCTTGTTTTATAGAAACTTCTGTCACGACTATTTCTTCACTAGCGTTTTTAATGGTAATGCTTTGATCTTTATTTACAATAACATTTACCGGTAATTGTTTACCAGATCCTAAGTCTAGTACTAAACGCCAATTTCCTTCTTCTAATTGATATGTAGCCGGTTGATTCTCGCAAGAGTATAAAAATAGAACCGAAAGTAGTAAGATGATCTTTTTCATAATGCAAGATTAAAATTAAATTATCACGTAATTATCATACATTATTTTATTAGTAATTATTTAGCACTTGTGTGATAATTCAAGACCTTTGCCACATGAGTCACCGACACTTTTTAATCTACAAACCTTATAAAATGCTCAGTCAGTTCATGACTAACGATAGGCATCAAAAAAACAAAAAGTTTTTAGGTGATTTACACGATTTTCCAGGAGGCAGCATGGCAGTAGGAAGACTGGACGAAACCAGTGAAGGATTACTACTCATCACTACCGACGGCCAACTGAGCAGCCATATCAACAAAAAAGGAAAAGTAGAAAAAGAATACTACGCTCAAGTAGATGGAATCATCACCGAAGAAGCCGTTCAAAAAATGACCTCTGGAATCGAGATCAGCATTAATGGTAGTTTATATCAAACTAAAGAGTGTAAAGCACAAATTTTAAAAGAGGTTCCCAATCTACCAGAAACGCATCAGCGTATTAGAGATGAGCGCCATGGTCCTACTTCTTGGGTTTCTGTAACATTAAAAGAAGGGAAATTTAGACAAGTGCGTAAAATGTGTGCTGCAGTTGGTTTTCCCGTATTGCGACTGGCTCGTGTACGGATAGGTGATTTTACTCTGGAAAGTTTGGATGACAAAACCGTAAAAGAGGTTACTAATCAAATGGATTGATTTGGTTTACAACCCAAAATAAGGATTTATCTACTTATCATTCTTTAAAATAATCAACGTAGCTCGTACACCAGATGCAAGATTCCAGATGTTTTGTTGCACTACTTTGCCTTTCATATCCATCACCTTAAACTCTGCAGTGTTGGGTCCTGAAGTCCCTTGATTTAAGGCTTCGATTTCTAGTTTATTAAATCCATCTTTCAGCGGTATTCCTACTCCTTGATAAGCGTTACGTAGATAGATTTTATCGACTAGGATTTTATCATCTTGCCAGATGCGCACCATATCGCCATCTTCAAATTGGTGATCTCTACAAACTAATCTTAGAATTTTCTCACCAGTTCTTATCTCACCTAAAAAGGTATCACTTCTAAAACCAGCACCTACCGGAGCATCTTTCTTGAACTTTTGATTTTTGTATTTGATGCCTGGATCTACAAGATCTGTCTCCATACGCATCTTGATCTCGTTATTTTCTTTAGGTCTCGTATAGGTCTTAGACTCGGTCTTTTCTGGAAACAGCATAGAACCGCCACTTTTAGTTTGTGGTACAGGTTCTATAGTTCTAGGTGTGGTTTTAGGCGTCTCTTGCGCCATGGAAACACCGAGTGAAAGCATAAAAATAAATACAACTAACTTTTTCATACTTGCAAGTTATCAAATTCCTTGCCCAAAGTGATCACAAAGAAGTTATTTTTAGTTAAAGCTTGTGTTCTAAGTACATCATCTTCAGCTTGCCTAACTTAAAATACAAGAGATGGCATCACTTTCTAAATTTGGAAATAGTGTTTTAAAATAAAAACACCTGTTATGGAGTGGCTACCATTACAGATGTTTCTATATATTCTTATGCTTATATGTATCTCGCTTTCGCGAAAGCGGAAACCTAAAACACTTAGTCTAAACGAGTGATCTTTGCTCCTATCGCCTGTAAACGCGTGTCTATGTTTTGATAACCACGGTCTATTTGCTCAATGTTGTGGATGGTGCTGGTACCTTTGGCACTTAAAGCAGCGATTAACAACGAGATTCCGGCGCGTATGTCTGGGCTGGTCATGGTTGTTGCTTTTAATTGCGACTGGAAATCATACCCTATAACACTCGCTCTGTGCGGATCACAAAGAATAATTTTGGCACCCATGTCGATCAGTTTATCAACGAAAAACAATCGGCTTTCAAACATCTTCTGGTGAATCAACACACTACCTCTAGCCTGCGTTGCTACTACTAGAACAATACTCAATAAATCTGGCGTGAAACCTGGCCATGGCGCGTCAGAAATAGTTAAAATAGAACCGTCGATGTAATTCTGGATCTCATAACCATCGGTATGTGCAGGAATATGAATATCATCGCCCTGACGCTCGATGGTGATTCCTAGCTTTCTAAAAGTCGCTGGGATAATTCCCAACTCGTCATAAGAAACATTTTTAATCGTGACCTCAGATTTAGTCATCGCAGCAAGACCTATCCAGCTACCTATCTCGATCATATCTGGCAGAATGCGGTGCGTGGTACCACCTAATTTCTCAACTCCTTCTATGATCAACATGTTAGAACCTATTCCAGAAATATTTGCGCCCATGCGCACAAGCATGTTACACAATTGCTGTAAATACGGCTCGCAAGCAGCGTTGTAAATGGTGGTTTTTCCTTTGGCAAGAACGGCAGCCATCACGATGTTTGCTGTTCCTGTTACTGATGCTTCATCGAGTAGCATGTAAGCACCATGAAGCTCGTCTGCTTCTACACCGTAGAAGTATTCTTCTTTGTTGTATCTGAATTTTGCACCTAGTTTGATAAAACCTTCAAAGTGCGTGTCTAGACGACGACGACCGATTTTATCACCACCAGGACGCGGAATATATCCTTTTCCAAAACGAGCCAGTAATGGCCCAACTAACATGATAGAACCACGCAAGCCACGACCTTGGATTTTATATTCTTCAGACTGTAACCAGTCCAAGTTGATATTATCGGCTTGAAAGGTGTAGGATTCTTTACCGTTTTTAGTCACTTTAACGCCTAGATTGTTGAGTAAAGCGATCAATTTATTGACATCTATAATGTCAGGAACGTTATTGATTTCTACTGGCTGGTCGGTTAATAAGACTGCACAAAGTATTTGAAGCGCTTCATTTTTAGCACCTTGAGGTTGAATTTCTCCTTTTAATTGATGTCCACCTTCTATGATAAATGTTCCCATGAATAATTTTAATTGTAATTTTTAAAAATAAAGAACTTGGAGTGGTTTGTAAAGCGATCTACTGTGAAGTATTCACAAGTAATGAACAGTTGAAAGTCTCAGTTTTTAGTGGCAGGATTTAGTATTCAGTTTTCAGTGGCAGTAGGCAGTAATTAGTAGTTAGTAGTCAGATTATTAAATTGTCATCATGCTGCATAGCGGAATCTCTTTGGGTCTTTCGCAAAATATTTAAGATGAAATGAATGCCGCTGTTTGTAAACCCTTTTTTAAGACGTATATCAACTAGATTTTAAACGCTTTACAACTACCTACTAATGGGTATTTCTACCCAATTTTTAATCAAACGTACGAAATACCGCTCTTATTCAATTTAATTGCTATAAATTTCAAGAATCATTTGCTGCTGCAATGCTCCTTATTACGGTTTCCCGTAAAGGATATGGATTTTGAGGTTGTACTTTGGGCGGTGGAATGGTGAGTTGAATGTGCGCCTATCCCGGTAATTGATATAGGATAAAGTGTACGTTTGGGATTGTATAACGATTTAGCAATAATTATAGACGAACATTGTAACTTAAGGATAAATCAATTTACAAAACAAATTATGGGATTATTAGATGATTTAATGAAAAGCACGGAAAAAATGATTGATGAAATGGATTCTGGTTCTGAAAAGAGCAGAAGTCAATCTTTTCTTGAAGAATTCTGGGACAAGCGAAATGAGTTGCAAGACGCAAAAGACACTAGTTACGGAAATGAAAAAAAAGGAATAAGCCAACTTCTTGATTTATTCAACAGAAAAGGAAGAGACAACGATATGGAACCATATTAGGAATTGACAAAAAGAAAAATGACTTTTAAATATTAAATATGGCAGAAGAAATAAATAAAGGAGTAATTATGAAAACTCTGGATTGGACTTACGATAAAGCCGTAAGTGGTTTTCCAGGAATAGATTCCGCCTATGAAATGGCTGAAAATTACTTAAAAAATCAACCAGACAAAATAAAGGCAGCGGATAGTTTAATCCGCTGGCAAAATACTAAATCCGGTACAAGTGGGTTTTTAGCAGGACTTGGAGGATTTATAACTTTGCCTGTAACTATTCCAGCAAATTTAGCAAGCATAATGTATATTCAAATTAGGATGATTGCTGCAATCGCAGTTATTGGTGGTTATGATTTGAAAGATGACAGAGTTAAGTCATTAATTTATGCTTGTATGACTGGTAACGCTGCTAAAGAAATTATTAAGGATGTTGGACTTGCAGCTGGTAAAAAATTTGCTATAGTTGGAATTAAGAACATATCAACCAAAACAATTATTGCTATCAATCAAAAGGTTGGTTTTAGATTGATAACTAAATTTGGCGAGAAGGGAGTTGTAAATTTAGGGAAAGCCATACCGATTGCTGGTGGAGTAATTGGTGGCGCAATTGATTCCTACACTACTAACGTAATTGGTAACATAGCGAGAAATACCTTCGTAGGAAAAAAAGTTAAGTATTATCCGTATGTCACTATTTTTGGATATGATATTACTTACTAGGCGAAAATAACTGTTGCTAAAAATGTATAAAAACAATAAGGCAATTGTAGCAAAACCGAATGGTTCGGAAACATTTGCAAGGTTGCCAAATTTTTAAATTTGGCTTATTCAGAAAAAAAAGATTATAAGAAAAATTAGAAATATGGCTTGTGCTAAACCGAGGTTTAGTGCTTCTTAATCGCCTACTTTTCATATACTAACCGTTGCCATTAATTAGAACTAACTTTATGAAAACAATATTTCTTTTTCTTTTTAGTCTGCTGATTTTTACCACAAATAATTTTGAGATTAATAATGGGGAAGTTCTCTGGCGCAAAGTTAATCAACAATCGATTTTAATTGAAACTCTTGAGGAAACTATGATTAAGTCTGGTAGATTTACTAATCTCACTATAACCGAAAATTTAATAACTGCTGAAATACAAAACTTACCAATAGATTACAAAGGTGCTGGCGAATCCGAAATGTCAATACCAATGTACATTGCTCGCAGTTCTATTAATGCTTACATAGTGATTGAAATAAAAGAAAACAGATACAGAGTAACAGTCAAAAACATAAAACTAGTTCAAAATTATTCAGATGCTTTGAGCGAGCAAGGCGAAATAACAGCTCTTGAAGTTTATGCGTTGCGAAAGAAAAATACTGAGTTCAAAAAAGGATTTATGAAAAAAACTTCCAGAATCCTAGATCATACTTTCGAAAAGCTAATAGTGTTTGAAAATGATAATGGTAAGTGGTAATTAATGAATGTGCTACAACAACATAAAAAAATAATAGGCAATAAGTGCTTAATCAAATGAAAAAGGCACTTTTACGAGATCGCCAAATTTTTAAATTTGGCTAAAGAAAGATTAAAATAAAGCGATAATAAGAACTGAAAATATTGAAAATAATAGTCAAAGAAATATCAAAAGGGTTAGATGACAATAATTGGTTTAAAGAAATCACAAATTCTTTACAAGGTTTAGATTGTAAAAAATATGTTGAAGGACTAATAAATTTTTCTCAAAAAAAACAGAAGAGAAAAGTCGCTAAATTGCAAAATTTTATATTAAAAATTCTAGAAGAACAGTTTGTAGACTTTCAATGGCAAACTGAATTTAAAGTTAGTGAAAAAAGAGACGCAATTGATATTTATGGAAAACGTGAAAATGATATTTTAATTATTGAATTAGATAAATGGAGAGCGGATCAAGTCGCAAAAAAACTAATTTCAAGAACTGCACTTTTAAAAGAAAATAATATAGGTTTTGTATCTTTATGTTATGCAGGAACACCAAGTATGAATAAGTCTGAATGTTTAAAATATTTTCAGTATGGAAATATAGTTTTAACTGAACTAAATAACTATTACGCTGGAATGATAATAGAATAACTAACGACTAAAACGTATTAATCAAATATATCGTTAGTCACATAGTCAAAGTTAAGGTCTAATTCAAAAGAAGCCAAATTTTTAAATTTACCGATTTTCAATAGAAAGATAAATAGTAAAAATTGAAAAATTCGGCTTGTGCTAAATCGAAAAGTCAGTACATTTTTAAAAGCTACGAGCCATATGCAGAGATGTTTTGCTTAAAACCTAAAATTATCAAATAAAACAATTGTGAGCGAAGAAAAAGATGAACTAATAGATAAACTAACCAAACTCAGTGAAAAACCTGGAGGAAAACAAGCTGTGAGATATATCCTAAATACATTAGGAGCAGTTCCATTTGCTGGTGGAGCAATTGCTGGAGCTGGACAACTTTGGGGAGAAAAAGAACAACAAAAATTTAATGACACATTGGCTGAATGGGCTGCAAAAACAGATAGTGATTTAAAAATAATCACTAACAATATTGATAAATTACTTCAGACACCGACTAGAGCTAAACTGAGTTTATTAATGGGAGAAATTTTAGGAGATGAATTAGCTAAAGGTTTTTTATCAAAACCAAATCAATACATACCAATTGCTTTACATAATCAAACTCTTAACGAATTAGAACCTTTTATTGAAAAGAGTTGGATTAAAATTCAACCTACTCACAGTACCGTTCAAATGGGCGGTGGAAATCGAGTTGGAAATAACATTGAAGAATTAAAAAGACCATATGGTTTTGGTAGTACTTTTAATATCCAAATTAACGAGTCATATTTTAATGATTAAAAAGAAAAAAACTTAAGCGCAATAATGGCGCGAAGTAATTGCTTGTTCTCGCCTACTTCTTAAAATCCTCGCGGATTTTCAGTTTGTTGCGTACTGGCTGAGTTTCGTGTTAACCCATGTAGCTACACATAGCCGAGACCTTTTAATGCAATTTTAAAGAAATATCGTGTATTTATGAAAGAGAAAATAATTTATTTGACCGTCATATTTGGGTTACTCATTTTTATAGGATTTTTGATAGAAGTTGTTTTTTACGTAAATACTGCCTTGAATGATTTTGTGAGATTTCTGTTTGTATTACCTTGGATTTTAATAATTGGATTTTTCGTATACCGATTTATTAACAAAATTGATGATATTACCATTGGTACATTTGCAGGGGCATCTGTTTTAATAGGATTGCTATTATCAATCGTTACATTGATTTTAAACTTGTCTTTAGGTCTTGATAAAATAATTGAAAAGAATTATGTGGCAGTTTATGGAATAACAACAGGTTTTGATAGCCGTTCTGATAGCGAACAAGACATCAAACATAAAACAAACGTATATAAAATTAACGATAGCAGAGCGAAAAGGGAAATTAATAAAATGGAATATGTATATGAAGATGCTTCGACAAAAGAATTCTTGTTTTGGCAGACAGCATTTGCAAGCGGATTTGAACCAATCAATATATCGGAATACAATGGCTCAAATTCCTTTGGTAAAATCATAACCTTATTTTTTACCGTAGGACCAATATTTATTCTTGAACTATTTATAAACGCTATTATGAGTTCTTGGATTTTATTTATAATACCGATTATAGGATTGTTTTTTAAGAGAATGCTTTTTGAAAAAGAATTGAAACCTTTTACAAACTACTTTACAAACAGTGTAAAAAAAACTGCATAGAACAATGTATCTAAAAAATAGCGCAAGAAATTACAAAAAAGGTAACATGCACATTTCCAAGGCAACCAAATTTAAAATTTGGCTAATTGAAAAAATGATAATAAGAAAAGTAAAAAATACCGCACGTGCTTAATCCTAAAATCATTTTATAATTTACACGCTACGAGAAATATACAAGACCTTTGTCATTAATAAACATCAAACATGAAACATCTTCTAACACTTTTGATTTTATTTAGCACTATTCCCATAATAGCAAATGGACAAAATTTTGTCTTTATTGGTGAGAACAGCTATCCAAGTACTAAAAAGTATACTTTAAAATCTAATTCCGATGATGAGAATATCAATGATTTAAAGCTTGTTTTCGCCAAGGATGGCGAAAAGGGACTTATCGTTGTTAGTTCAAAACTAACTGACGTTGTTAAAATCGCAAATAAACTAATTATATATCTTGATGATGGGACCGTAATCTCTTGTATTGACAGAGGTATTAATGACAATGTTGATGATATCGCAATTTCTGCATATAGTTTAACAAAAGCAGAATTTACTAAAATTAAATTTAGTAATATTAATACAATTAGATATCAAATTGTATGTTCTGTATGCGGACCATTTAATTCATGGGAAGGCACTTACTCAGCATCAAATAAAGGAAACTCGAAGACCGACTTTACTGTAGTTGTCTCTAAGTTTTATGAAAAATAAAATAATATGGGAAAGAAACTTACAGTTTACATGATTGACGGAACTGCTTATGGACCTCGTTTGAGCGAAATTGGTAATTGGGTCGGTAAAGCAATCTATTCACCTAGAGCATCAGTCAACAAAATAATGAATCGCCCTGAATTTGACAATCCTGGAATCTATTGTTTAAAAGGTGACCCAACAGACGATGCTTTTGATGAAAAAATATATATCGGCGAAGCAGAAAATATTAAGACAAGATTAAAGCAGCACCTAAGTGATTCTAATAAGGATTTTAAAGAGCTTATCTTTTTTGTAAGTAAGGACGAGCTGCTGACTAAAACTCAAATTAGATACTTAGAATCTAGACTTGTTCAAATTGCATTAGAGGCAAAAACGGCACAAATAGACAATGGCAACTCACCTAGTTTACCAACACTTCATGAAGCGGATATTTCTGACATGGAATATTTTCTTGAGCAGATCAAACTGATTCTTCCAGTAATGGGTTTTAAATTTTTAATTTCTTCAACTGTTTCTGCGAATAGTAAATTAGAATCAAATAGTAAAGGAGAAGTACATGAGACTTACTTGATTAAAACGAAAACGTTTAAAGCAACAATGATTGAAACGGATCAAGGATATATTGTCGCGAAAGGAAGTGAAGCTAAGAAAGACCTGTCCCCTTCTTGCACAGAAACTTATCGAAATATGAGAAGAAAGCTAATTGAAACCAAAATCATGATTGAAAATAAAGATAAAATGATTTTTACGGAAGATGCAGTTTTCAATAGTCCAAGTGCAGCATCAAATATGGTTCTAGGTCGTAATTCAAATGGTTTTACAGAATGGGTTACGAAAAAAGGGGAAACATTTAAGAAAGTTCAAGAAAAAATAAATAAATAATGCTTAACAAAGTACTATGGTAAAAAACAAATAAATCCTGATACGATACAAATAAGGAGCCGTTATTAAACATTAAAACAGAGATAAAAAAATGGGACTATTTAATAAATTGATGGGAAACGCCAGTGAAGTTTCTTCTGAGAAATTGAACGAAAAATACGGTAGACTCCTTATAGAAGGTGAAACTATAGAATTAGGTTTTAAGCTATTGCGTGATACGTTTATGTTTACCAATAAAAGGTTGATATTAATTGATGTACAAGGACTCACAGGAAGCAAAGTAGAGTATAAATCTTTACCTTATAAAAGCATTTCAAGACTTTCCTTAGAAACTGCTGGAACATTTGATCTGGACGCTGAGTTGAAAATTTATATCTCAAGTGAAAACATACCTTCTGTAAGTAAAAAGTTCAATAAAAGCATTGATGTTTATGAAGTCCAAAAATACCTAGCGTCGAAGATCATGTAGGGAATGAAAGGTGTGTTTAATTTATCCGTTTAGCAATTCATAATTAATTCATGCAGCACAAATCGAGCGAGTATTGTCCTTGTTGTGGTTATAACAGGTTTGACCTAGAAGACAGATTAAATTATTCTATTTGTCCCATCTGTTTTTGGGAAGATGATCCAGTTGCTTTTAAGGACATCAATTATAAAGGTGGAGCAAATAGAGTTTCATTAAGACAAGCACGAGAGAATTATAAAGCATTTGGAGCTTGTGAAGTTTCTATGATTCCTAATACAAGAAAAGTAACTGGTAAGGATATTTTAAATCCTCAATGGAAAGCTCAATAAAGCATCAATTTTTCTTCAAAAAGAACTATACCTTATCAAGATATAAATTACTAACAGTCCTAATAATCCAGTTGTGACGTAACCAAAAAAGATGCTTACTAAAAGCAGTAAGCACAATATCAAAGTAATGATTTTTAAAACTTTGCTGGTATTATTAGTAGAAGCAGTTTCATTTTTTTTAGGACTCGTCATTTGATTAAAAAACAACTCGTCAGATTTTTTAAGGTAATATTGAATTTGGGACTCCTCTACTCCATCTTCTTCCAGCTTTTGTCTTATCTCGCTAGAGCTTAATCCTTTCTTGCGCAATGACACGATATCGTTTAGTTGGCTCATGTAGCTCTAGAATTATGACAGGTAAAGAATAGCATTTGATTCAGTAGTATTACTGGCCTTAAGTAACTGCTGGTAACGTCTATCTGTCGCTAAAATAAACTTAAGTCTTGATAGGCACAAATTTGTTTATTATATTAAAGTTGTATTAATTCATTTTGACATATCGGTAATTATAGATATGTTTGCGGTATGAATTTAAAACACGCTACCGAAATAGGAAAATGTTTATCTAATCAAACGAGATTTCAGATTATGGAATGGCTCAAAGAACCAGAAAAGCATTTCCCACCACATGAAACTTTAAAACATTTTAATGATGGTGTTTGCGTCACATATATTCAAGAGAAGACAGGATTATCACAATCTACCGTATCAACCTATCTCACAAATATGGAAAAATGCGGTCTTCTCATTTGCACCAGACACGGTAAATGGTCGTATTTGAAAAGAAATGAAGAAACTATAAAGCTGTTTACAGAATTCTTAAAATAAAAAATTTAAATAAACATATCGATAATTCGCAATATAACAAAATATGAAACTACTTATTGATGTATTGGGTTGGTCAGGATCTTTATTTGTAATTATGGCTTATGCTTTAACCCTAATAGAAAACTAAAAATACTTAAATTATGCGAAGTATTTAAACTTGTTAGGTGGTTTATTTATAGCAATAAACTGTTATTACTACAATGCTATTCCATCTTTTGTAACTAATTTAATATGGAGTGTAATAGCAACTTTGACAATTTACAAAGCAAGAAACAAGAATCAACATTGCAATAAAAATCAATGTCTAACATAAAACAATAACAATGAAAATTTTAATAATAGGTGGAAATGGTACCATAGGTAAAACGGTAGCTGCACACTTCAAAGAAAAGAATGACATCTTAATTGCTGGACGTACTAATGGAGATGTTACGGTAGATATAGCTGACAGTAATTCTATAAGAAATATGTTTGAGAAAATCGGTAAACTGGATGCAATCATTTGCATCGCAGGAGAGGCAAAATGGGATGATTTTAATAACCTAACTGAAGATGATTACTATATAGGTTTAAAAAGTAAATTAATGGGACAGGTTAATCTTGTACGTATAGGACAAGATTTTTTGAACCCTAAGGGCTCGATCACTTTATCTACAGGTATTCTAGCAGATGATCCTGTAGTTAAAACAACAAGTGCATCAATGGTAAATGGCGGTATTCATAGTTTTGTACAAGCCGTTGCTCTAGAAATTGAGAATGGAATAAGAGTGAATGTAGTTTCTTCTGGTATGGTAGAAGATGCTTATGAAAAGTATAAAGACTACTTTCCAGGACACAATCCTATTCCTATGACTAAGGTCATTAATGGCTACGTAAGAAGCGTAAAGGGAAAAGGCAATGGAGAAGTCATCAGGATTTACGATTAAAACGCAATTACCTATATACATTAGATGCTTACAAATGACAAAAGCAACCTTAACTGATCAAAGAATTTAAAACCGTATTTCTCTTAAAATAGATGGTAGAGTGAAATGCTTATTTAGGTAAAATAGGTGATTATATTATAATTTTTGTAATAGAGCGGATTTAAAGTGCATTGAGACTTACGACTTATATTGAAAAGCAAATTGGATATAAATCTTTCGCGAAAGCGAAACTATTACCATAAAAAACGCCTCTATAAAAGAGGCGTTTTTTAAGTTAATGACTATAAATCAGTTTAATACTGCTCATCTTCATTAGGAAAGTCAACTGCTTTCACATCTTTAACATAACTAGCAACCGCATTACCCATATCTTCATAGAGATTCAAATAACGACGTAAAAAACGTGGGTTGAACTCGTGCGTCATCCCAAACATATCGTGAGAAACCAGTACCTGACCGTCTACATTTGCTCCTGCTCCTATTCCTATGACAGGAATGGTAAGCTGGTCTGCTACTTTTTTTGCTAGTGCTGCTGGCACTTTTTCTAGAACTAAGGCAAAACAACCCCAGCGCTCCAGCGCTAGTGCATCTTCTACTAGTTTTGCCGCTTCTTCTTCTTCTTTGGCTCTTACTGTGTAGGTACCAAATTTATAAATGGATTGAGGTGTAAGTCCCAAATGTCCCATTACCGGTATACCAGCATGCAGGATGCGTTTTATGGATTCCTTTACTTCTCTTCCACCTTCTAGTTTTACAGAGTGGCCACCGCTTTCTTTCATGATACGTATCGCACTGCGCAATGCTTCCTTAGGGTCACTTTGATAACTACCGAAGGGTAAATCTACCACTACAAGAGCACGCTCTACAGCACGCACAACACTACTGGCATGATAAATCATCTGGTCCAGCGTTATAGGTAAAGTGGTCTCGTGTCCTGCCATTACATTACTGGCACTATCGCCTACAAGAATGACGTCTATTCCTGCGCTATCGATAATCTTTGCCATGGTATAATCATAGGCAGTTAACATCGATATCTTTTCATCGTTGCCCTTCATTTCTACAAGGGTTTTAACGGTCACTCTTTTATATTGCTTCTTTGCGGTAGACATAAAACTTATTTTAAGTCTAGCAAAAGTACTAATATTACAGTTCAAATTAATTGAAACCCTATGAGACTTCTATTTACTGTTATTTGTGTTCTCGCTTTCGCGAAAGCGTACTCACAACAACCTATCGCACAAGATTCTACCGTTGTAACTATTAAAAAACCTAGTCCTGTAGATGCGGTGAAGACCTTTTTTAAGAATTTTCACGCACAAGATACAGTGGCGTTAAAAGAGTCCATTCTAGCAGATATAACACTCACGTCGCTATCAATAAGAGGAGATGAGCGCAGGATAAGCAACACTCAAATAGCTGGATTTTTAAAAGGCATTGCGAGTATACCTGATAGTATTCCTTTTGAGGAGCGCCTTATTGAGATAGATTACAGTAATGATACTCAGGTAGCAACGGTTTCTACCACCTATGAATTTTATTACAATAATAAATTATCGCACATAGGAACAAATAAGTTTACCCTATTTTTTATAGATGATAAATGGGTGATCGTAGGTATTGCAGACACGCGTATTTATGGGTCGTAATTTAAATTTAAGTTTAAACTTAAGTTGAAGTTGAAGCTGAAGTCTAAGTCTAAGTCTATGCTAAAAATCAAGTTGAAGTTGAAGTTGAAAATTGCCGTGCAAGCAGATTCAAGGCTTCTTTCCTTAAAATATTCTGTAAAGCGCTTTTATTACTTGCAGCAATGCGCATTGCAAATTCAATTAGTTTCAACGTAGCACAGATGTGCTCGACATAAATCGTAATTTAAATTTAAGTTTAAACTTAAGTTGAAGTTGAAGCTGAAGTCTAAGTCTAAGTCTATGCTAAAAATCAAGTTGAAGTTGAAGTTGAAAATTGCCGTGCAAGCAGACTCAAGGCTTCTTTCCTTAAAATATTCTGTAAAGCGCTTTTATTACTTGCAGCAATACACGTTGCAAATTCAATTAGTTTCAACGTAGCACAGATGTGCTCGACATAAATCGTAATTTAAATTTAAGTTTAAATTTAAACCTCAACTTAAGTTAAAGTTTAAGCTGAAGTCTAAGTCTATGCTAAAAATCAAGTTGAAGTTGAAGTTGAAAATTGCTTTGTAAACAGATTCAAGGCTTCTTTCCTTAAAATATTCTGTAAAGCGCTTTTATTACTTGCAGCAATGCGCATTGCAAATGCTCAACTAGTTCAACGTATGACTAATAAAGTCAACTTAGTAAGAATTAAAAATGTCTTTAGAATTCAAAAATTTCAGGAGGAATTTATAATAATATCTAAATAAAGTATTTCCCTTCAGATGAAGGGAAAAAAGTTAAGTAGCTAGCTACTAACGAAAAGGGTTTGACACGTTGCTAGTTCATGATCTAAGAGCTTAACTACATAACCCTAAAGAATCTTTATTTCTTAATAAACTTCAACGTCTCCTGACCTTGATCGCTTTTTACAATAAGAAAATAAACACCTTTACTTAACTTTACGATAGAAATAGGTGATTCAAAATCAGTTGTTGAGGCATCATATTGAGACTGCAGTCTTCCTTGAACGTCGTATATCTCAAGAGAATTAATCGCGTAAGAGCTATTAAGTTGTATCAAATCTTGAGATGGATTAGGAAATAGCAAGATGCTATTTTCAGTAGGATCAGCAACACTTGCTGTAGTTGAAATAGTTACTGTCTCTGTATTAGTAATAATAGGAAAGTTGAAGTCAAAATAGATTTCGGCTGTATTATCAAAGCTATCGCCTACTGTTAGAGAGTTTAAGGTTTTGATTTTAAATAGAACATAACCATCATTAGTCGCATCATTAAAATCTAAGTTAATGTCGTCAAAGTAAAATTCAATTTCGTTACCATTTGTAATGCTAGCATAATACTCATGACTTGAGCTAAGAGGAACAAAACTATCTATATCAAACTTTGATGTATCAATAACATCTTTGACTCTTACATTAATCGCGCTTGCCGTTCCTGTGTTTTCAAAACGTATCATATAATCCAGGTACTCGCCTATCATATCGGGCGCAATCGTCTTGCCTTCTAGACAGGTTTTATCATTGGGATCGTAGCTGTTTACAAGGGTTTGGTATAAGTTGTCTGTATTGTTTAATAAATTCACATCGGCTCCTGTGAGATATGTAGACGCGCTTAAATTAATTACATCACCTGCATTAAGCGGAAAATTAGGGTCAGTAGGCGTGTTTAGATTAAAGCTAAGTTCGTAGGTAAGTGTTTGTAAAGGTTGTAAAGAATAGGTCCAGCTCAAAGTATTTGCCGTTGATGCAGTTACCGCAGGAACAGCTGTAAGCAATGTCATTAGATCGTTAGGATAGGTAAATTGAAGCGCATCTGAAACTGGTACCGTTCCTTGATTCATAACTCTAACGTCATAACTAACATCAAATCCAGGCCTTGCTTGAAGTAATGGGATGATACTTACTGCTATATCTTGTGCTACAGCGATAGGTGTTAAACAGAAGTCTTGTACTGCGCTGTTAGAAGGATTGGGAAAATTAATAGTGGCAGAAACTGGTGATGAAGTGATACTAGAAGTTAACATCGTGCTGCTTACATCAAAAATACCATCAGGAACATATAAACTATAAGCACCGTTAACATCGGTAACTGCTTGAAAAGCTATTCCTGAAGATGAGTCTGTAGCGGTTATTTGTAAACCTACAGCCGCAGGATCAGTAGTAGTGCATCCATTCATATCAACATCATAGGAAACATTTCCTGAAATAAAATTATAATTTCCTGGAACATACAAAGGTCCTGTAAATACAGATGATTGATTACCACATATAGATCTTATATAAAATTCATATTGAACACCAGGAGTTAAACCTGATATAATCATATTGTTTGCCGCTGTGGCAATTATAACTCCGCCAGAACCTTGTGTATAGGGAGCAACACCGAATTCAACTTCCCAAAATGTGGCTGATCCTGTACTCTGCCAGTTTAACTGCACAGAAGTTCCTGTAAAATTAGAAAACTCAAATTGAGTTGCTGGTGTACACTGGGATTGCGCAAATTGAAAACCTAACGTAATAAGAATTAAAAGTAAAAATCTAGACATAGGAATTGTTTAAATGTTCAATAAAGATAAGGAAATATTTCACAATCAATATTTTAGAAACAAAAAAAGCGCAAATCATGAGATTTGCGCTTTCTATATTATCAATACTATTTTTTACTGATTTCCTAAAATAATCGGTAAACCGCCGCTCTCGCCACCACCTACAACGATGACTTTAGAATTAGGAGATTCTGCTAATTTTAAAGTTGCTTCAATTCCTTTTTCAGTAAGAATTTTGTCTGTTAAAGAAGCGCTCAAAATTTTGTTGGCTACCGCTTTACCTTCAGCATCAATTTTTTGTCTCTGTGCTTCTTTAGTTGCTCTAGCAAGACGGAATTCATATTCTAATGCTTCTTGCTCTTGCTCTAATTTACGTTCAATAGCGTCCTTAATTTTAGGTGGTAAGGTCACATCTTCTACAAGAACTCTGTTTACTTGTATGTATTGAGCAGATAGTTCTTTTTGAACCTCGTCTAGAATTTCGTTTTGAATCACATCTCTTTTACTAGAATATAATTGCTCCGGCGTGTAACGACCTACCACACTTCTGGCTGCTGCACTTATTGCTGGTGCAAGGATTTGCGATTCATACTCGCGTCCTTTTTCTTGATGTAAATAAGGTAATTTATCATATTCTGGCTGGTACCATACGGTTCCATCTACAGTTACTTCAAGACCGTTTACAGAAAGTACTCTCATTTTATCGCTTACAGATAACTGTCTTACTGGATAAATGATCATATCATTCCATGGTGCGATGATGTGAAACCCTTCACCATACGTATTCTCTCTATCGACACCGTTACTTAATGTCTTAAACAGCACACCAGCCTGACCAGACTCGATCACAACCGAACTTTTAATAATAACAATAGCAAGTATCACTAGTCCTATTAAGGATAATACTGCTGCTTTGGGTAATTTTTCCATAATTCTCTTTTTAAACTAATCCGTTATATTTTCTTAAAAACCACTCTAGTCCTAATAGTAGTAATATAAGGCCTAAAAGGTATTCCCAGTCTATTAAACTGGTTTGTTTTACAATCGCTCTCTCAATTGTTTGTAATAATGGGTTCTTCTTAAGATCGGCAATCAATTCTTCTGTTTCACCTTGATAATAGACACTAGAACTACCGACTAACTTTTTCATGCCGGCGTCACTCGCACTTACCTGTTGCTTTTCTATATCATATTCTAGTATGCTAAAAGAGCCACTGCGTGATAATTGATCATTTTCTACTTGCACTGTAAATTTATAATCGCCCGCTTTGAGACCACTTAAATCCACAACATAAGAATTACCACTCAAAACAAATGGCCTTGTGATCAATTCTTTACTTTCTGTATGAGTCACATTCAAATTCAAGATACCATTATCTTCAAACTCATAATTCTTGTCTAGGTATTGAGCGTTTATTAGAATGCTTTTATTTTGATAATAGAACGGCTCGTAAGATAACTCTAGCCTATTGCGCTTTTTATTACTTGCTAGATATTGCACCTGACTGCTCACTAAATCATCAAAATTTTTAAAATCTTGTTGATCCAGATAGCTTTGAGCTCTCCATCTCCATAAACCACTTGCTAGCGTTACTGCATGTTTAGTGTCGCCATCTTCATAATTGAACCATATAGGTTGTGTAGTCGTAATGGTACCTATTTTCTTATAAAAAAGTACATCAACATTGGTATTAAAAATCAATTCACCGAAAGGTACTTGCACTGGTGGATAATCATCAAAACTTATTTGATCTAGATTAAAGGTAGTATAAGACGTATTAAGAATGGGCTGTGCTTCATCAAAATCATTACTATCTTCTAAGTTAAAGCTTTGGTACTTGCCATTCAAGTAATCAATATCTGGATCGCTACCAGTAATTACCCAAGTATTTTTGTTGAGTTGGCTAATTTGTGCGTACGCTTTCGCGAAAGCGGAACTTACCCCATACATCACGACTAGATTGTACTCGTTGAGATTATAATCTTCACTAGTACTTTTAATAGTTACTTTGCGCTGCTGGTTAGACTCAATTGCTTTTTTCAAAGCACCGATATCTGGATGAACTTGATCAGATAAAATAAGTACATTAGTTTGCTGATCTATTACCTCAACAGCAAAACTTCGGTAATTGTTTTGAGTATTCTTTTCGTTAGGAAGTGGTTCTATAGAAGCCACCATAGATTGAGTTCCTACAGCGGTACTGGTAAGGTTAAAACTTACGATTGCAGCTCTTTCCTTTTCATTAAAGGAGAGCGTCTCTGAGTACAAGGTGCGATTACCTTGTGTGACTTTAAATATACGAGACTCTTGTTCCTGACCTTGATAAGCTACAAAAACCTCTACCGGAAACTCATTATTGAGGTAAGAATACCTGTTAACATTGATGTTAGTAATCTTTAAATCTGCATACTGTGTGGTGTCGCCATAAATTACAGGATACAGACTCGTTTTCTCATTAATTTGCGTATAAGAATAACTACTACCTGTGGTTTGATTACCATCTGTAAGGACAACCACCGCTTTATTTCTATTCTTAAATAACTCTTGTGGTTCACTTATAGCAATATTTAAATCTGTCTCTGTAGCTTGAAAACTTAAAGAATCAAGCGGCGCTATGGTTTCAGAAAATTTAAATGTCTGGATTTCAAATTTAGAATTTAAGTCTGAATCGTTAACGATCAATGCCAAATCTCTTTTTACAGCATCACCAGATTTTAAATAGTCAATAGACTTAGAATCATCTACTAGCACTACTAACTGCGGCAAAAGCGTTTCATAGGTTTTTGAATCAAACCTAGGGGCAATGAAAAGTAATAGAATAGAAAAAACCGTGAGAAAGCGCAATAACGCAAACCACGGTTTTTTTCTTGTACTTTTTGAGGTACTGATATAACCATACTGATAAAGAGCTATTAAGGCAGCAATACCTGCAGCTACAATCATCAAAACTACGGTCATAAAAGTATTGTTTATTAGGTTAGCATTCCGCCATCTACGTTGAGTGTTTGACCAGTAACATAAGTGGAAAGGTCGCTAGCTAGAAATACACATGCATTTGCTACATCTTCTGGAGTACCACCGCGTTTTAATGGAATGGCATCTCTCCAGCTTTGAACTGTTTCTTCATTGAGCGCTCCAGTCATCTCTGTTTCTATGAAACCAGGAGCGATAGAGTTGCAACGTATATTACGAGAACCTAATTCTAGAGCTACTGATTTACTGAATCCTATGATACCAGCTTTACTTGCTGCATAGTTAGTCTGTCCTGCGTTTCCTTTAACACCTACTACACTACTCATGTTAATAATGCTACCACTACGTTGTTTTAACATAGTACGTTGCACAGCTTTAGTCATGTTAAAAACAGACTTTAAATTTACCTCGATTACCTTATCAAAATCTTCCTCGCTTATTCTCATCAAAAGATTGTCTTTTGTAATACCTGCGTTGTTGATCAACACATCGATACTGTCAAAGTCTTTAGTCACTTCGGCAATAAGATCTTGCGCTTCTTGAAAATTTGCCGCGTTACTTTTATAAGCCTTTGCTTTGATACCTAGAGTAGAAAGTTCTTTCTCTAATTCAAGGGCTGGACCTTCAGAACTGGCATATGTAAATGCTACATTTGCTCCGTGTTTTGCAAACACCTCAGCAATACCTTTACCTATCCCACGGCTACCACCAGTAATGATGACATTTTTACCTTCTAATAATTTCATAAATAGTTGGTTTATATAAAATATCCAGAACAAACACCCATTTTAATGGGTATTTGTTCTGGATGTAGAAAATTTATCCTAATACTTCGGCAACTTTCTTACCGATTTCAGCTGGAGAATCCACTACATGAATTCCACATTCTGACATAATTGCTTTTTTGGCTTGAGCTGTATCTTCAGATCCTCCTACGATTGCACCAGCGTGTCCCATAGTTCTTCCTGCAGGAGCAGTTTCACCAGCGATAAAACCTATAACAGGTTTTTTGTTACCAGTTTCTTTGATCCATTTTGCAGCATCAGCTTCTAGTTGTCCACCTATTTCACCTATCATCACAATAGCTTCTGTTTCTGGGTCGTTCATAAACAATTCAACAGCTTCCTTTGTAGTTGTACCGATGATAGGGTCACCACCTATACCTATGGCAGTAGAGATACCGTATCCTTGTTTTACTACCTGGTCAGATGCTTCATAGGTAAGTGTTCCAGATTTAGAAACAATACCTACTTTACCTTTTTTAAATACAAAACCTGGCATGATACCTACTTTTGCTTCTCCTGGAGTAATGACACCTGGGCAGTTAGGACCTACAAGTCTACAGTCTTTATCTTTGATATAGTCTGCAGCTTTTACCATATCAGCCACTGGAATTCCTTCAGTAATTGTGATAATTACTTTGATACCAGCGTCCGCAGCTTCTTTAATCGCGTCAGCAGCAAAAGCTGGTGGCACAAAAATGATAGTTACATCAGCTCCTGCTTTTTCCACAGCTTCTTGAACCGTATTGAATACTGGTTTACCTAAGTGTTCTTGTCCACCTTTTCCTGGAGTCACACCACCTACTACGTTAGTTCCGTAATCGATCATTTGACCTGCGTGAAAAGTTCCTTCACTACCGGTAAAACCTTGTACTATAATTTTAGAATCTTTGTTTACTAAAACGCTCATTTTTTATATTTTATTTGTGGAGTATTTTTATTATTTAATCTTGAGAAGGATGACTGGATTGATGCACTTCGATAATTTTCTCGTCCTCTATTTTAAAAATAGAAACAAAATAACCTACTGGCACTTCTTCTCTAGGGTTTTCATTAGTTCGCACGTAAACTGTAAATCTAGCGGCAACTTGTTTTTTATCATTAAAAATATGAGAGATTTCTGTTCTCATACTCTCATACGATGCAGATGTAGACTGGCAAAGTCTAAAGTAATCGTCATAATCAAACTGTCTGTAACCAGAGCTTGCATGCCAGTTTACTTTTAAGTCCTTATGCATGTATTTATCAAAGTGTTGTGAATTTACAAACACATCAGAATCTAAAAAATCCTTTACAATTTTCTTTGCTGAAACAGCCATTTATCAACTAGTTTAATTTTGTGCTAAACTAGGTAAGATTGAAATGTTAACCTAGTTTTAAATTCTATCTTTTCGTTAAAATATTAACGTTTATTATTTATATCCTTAATCAATTGCATCATCTCAGGTACTTGCTTGATAGCAGCAATTTCTTTGTATTTACTCCTGAAGTCGTCTGCAGGAATACCAAAGTAATGCTTATTACCTTCTAGCGATTTACTAACACCAGACTTTGCAGATATCACAGCTTTCTTACCTATAGTAATCCCACTTGTAATCCCTACTTGTCCCCATATGGTCACCTCGTCCTCAATGACTACACAACCGGCAATTCCCGTCTGACTAGCTATCAAGACATGTTTACCAAGTACGGTATCGTGCCCTATTTGCACCTGATTATCTAGCTTTGTACCATAGCCTATAGTAGTGTCTCCAGTCACACCACGATCTATAGTACTGTTTGCTCCGATCTCTACTTGATCATGAATTACTACCCTACCATTACTCAATAATTTATCATATCCTTCTGGTCTACGTTTGTAATAAAATGCATCTCCACCTAGGACCACTCCAGCATTTATAATCACATTATTACCTATAATCGTACGATCGCCTATACTAACATTTGCATGAATTATAGTATGATCTCCTATAACCACATCTTTACCTATACTAGCAGTAGGATGAATGTGTGAATTCTTTCCTATGCTTTTAGGAAGTTCCGCTTTCGCGAAAGCGGAAAAAGGATTAAAGTATTGAGTTAATTTATTGAAATCTTTAAAAGGATCGTCTGAAATGAGTAATGCTTTTCCTTCAGGAGATTCCACCTCTTTATTAATTAAAACAATGGTAGCAGCGCTTGCCAATGCTTTATCATAGTATTTTGGGTGGTCTACAAACACAATATCACCAGGTGTAACCACATGGATCTCGTTCATTCCCAAAACTGGAAAAGAAGCGTCACCTACATAGTTGCAATCAATGATAGATGCTATCTGGGAAAGTGTATGTGCCTTAGGAAACTTCACTATTGCTTCATTCTCTCGTGGTAGTTCCCTTTTTCAGTATCTATACGGATGATATCACCTTCATTAATGAATAGTGGTACCATTACCTCAGCACCAGTTTCTACCGTTGCAGGCTTAGTTGCATTTGTTGCCGTATTTCCTTTTACTCCAGGTTCTGTGGCTGTTACTTCTAGAACTACATATTGAGGCATGTCTACTGATAATGGTGAATCATCTTCTGTATTGATTTGGATTTTTACAATCTCACCTTCTTTAAGCAATCCAGGTGCATCAAGAACAGACTCTTGCAAACGTATTTGCTCATAAGTCTCTGTGTTCATGAAATGATATCCTTCTGGATCTTGATATAAAAATTGAAAAGCTTGAGTTTCTACTCTTATATCTTCAATTTTATGTCCTGCAGAAAAGGTGTTATCTATAACTTTACCAGAAGTTACCGATTTTAACTTTGTTCTTACAAATGCAGGTCCTTTTCCTGGTTTTACATGTAAAAATTCAATGATTTTGTAAATATCATTATTGTAACGGATGCATAATCCTTTTCTGATGTCGCTTGTGCTTGCCATATTCTATTGTTTGCTGATGTATCCTCTCATGATACCTCGCTTTGTGTTTTTAATAAATTCTAATATTTCGTCTCGTTCTGGAGTGGCACTCATCTCTGCCTCTATAATTTCTACCGCTTGAGAAACATTGTAATTCTTTTGATAAAGGATGCGGTAAATATCTTGTATTTCTCTAATCTTTTCTAATTCAAAACCTCTTCTACGCAGCCCAACTGAATTGATACCTACATAACTTAAAGGTTCTCTACCAGCTTTTACATAAGGAGGAACGTCCTTACGCACTAATGAGCCACCAGATACAAATGCGTGACTTCCTACCTGACAAAATTGTTGTACTGCAGCCATTCCTGCCAGTACTACATGATCACCTACGGTAATGTGTCCGGCTAGTGTGCTGTTATTTGAAAAGATACAATTATCTCCTACTATACAATCATGAGCTATATGACAGTAAGCCATTATCCAGCAATTTTTACCGATAACTGTCTTCATCCTGTCTGAAGTACCTCTGTTAATAGTTACACATTCTCTAATAGTAGTATTATCACCTATTATAGTTACCGTGTCTTCATCTTCAAATTTCTTATCTTGAGGAATAGCGCTTATAACAGCACCAGGAAAAATACTTACGTTTTTACCGATGCGAGCACCTTCCATTATGGTAACGTTAGATCCTATCCATGAGCCTTCACCTATTACTACATCATTGTGTATGGTAGTAAATGGTTCAATGACCACATTTTTGGCGATTTTTGCGCCAGGATGTACGTATGCGAGTGGTTGATTCATTACTTTACTTTTGAAATTTGTGCCATTAACTCAGCTTCGGCACAAAGAATACCATTTGCATAAGCATAAGCTTGCATGTGACATATACCTCTTCTTATAGGCGATATAAGGTCACATTTAAATATAAGTGTGTCTCCTGGAGAAACTTTTCTTTTGAATTTTACATTATCCATTTTCATGAAAAATGTCAAATAATTTTCTGGATCTGGTACTGTACTTAATACTAAAATACCACCAGTTTGCGCCATTGCCTCTACTATTAAAACTCCGGGCATTACTGGCTGTCCAGGAAAATGTCCTACGAAGAATGGCTCATTCATCGTAACATTTTTTAAACCTACCACATGTGAGTCTGACAATTCAAAAATCTTATCGATAAGAAGAAATGGTGGTCTATGTGGAAGTACGTTCATTATTTGAACAACATCCATTAGAGGCTCTTTGTTGATATCTACTTGAGGTACATTATCTTTTATGTCCTTCTTGATAATCTTTGATAACTTCTTTGCAAATTGCGTATTTACAAAGTGTCCCGGTTTAGTCGCAATGACTTTACCTCTTATTCTATAACCTATTAAAGCTAGGTCACCTATAACATCTAGCAATTTGTGTCGTGCAGCCTCATTAGGGTGATGCAACTCTAGGTTATCTAGTATACCGTTAGGTCTTATAGTAATATTATCTTTATCAAACGCTTTTTTAAGACTTTCGGTTGTTTTCTCAGACAGCTCTTTATCTACATAGACAATAGCGTTATTTAAATCACCACCTTTAATAAGCCCATGTTCTAATAACATTTCAATCTCATGTAAAAAACTAAACGTTCTTGAACTAGAGATTTCATCTTTAAAATTGCTCAGTTTTTCTAGAGTGGCATTTTGAGTACCTAAAACTTTAGTACCAAAATCTACCATCGTAGTAATCTGATAGGAATCTGACGGCATCACAATAATCTCACTACCAGTTTCTTCATCTTTATAAGAAATAACTTCCTTAATGACATATTCTTCTCTAAACTGATCTAGCTCTACTTTACCTGCTTTTTCTAATGCTTCTACAAAAAACTTTGATGAACCATCCATAATAGGTGGCTCGCTACTATCTATCTCAATCAAGCAGTTATCAATTTCTAAACCTACTAAGGCTGCAAGAACATGCTCACATGTATTTATTTGAACACCTCTTTTATCTAAAGTAGTTCCTCTTTTAGTATCAGTTACGTAGCTGGCACTTGCCTCAATAATCGGACTTCCTTCTAGATCAACTCTTTGAAAGGCGTATCCATGATTTTCTGGAGCTGGCTTAAAGACAAGGGTAACTTTATTACCAGTATGCAATCCTACTCCAGATAGGGTTACTTCGTCTTTTATCGTCGTTTGTTTGAATTCTGTTACCGTCATTTCACCTTATTTTTTTCTCAAGATCAGTGATTCTCGATTCAATTTTTCTTAAATTTTTAAATAAAACATAGCTTCTATTCCAGTCTCCAAAATCAAATGCTGGAGAACCTTGAACTATAGCGCCGCTTTTTAATTTCCTTCCTATCCCACTTTGGGCTTGTATTCCTACGTTATCTTCTATTTCTATGTGCCCAGCGATCCCTACTTGTCCACCTATTCTACAGTTTTTACCAATTTTTGCAGACCCAGCAATACCAGTCTGTGCTGCTATGACTGTATTCTCTCCTATTTCTACATTATGAGCTACTTGAATCTGGTTATCTAATTTCACCCCAGATTTAATTATAGTACTACCTAAAGTGGCCTTATCTATAGTAGTAAGTGCACCAATATTTACATTATCTTCAATAATTACATTACCGGTTTGTGGAATCTTTGAATAACTACCATCTTCTTTAGGAGCGTATCCAAAACCATCTGCACCTATAACGCTACCAGAGTTGATAGAAACTTGATTACCTATAACAGTATCTGCCATTATTTGTGCTCCAGATTGAATAATACAATTACTCCCGATGGTAACATTATCACCTATAGTTACGTTAGGATATATTTTTACATTATCACCTATGCTTACATTTTCTCCTATGTAACTAAATGCTGCCAAATAAAAGTCTGCACCGTAAGAAGCACTATCATGAACAAAAGAAGGTTGCTCAATTCCCGTCTTATTATTTTTGGCCATTTGATAATACTCGAGCAACTTTGAAAAAGCAAGGTAAGCGTCTTCCACTCTTATTAAGGAACAGTCTACATCTTGATCTAAGGTAAAATCTTTATTTATGATAACAGCACTTGCCTTTGTAGTATACAAGTAAGGTGTGTACTTTGCATTAGATAGAAAACTCAAACTTCCTGATTCACCTTCTTCTATTTTAGAGAGTTTATCAACTTCAATAGATGGGTCACCTACAATGGTTCCGTCTAAGATGTCTGCAATTTGTTTAATGGTAAATTTCATTATCGCAAAAGTACTAATTTATATCAATCTTGTAGCTTAGGATAGCAACAGTAATATTTTTTCACTTCTTTGAGCAATGCTTTGAAGCTATCTTCTTTTCCAGCTTTGATAAGTTCTATCAATTTACCTTTTTTATTAAGTATTTGTATGGGTTTTGCTTTCGCGTAAGCGAGATTAACAACATCACCAGAAAAAACAAAATAAGATGCTTCCTGCTCTGTCAATTGATATGATTTCTGGAGTTTTTTCAAGTGTTTATCCACTTTTCTTTGCGGAATAGGCTTGTCTGAAAATTTAATCTTGAGCAATTGTCTATTTAAAATCATCTTACAAAGCTCGCTTAAGACAAAATCACGATGCGCGCTACCTAGTTTAAGTGTATATATAATATCAGAATCGTCTAGGAAAGAAAAGCGTTCTAGATCTTTAGAATCAGCCTCAAAGCTGAAGAAATCTTTATTAAAAAAGTATTTCAAGTTATCAGGCAACTTTACTTCTACACCATTATCTAACAGTTCTTTTATACGTTTTATTACGGACTGCAAGAGATGCTCTGCACCTATTCCTGTTTTATGAAGGTACACTTGCCAATACATTAAACGACGTCCAGACAAGAAGTTCTCCACGCTATAAAGCCCTTTTTCTTCTACGACTAATTGATCATCTACCACATTGAGCATGGTTATTAATCGCTGGCTATTTATGTTACCTTCTGCCACGCCCGTGTAAAAACTGTCTCGTTTCAAGTAATCTAAACGATCCATATCTAACTGGCTAGAAATTAATTCTAACATAAACGGACGGTGGTATTCACCTTTGAAAATTTGAATAGCGAGCGTTAAACTACCGTTAAACTTACGATTTAATTCATTCATAAAATGACATGAAAGTTGCTCGTGAGTGACGTTTTTAATGATTTGATATTCTAATGCATGAGAAAATGGACCATGCCCTATATCGTGTAGCAGTATAGCCTTATAAAGCGCGTCTTCTTCATCCTCAGATATTTCAACTAACTTAGATCTAAGTACTTGTACGGCTTTTTGCATTAAATGCATACAGCCTAACGCATGGTGAAATCTGGTATGATGAGCACCTGGATAAACTAAGTAGCTTAGACCCATTTGTGTAATCCTACGCAGGCGTTGAAAATAAGGATGTTCTATGATACTAAAAATCTCTTCTGAAGGAATCGAAATAAAACCGTAGATAGGATCGTTTAATATTTTAAGTTTGTTCTGTTGTTTCAAGGGAACAGCATTTTAATACAAATATACTGATATGGCAGAGATCAAAATACTTTGGGTAGATGATGAAGTGGATTTATTAAAACCTCACATAATTTTTTTAGAGAAAAAAGGTTATAAGATAGATACTAGAATAAGCGGTACTGAAGCTCTCGAAGCGATTGAAGAGACTAATTATGACCTGATTTTTTTAGATGAAAATATGCCTGGACTTACTGGTCTAGAGACCTTGCATGAGATTAAAGAGAAGCAAGCTCAACTACCGGTGATTATGATCACTAAGAGTGAAGAGGAATATATCATGGAAGAAGCAATAGGTTCTAAAATAGCCGATTACTTAATTAAACCAGTTAATCCTAATCAAATTTTACTCGCTGTAAAGAAAAATCTAGATCATTCTAGACTTATTAATGATAAAACTATAAGCGATTACCAGCGAGAATTTAGAAAGATAGCTATGGACATGTCCATGATCAATAGTTATGAAGAATGGGTGCAACTATATCAGAAATTAGTTTATTGGGAAATAGAACTAGAAGATGTGGACGACTCTGGTATGTTTGAAATTTTGCAGGCCCAGAAAAATGAAGCAAATCAGCAATTCTGCAAATTTATAGATAGGAACTATCCAGAGTGGTTTGATGGTGATGAAGACAACCCTATATTAAGTCATAATTTATTTAAGGAAAGAATAGCACCACATTTAAAAAAAGATCAACCTGTACTGTTAGTTGTCGTAGACAATTTGAGATATGACCAATATAGAGTATTTGAAAATTTGATCAATAATTATTACAAAAAAGTAGAGGAAGAGACCTATTGTTCCATTCTACCTACCGCAACACAATATGCGAGAAATGCTTTGTTTTCTGGTCTAATGCCAGAAGACATGAAGAAAAGACATCCTGATTTGTGGCTAGATGACACTGATGAAGGCGGAAAGAACATGCATGAAAATGCATTTCTAACGGCTCAATTAAAACGACTGAATTTAAATATCACTCATCAATATCATAAGATTACTAATGAAAACAAGGGTCGTAAACTAGCTGACAATTTTAAAAGTCAAAAGGACAATGACTTGACGGTTGTGGTATACAATTTTGTAGACATGCTTTCCCATTCTAAAACGGAAATGGAAGTAATCAAAGAACTAGCCAGCAACGACAAGAGCTACAGATCTTTAACCTTGAGCTGGTTCAAGAACTCTCCACTGTTTGATATTATACAAAAAGGTCAAGAACTAGGTTTTAAACTTATCCTTACCACTGACCATGGAACTATAAATGTAACTTCACCTAGCAAAGTAATAGGTGATAAAAACACCAGTTTAAATTTAAGGTATAAAACTGGTAGAAGCTTGTCTTATGAAGATAAGGACGTACTTGCCGCAAAAGATCCTAGTAGTATTAAATTACCAAAGATTAACATGAGCAGCAGTTTTATTTTTGCTAAAGGAGATTTGTTCTTTGCCTATCCTAATAATTATAACCACTACGTTAGTTACTATAGAAATACTTACCAGCACGGAGGTGTTTCTTTAGAAGAAATGCTAATACCTTTTGTCATATTTGAACCAAGATAATGGAGTTTACTTATAAATTATCAGAAATAGATAATGCAGCTGCAAAAATTCTAGCACATTTAAAATCACAAGTACTATTATTCAATGCTCCCATGGGAGCAGGCAAAACAACCCTGATTAAAGCGCTGTGCCATCAATTAGGTGTTACAGATGAGATCACCTCACCTACTTTCAGTCTAGTAAATGAATATAAGGGTAGTAAAGTTGACGTTATGCATTTTGATTTATACAGAATAGAACATACCGAGCAGCTATACGATATAGGATTTGAAGATTATCTAATAAAAGATGCATTTCAACTAATTGAATGGCCAGAGCTTGCCATGCCTTTTCTATCTGAATATCAGGAATTAACTATTGAAATTATCGATAGTAGCACAAGAAAACTTAGTTTAAAACCGGTGCAAAAAGATTGAAATTTTTAACTCCTGAAATGATTACTATACCTATTTAGTAGATTTATGTAGTTTAACATACGGTTATAGAATTTCATCGAAAAGGTGAAAAATTACTGCTAAATTTATGGTTGTTGTTTGTAATTTAGTATCACTTATTTACTTAAACCCTTTTATTATGAACAACAAATCTATTAAAGCGTTAGCTTTATTGGCTATCTTCGGTGTATCCCTTGCTAGCGCAGCAGTACAATTTCAACCAGAAGAAACAAAAACTTCAAAAATTGAAAAGAAATTACTTGCAAAATTTAAGCCACCAGTAACTGGTTAAAATAAATTTGATATAATTAAAAAAGCTCACTACATTTACTTGAAGTGAGCTTTTTTCATTCTAAAAATTATCTATGACTACGAGAAGACAGCCTAGTAAAGGAGCCAAAGCATTAGCAATAGGTAGCGCTGTTGCTGTGATTATGGCAGTTTTACCTTATGCTTTCTATTATTATGAAGCCTTACCTGACTGGTTATGGGATACTAAGTTATTCAATTCTCTATCTAAATCTTTTGATGATAATCGACTAATGGCATCGTGGATCCTTTTTCAAAAGTTAGTGCCATTAATTTTATTGATCATTTGGTTCTTGACATGTAAGCATTGGTGGTACCATGTTATCATAATTCCTATCAGTCTGTACGCTTTTCAACTTTATAACTTGTTTGACTTCTCTTCTACCTATATTGATTCTGGAGAGCTTTATTTCATAGTTCCAGTTGTGATTATATCACTATCTCTTACTTATCTCGCGCGAATCAAAGTATTTGATCGTATTCATGGTATAGACATAAGTGAGATTGAAGACGATATCAAAAAACCAAGTGATCGCTGGTTCAAGTAGTCTATTTTTTAAATAAGAAAATATAAATTAAGTAATGTCTTCATTCTCCACACCATTTACTAAAGACCAACTTATTCCTCAAGAAGAGCGACTAGAGGTGACCATTACAAAGAAAGAATTATTCATAGGAATCCCTAAAGAAACGCAGCATCAAGAAAAACGTATATGCTTAACGCCTGATGCAGTTGCGGCAGTTTGTGCGCACGGACATCGCATTTTAATTGAAAAAGGAGCTGGGATAGCAAGCAATTTTTCAGACAAAGACTATGCTAATGCAGGTGCTGAAATGACATCAGACACTTCTAAAGTATTCTCATGCCCTACCATTCTCAAAGTAGCACCGCCTTCTTTGAAAGAAATAGAAATGATAAAGCCGCAATCTGTTCTTATATCCGCACTACAGCTAAAAACACAAAACCAACAATATTTTAAAAAACTAGCTGAGAAAAAAGTTACTGCACTCGCTTATGAATTTATAACTGATGACGAAGGTCAATTTACAGCAGTTAACGCTTTAAGCGAGATCTCAGGTGTAGCTTCAGTATTAATTGCTTCAGAAATCTTATCTAGTGGAGAAAATAGAACCGGTCAGTTATTCGGTAATATTACCGGTGTTCCACCTATAGATGTAGTAATTCTAGGCGCTGGAGTAGTCGGTGAGTTTGCCGCTAGAACAGCTATAGGTCTAGGTGCCAATGTTAAAATATTTGATAATTCCATTTCAAAGCTGCGCAATGTGCAGAACAAAGTAAATCAACAAGTTTACACATCTACCATACAACCTAAATATCTATCTAAAGCATTGAGAAGGTGTGATGTGGCTATAGGAGCACTCACTGGTGAAAATAGAACTCCTGTTGTAGTCTCACAGCAAATGGTAGAGAATATGAAAAGCGGTGCTGTAATCATTGATGTAAGTATAGATATGGGAGGTTGTTTTGAGACCAGTGAAGTTACAAATCATGATAAACCTACCTATAGTAAATTAGGTGTGACACATTATTGTGTACCTAATATACCATCTAGGTATTCAAAAACAGCTAGTGTTGCATTAAGCAATATGTTTACACCATACATCATGAATATTGCAAATGATGGAGGAATTGAACACGCCATACGCATGGATCAAGGTCTCAAATGTGGTATTTATCTATATCATGGAATTGTTACAAACAAATCAGTAGGTCAATGGTATGATTTATCGCATACCGATGTAAATTTGCTCATATTTTAAAACAATATGAAGTTTATAAAAAGACTAGGTTTTTACGGTGGTGGTTTTGCGATAGGTATGGTGTTCTTGATATTTTTTCTAACAGGAAAAAGAACACAATGCACCTGGTTACCTGAAGATCGTGTTCTAAATGATATACGTAGGAAAAACTTTGTACGCTTCTCTCCAGAAATGCGTACTATGCTAGAAGAAAGAAAAATCGATACTTTAGATATTCAACTTATTCTCAAATATGGAAATGTAGATTTTTCAAAATCTAATACAGATACAATTCCTTGTAATTTTTATCATATTTCTGGAAAGAAAGAACTCAAAAACACCTCACTTTGGGTTCAAAATTGCGAGCGATACGTAAAAGTCGTGAAAGTCTTAAGTCAATAAAAGCACAAAAAGAAGAGGAATTTAAATTCCTCTTCTTTTCATTTCTTGTTTTATAAGTGTTAATTCTCTACCAGTTTGCCCTGCTACTGAAGTATTCTCTTGAGCTCTTCTTATAAGATAAGGCATCACATCTTCTATAGGTCCAAAAGGCAGAATCTTGAACGTACGATGTCCTAAAGCAGCAAGATTAAATGTAAGGTTATCACTCATTCCATATAATTGACCAAACCATACGTCTTCAGTATTAGGTTCTAGACCCTTATTTTCAAGAGTTTTCATAGCATCTAGTGTGCTGGCTTCATTATGAGTTCCTATGCATAATTTTATGACATCTAGTCTGTCCAGAATGTAATGCATTACATAGTTAAACATCTCATCTGTAGCCTCTTTGTCTTTACAAATAGGGCTATCGTATCCATATTTAATAGCTCGCTCGCGCTCCTTTTCCATGTATGCACCTCTTACAATTTTTGCGCCTACTATATAATTATTTGCTTTTGCATCTTCATATAATTCCATGATATAATCTAGACGATCATGTCTATAACACTGGATGGTATTATAGATGTATGCCTTTCCATGGTTATATTTCAACATCATCTCGCGTATTAAATCATCAGCCGCATCTTGCATCCAGGTTTCTTCACCATCAAATAAGAGCGCGATATCATTATCTACAGCAGTTTTGCACAGTAAGTCTACTCTATTATAAATACGCTCCCATTCTAGCTCTTCAACTTCGGTAAGAGGCTTTTTTTCAGTAATCTTTTGCCATATATAAAAACGTCCTATACCAGTAGGCTTCACTACTTCAAAGGGCAATGCATTATTTTCACTTGCCATATGAATAAGTGTTAATTTTTTACCTACCACAGCATCAAAATCTGCCTCATTTTCTTTACCTTCTACAGAATAATCTAGAATGGAACTCACACCTTTCTCAAACATTTTTTCTACTAGCGGCATACACTCCTCGTCAGTCGTACCACCGCAAAACTGCTGGAATACAGTGTCCTTTATTACACCTTTGACCGGTAGATTCCATTTTAAAGCCAGCATGGTAGCCTTTGATCCTAGATCTACCAGCCATGGCTTAGACATAGAACTAAAAATAAAATGAGCCTTCTTAAGTTCTTTGTCAGACTTTAAAGAAAAAGCGTTTGCTGTATTATTAAAAGGGTTTTCGTTCATATCACAAATATAATTGCATATATATTTATTTTAATCATATAGACGCTACTTTTGGGGTTTCATAACAAGATCTATTTTGAATCTCGCTTTCGCGAAAGCGGAACAAATATAATTTTTACAGTTACTATTCTATGGACTCCATTATTAATGACAATTACACTATACATTTTAATTCTAACGCCTATTCTGAGCTGAATAATTTTATAGCTACTAAAGAACCTAGTTGTATTTTCATATTAGTTGATGAAAACACTATGGAGAATTGTTATCCTTTATTTATGCCTCAATTAAATACTACTGCTCGCATAGAAGTAATTGAAATTGATGCTGGTGAAGAATTTAAAAATATAGAGACGTGCAGCGGCGTATGGAGCGCAATGGTAGAACTAGGTTGTGATCGCAATAGTTTACTTATAAACTTAGGTGGTGGCGTTATTACTGACCTAGGAGGTTTTGTGGCATCTACTATTAAAAGAGGTATTGCGTTTATTCATATCCCTACTACAGTTTTAGGTATGGTAGACGCTGCTATAGGAGGTAAAAATGGTGTGGATTTAGGTCATCTTAAAAATCAAATAGGAGTTATTGCTCCACCACAAATGACTTTAATAGATACAAGATTCCTAAAAACTTTAGACCAAAGACAATTACTTAATGGCTCTATTGAAATGTTTAAACACGGATTAATCGCAGATCGTATTTACTGGGATAACATGGTAGAGATTGAGGATAATTATTTTTCAGAATTATTTGAAAGTCTAATTTATCAAAGCGTGGTTATTAAAAATGATGTGGTGAAAAGCGATCCTTTTGAAAACGGAGCTCGTAAATCTCTTAACTATGGGCATACTATAGGACATGCAATTGAATCCTACTGTTTATCAAGTGAAAATCAACCTCGTTTATTACACGGTGAAGCTATAGCTGCAGGTTTGTATCTTGAGTCATATTTAAGTCATTTACATACTGGCTTAAGCAAGAATGAGTTTCAAGAAATAGAAAGCTGGTATAAAAACTTAAATTTAAAACTTTCTTTTTCTCAGTCAGAAGTCTCTAAAATGTTAGAATTAATGACACATGACAAGAAAAATGTAAATGGACAGATACGTTTTGTTCTACTACAGTCAATAGGCAATTTTGTTACAGATCAAGTGGTGCCACAGGAAGATGTAATAGCAGCCTTTAAATTGCTATAATTTAATAATTATACCCTTTTATTTGTTTTGTAAATTAAAAAAAAGCATCTACTTTCGGTAGGAATAATACGTGTTTACAATGAGAAATATAATTGTTGATTACAAAAAACTTACGCCAGAAGTTCTGGCTTTATTAGTAGAAAAATATCCTGATGGATATGGTGATGATGATGTGATATCATTTAAAAACCATAAGTATGAAACTATAGAAGCAGTAGAAGTCATTACTGAAGACACAAAATATTTAGTAAAAATTTCTAAACGTCTTTCTATGCAAATGGAATCCTTTGATGAAGATGATTATTCTGAAAAAGAAATGGCAGATCCTGATGCTCTTCCTGAAATAACTGTCGAGGACATTAAAAAAGCTGAACAGGACGAGGATTAAAAATACTGACCTTGATGACAATCTTCGATTATTTCATTCAATTTGCGTCTTAGTAAAAGCAACAGTACTTATGAAAAAGGCGCCTTATAAGATTTTGGTAATTATCGCTATTATCACAATGCTTATCGCTAGTTTATTCTACTTGAGTGACATTCATTTTCAACTGCAATATTTTAAATGGAAAAACTTTTTAAGTGAAGTAATCATGATAAGCCTACCTATAATTTTAAGTACTGCTATAACGATTTACATGAGCTACAAAGCTCAAAAGAATAGGGAGACAAATGATACCTTAGTATAAAAATCAAACATTAGTTTAATTCAAACCGTTTCTAGACAAACAAAAAAAGCCACGCAAATTGCGTGGCTTTTTTACTATAAATAGTGTTATCTAATTATTTATTCAATACTGCTTGAACTTTGTCAGCCGCTTCTTGAAATTCTACAGCACTTTGAACATCTAGTCCTGAGCTGTCGATTAATTCTTTTGCGATTTCGGCATTTGTACCTTGTAATCTTACGATAATAGGCACTTTGATTGCATCACCCATATTTTTATAAGCATCTACAATACCTTGTGCAACACGGTCACACCTTACGATACCACCAAAAATGTTTACAAGAATTGCCTCTACTTTATCATCTTTAAGAATGATACGGAACGCTTCTTCTACTCTCTTAGCATCTGCAGTACCACCTACATCTAAGAAGTTTGCTGGATCACCACCAGCTTGTTTAATAAGGTCCATTGTTGCCATAGCAAGTCCTGCTCCATTTACCATACAACCTACGTTACCATCTAGATCTACATAGTTCAAGCCTACCGCTTTTGCCTCTACTTCAGTAGGGTTTTCTTCACGAGTGTCTCTTAACTCAGCAAGATCTTTGTGGCGGAATAATGCATTCTCATCTAGAGTGATCTTACAATCTACTGCTATAATAGTATTATTAGACGCTTTTAAAACTGGGTTGATTTCAAATAACGCGCTATCAGATCCTACGTATGCATTGTATAGAGAGTTAACAAATTTAGTCATCTCTTTAAATGCTTTACCGCTTAAACCTAAGTTAAAAGCAATGCGTCTTGCTTGAAAACCTTGTAATCCATGAGCTGGATCAATAGTTTCAGTAAAAATTAAATGTGGCGTTTCTTCTGCAACAGTTTCAATATCCATTCCACCTTCAGTAGAATACATAATCATGTTTTTACCTTGAGCACGGTCTAGGAGAACAGACATGTAAAATTCTTCTATTTCTGCCTCTCCAGGCTCATAAACATCCTCTGCTACAAGTACTTGATGTACTCTCTTACCTTCGGCACTAGTTTGTGGCGTTACAAGATCCATTCCTATAATCTCACCAGAGATTTCTTTTACTTGATCAAGGTTTTTTGCTAGTTTAACTCCACCGCCTTTACCACGTCCACCTGCATGAACTTGTGCTTTAATAACGTGCCATCCTGTACCGGTTTCCTCAGTTAGTGCTTTTGCTGCGGCAACTGCCTCGTCTGATGTGGTTGCGACTTTACCTCTTTGTATGGTTACTCCATAACTAGCGAGAATTTCTTTACCTTGATATTCGTGAAGATTCATAAATGTTCTTTAAAGTTCAATTTAAGTAGAGCAAAAATAAGCAAGTGAGTCATTAAAGAAAAAGAATTCTTTCTAAAAGAATGTTTAAATCGAGATATAAAATAATCGATTTCATTATTTCTATTTCTATTGAAAAACTTTAAGATTTTATTCACTTTTATTTTTCACACTCTAGTACTTTTGTAGGCTTAAGTTTTTAACATGAATAATCAAGATTTATTAAGCATAGCTCGAGAACACGGTAGTCCGGTCTATGTCTATGATGCAAATGTCATTGTAGCGCAGTATGAACGTTTAGTTTCCGCTTTCGCGAAAGCGAAAAACCTAAGAATACACTATGCTGTAAAAGCACTGTCTAACATCTCCATCTTGAAACTTTTTAAACAGTTAGGCGCTGGACTCGATACCGTGAGTCTACAAGAGGTAGAATTAGGCCTAGCCGCTGGTGTAGATCCTAAAAAAATAATTTTTACACCTAATGGAGTATCTCTTGAAGAGATTGAAAAGGTGGCAGAAAAAGGAGTGCAAATAAATATTGATAATCTATCCATCCTAGAACAATTCGGCTCTAAACATCCTAGAACGCCAGTTTGTATTAGAATCAATCCTCATGTAATGGCTGGTGGTAATGCAAATATTTCTGTAGGACATATAGATAGTAAATTTGGTATTTCAATTCACCAGATACCTCATATTTTAAGAATTGTAGAGAATACAGGTATGACGGTAAACGGTGTGCATATGCATACTGGTAGTGATATCTTAGATATAGGTGTGTTTTTATATGCTACAGAAATTCTTTTTGAAACTGCGGCTAAGTTTAAAGATCTAGAGTTTATAGACTTCGGTAGTGGATTTAAAGTACCTTATAAAGAAGGTGATGTTTCTACAGACATAGAAGATCTAGGCGAGCAGCTAAGCGAGCGCTTTAATGCTTTTTGTAAAAGTTATGGTCGTGATATAACTATGGCGTTTGAACCTGGTAAATTTCTTGTAAGTGAAGCTGGTCATTTTCTAGCACAAGTAAATGTTGTGAAACAAACTACATCTACCGTGTTTGCAGGAGTTGATTCTGGTTTTAATCATTTAATTAGACCTATGCTCTATGGCTCTTATCATGGGATTAAGAATATTTCAAATCCAGGAGGTAAAAATAGATTTTATAGTGTGGTAGGATATATTTGTGAAACAGATACTTTTGCAAACAACCGTCAGATCTCAGAAATTACAGAAGGCGACATACTTTCATTTTCAAATGCTGGTGCCTACTGTTTTTCTATGGCGAGCAATTATAATTCCCGATATCGTCCTGCAGAGGTGCTATGGTATGATGGAGCGGCTCACCTTATAAGAGAGCGAGAAACTATGAAGGATATTTTAAAAGGTCAACATCAACTAAACTTTGAAGAGCTAGTTATTTCTTAATTAGTATCTATTTCTATTATAATCAAGCTCAACTAAAACGTTGGGCTTTTTTATTTTTCTATGGTCCTGCTTACTTCAAGTTTTCATGGTCTACCCATTGAAATAAATTACTTTTGTTTCTTAATCAATAATAAATAATTAATGGCTTCAGGATTTTTTGCTTTACTAGATGATATAGGTGTTCTCATGGATGACGTAGCCTCGATGAGTAAAATTGCTACTAAAAAAACTGCTGGTATTCTAGGAGATGATCTAGCTGTAAATGCTGAAAAAGCCTCTGGTTTTGTTTCTTCGAGAGAAATTCCTGTTCTATGGGCAATTACTAAAGGATCATTTTTAAACAAATTAATTATTTTACCTGTCGCTTTCTTGCTGAGTGCATTTGTCCCTATAGTGGTAACAATTATTTTGCTATTAGGTGCTATCTACCTGGCTTTTGAAGGAGCCGAAAAAATTTATGAATGGATCATCCCGCATGAAAAATCTGAAACAGCTATTGCTGCTCCAGAAATGACAGAAAAAGAAATTCTTGAACTAGAAAAGGATAAAATAAAGAGCGCCATCGTGACTGATTTCATACTGTCAGTTGAAATAGTAATCATCGCCTTAAGCACTGTAACTGAAGAACCTATACTAAATCAAATTTTAGTGGTTTCTGTGGTTGCCATAATTGCTACTATAGGAGTTTATGGAATAGTTGCTGGAATAGTAAGAATGGACGATCTAGGAATACGGTTAATAAGATTAAGTAACGGTAAAAAAGGTTTTTCAAAAATTATTGGAACCTTTCTAGTAAATGCGTTACCATGGATCATCAAGAGTCTTTCGGTAATAGGTACTATCGCCTTATTACTAGTCGCTGGTGGCATCTTTTTACATAACATACATATGATCGAAGAATTATTGCATGGCCTTCCATCTATAGTCGCAGAGTTCTTGACTGGACTAGTTGTAGGAATTATTTCTCTAGGAGTTTTTAAACTTTTTAAAGCTATATTCTTGAGAGGTAGAGCAGCAAGTCATTAAAATTTTAGCTATCTATTTATTTAAGGATGTCGGTTATGATCTCGCTTTCGCGAAAGCGGAACTACTATAGAGCATTTAACAGATGAACTAATGTCTGTACGGACCAACTTACCTTTAATCAAATAGGAGCTTTAATCTAGCCCGTACTAAAATACTTTTCTTAAGAAGCTTAACGTATCATATAGTAAGTGCACACCTAAAGGTAAGAAAAAAGAAAGCCTGCTTTAAATAGCAGGCTTTTTTTTGTTAAGATAAAAAGTGATTACTATTACTCAATAATAACTTTTCTAGTTATCACACCGAGATTAGAATTCAACTTTACAATGTAATTACCACTTGCGATCTGTGATATATTTACGTTGATAATAGTGTCGTGATTAGCAACATCATAAGTTTTTACTTGCTGTCCTAACATATTGATGAGAGTTAAGTCTTCTAACAAAATGGTGTTTGATGTTTTTACATGAAGTTCTTTTAAACCTCTAGGCGTGTAAAATATAAGATCACTATCACTTACTTGAGTCGTTTCTGTACTCAATGTACCTTGTTGAGAGAATGTTATATAGAAACGATCATTATAATTCCCAGCGCTAAGCATAGGACTTGTATAAGTCGTGTCCTTGATATTAACATAGGTATTTAATAAGGCATCTTTTACAAATATATCTTGATCTACAGGAACATTCTTTAACTCGTCTATCACGATATTAAATGTGCTGTTATTATTTAATTTAATAAATAACGGTAGCTCTGTTTGATCTCCTATAGCTGGAACTCCTTGAATAGTCAGTTTTTCGTTAGCTGTTTTCCATGCCATATCATCAATTTGCTCATCAAGTAGTTTACCGTCAAAACCTCTATCTATTCCAAAAGTTGCATTATTATCCACGGTTACTAACAACTGTCTATGTATTAAGTTTGAAGAGTCAAAACCTAATCTAATTTTCATACGTGGATCGCTAGGTGTATTTATATCACCAGCCGCTGCAACAGGAGTAGCTCCAGGAGCTGAAACAAAGAGACTCTGTCCACTAGATTCTTTTACAAACTGTCTTTGATCATTTCTAAAACGTATCTGACCATTATCATTAATTCCTGTCACAAAGAAACCTTGACCTACAGGAATGTATTGCTCTGGTCTCTTAGTAGGAATTCCTCCTTGGTTAACGTCTGGATTAGAAGTTCCAATTGTAGCATTACCTACTCCGCCAGAAAAATTATAAGTAGCATATCCACCTTGATAGTTTGCAAGAATATGCGTGTTTCCACCCCAATGTTCCCAGAAATATACAGTACCATCAGTATCTGGATTATCGCTGATAAACTCGTGAGCATCTAATGCACTAGGATACGGATTACCTACTAAATAATCGTTACCACTGTCTATATCTAAATTGATATTACCATTATTAGGTTTACCAACGAAAACATAGTTTTGAATGGTACCAGTTGCTCCTGTTCCTTTCATAGTCCATCCTTCTCCAGAAACCTGATTACCATTAGGCCCAGCATATTCCCAGTTTGCATAGGTATTACTAGTAGTATTACCATATTTAAATAACCATCTTCCAGAGATAGTAGCTGCGGTAGTAGCGTCTCCAGGCGCTCCATCACGAACATTTCGAGATGTAAAATTCAAATCTCTAGGATTATTTACCAAAGTACCATCCTTTAACACCTCAGCAATAGAGAATCCATTGTTGTTAGAATTATTACTAATTCTACTTACAGGTGAACTCCAGTAGTTATAATCATATTTGTTTGAAGTTCCTTGTTGATCGATCTCAATTTTACCAGTAGTTGAAGAAACTAAATCACTATTATTATGTTGAATAAGCTGAGACTCTCCAACTAAATCAATTATTCCGTCTAGTTTGAGCTGGTGAGTAAGTGTTAAACCTCTATCGTTTTCTACCAGAAGTTTTCCAGGGTTACCGACCTCTAAACTTAGAAGCGTATAATTTCTATTATTTGCAACAATCTCGTGATTAACCACCGCAATATTCCAATTTATTGCTCGATTCCTACCATTTATTAATCTAGGAGTACCAGGCATGAATAAAGAATTTCCATTTTGCCATGCTGCAGGAGAATTCCAGTTTGCGTCACTTTCAGATATATAAGGCAATGGTGCTGTTTGCTCATTAATATTGAAAACATCTGGTTGTATTAAACTACCTCTGTGTTTGTTTCCAGAAGCGTCATTTAAATGAGTACCTATGTATGTATTCATATTAAAATAAGCTTCTAGAGAATCCCAGTTAAGACCAGAAATATCATTTCTTGTAATAGTATTAGGTATAATAGCTCCCTTAATTCCATTACCGTCTTTTTCAATTTCTTGATTCATCATGAATCTAATTTGACGCTGAGTAATTGCTTGATTGAAAATTCTTATTTCATCCAGACTTCCTGAAAAGTTATCTAGAATATTATTTTTATCTACATATCTAGAACCAATACAAAACTTAGAAGTATTTAATAATGGCGCATCTATATTTACTCTTCTATCTCTATGTCCGTCAATGTATAAACTAGCCTGTCCTGAACTATAGACAATTGTTAAATAATACCATACATCATTATTTAAAGCTGTGTTACTAGTAATTGTAGAATTACCATTATGTGTCATTTCTACACGATTATCGTCTCTTAAATAAAAATGATAACCATCAACACCAGAAGCACGTTTAGACACAATGGTTTTATTTGATGTAGAAGTATTTGAACCGTCAGTCTTTACCCATGCAGATATGGTATAATCACCAGATAATTCCAGCTCGTCACCCATTGCTACATAATCATTAGTACCATCAAAAAGAATATCTTTTGATGCGATTACCTCGTGAGCTACTCCAAATTTCACGTAACGAGTACCATCAAAGTCGTAATATGTAGTTTGATTAGTTCCTTCTGTTTCTAGAAAAACTGTTTCTACGTTTGTAGTAAAAGAATCATCATCTGCAAGTATCATAACATATGCATCGTTACCAACTAATGGTGGTAATGAAGCAAGACCTGTAGTAGATACCGATAATTTTACTTGTGGTATATCATTACCTACTTGAGAAATTTCTTTAAACTTCCAGGTACGTTCTGTGACATCTGTAAACGTAGTAACTAAACTAGGTCCTAATGTAACCTCTAGTGGATCTGGTAATGCCGTAAGAGTTGAACGTGTGCTTCCCCACATTAGGAAGTCGCCACTTGATTCAAATGTACTTGGGTTAGCACTATTTGTATCATATATATCTCCTAAACCGATAGTAATAAAAGTAAATGGATCTACACTTTTTGCCTGTTTTTGATTTAACAAAGAACAATCATCATAACCTATTCCTGCAACATTGTAAGTATAGCCATTATCAGTTACAGCATTCCATAGTGGATTACCATCTGAATCAAAGTAAGAACCTGGAACATGAGGAAGACCAATTTGAGGAACAGCAAATAGCCCTAATGTGATTCCATATTTTACAGCTAAGTAAGATTCCAATCGCTGTCTGTCGATATCTGGCTTACGCTCTGAAAAAGACATAATTTCTAAAATATCTCCTGTAAAACTAGGACCAAAAAATTCTGATCTACCTAACCAGTATCTAGAATTAAGAATATCTTTAAAAGTATTAGCATTCTCTTCTCTCATAAGTGCTGGGTCTAATGTAAGACCTAAGTCTACACCATCCAGATATAAATCCATTCCATCACCAGCAGCATTAAGTCGCGCATTAAAAATAACTGGTCTATCATATACTAATGTTGGATGTACAATAGCACGACCATAAGTACCACTAGAGCCTTGATTATAAGCGGCGATATCCGGATATGGACCGTATCTTGCGGATGTGTCATTTATAGAAATCCCTGTAACGTCTTCAGTACCTATTCCATCAAGATAATCATCACCTAAAAAAACGTCTTCTGTAGGTCTTGCGGCAGATATTGTAGCTGTAGGATTTATTACTATATAAATGTCTCTATTATAAAAACCTGACTTACCAAACATTTCATTGGTACCATCAAAAGACACTACAGGATTGAAGTTGGTGTTTTTCGTAGGGTTATCATAATAGGTAGGACGTAAATTTCCGCTTGAAGTTGCGCTGGTCCACTCGGCACTAATATTAGACAATGGATTTAAAGAAGAAATATTAGTCCATTGACTCACACGATCACCATCAGATAGACCTGCAAGTGTTCTCGTATTCAACCATAGTTCAAGATTTTGCCCTATTCCCAGCCCACAATCAGAATAATTTTTAGTTAATTTATTATATCCGATGATTTTAAAATTGTCAAAAGCAAATCCATTAGCAGCATGACTATTTCCATCACTTTGAAATATGAATCCAAAAACAATACCAGATTTATCATCAAAACCTTGTGAAGGTAAATCAATAGAAGCTGTCACCCATCCACCAGTATCCGTTCCCCATCCACCTAAACCGTCGATAGATGTCAAAGCGCTAATATTTCTAGTTGTATACCAGTTGATTGCTTCATCATTTTCTTTCCCAAGAGTTTGAAAAGTATTACCATTATCCGTACTGTAAATAACTTTCACTCCATCTACATTAGTTCTCGCAACATCTAAATACATTTCAAAAGACAGATTTAACTTATCGTAACCAGTAAGATTAATTGTAGGTGAAAGCGTATAAGCAAACTCATTAGGTTGATACGTATAATTTCTTCGGTTACGATAGTTGCGTTGAAGATATTTGTAACTCCCCAATCTAGTAAATCCGAGGGCGTCATTTCCTCGGACCCAATTACCATTTGCTACGTCTGTCCAGGCATTATCTCCTGTACCATTGTTAAAATTTGCATTAAAAATTGTGACTTGCCCAATCGATAATTGTAGGACAAAAAAGAAAAATGTTAGGACTGAGATCCTGTGGTTTAAGTATACTGTTTTATTCATGTTTTCCACTCTTTAAGTGATTCTCACAAGAATATGTCGCAACACTAGGTAACACAAGAAAAGTATTATGCAGTGAATACAATTATTATGCATGCATAACATAATTATCTAGTTATCAGATACGAAAGAAAATAATGCTAAACAATAAAATCGATGAAATGCATGCCGTTTATCGAAAAATTGTATTTTGAACATATGTTAAGTTACTTAATTCATCGACAAAACACATATATTAATTAACATATGTTAATTAATTTAACTTTCAAAAGTTAAGTAATGATTAAACAAATCATAAAATCGATGAAATGCACAATATAAATCGTGCTAATCTTTGAAACATAAAATATGGATATTTAACCTAGATTTTGATCAATCAACATTCTTTTCTTCAATCCACTTGCTCAGATATTTATTAGCTTTTTGGGAATGATAAACAAGCATTTGTATACTAAACGAGCCTTCTAATGTGGTGTTATTTTTGTAGGAAAAAAGCAACTGCACTCTTCCTAATAAAGCTTTCGCGAAAGCGGAATACGAATAAAACTCCTCCCATATTACCAAATTTTTACCGCTTAGAGCACACCAGTCATTCTCGTTATTATAAACCTCTAAACATTTAGAAGCAAAAGCTTCAGGATTATCTTCTACAAATCCATAAGTATCTGATTTGTTAAACATACCTTCTGCTGCAATAGACGTCATGGCTACAGGTGTATTTGCTTTCATGGCATCAAATATTTTTCCTTTTTGACCAGCACCAAAGCGCAACGGAGCTAATAGCAAGCGGTATTTACTTATAGTTTCTACTGCATCAACTGCATAACCTTTAATGATAAAGCCCAATTGAATGTCATTTAATTGATATATCGCTTGATTTTGGTATGCTCCATATACATGAACTTCTACATTTGGGTTGTTTTTTCTAATTTTTGGCCATATAAAGTTTCTCATATAAAATATAGCATCGTAATTAGGCTTGTGCAAAGAATTGCCTATCATGACCATATGTGACCTTTCTGAAAAAGTCGTGGCCTTTTCTCTGGCCGCCAGTATTTCTTTTTGATCGATTAAAAAAGGAATGTAAAATACCTTAGAGGCATCCATGTCAAATGCGTCCAGTAATAATTGGTATTCTGTCAATGAAATAATCAAGGATAAATCGCATCTATGAATCGCGGCTATCTCGCGCATTGCTACCTCTGTATACAAATTTATTTTGTTATTTTTCTTAAATGCTTCTTCTCTAGCCTTCCTTAGAAAGTGTAAATCTTCTGTATCGAGTATATGTTTTGTGTGCGGAGCATTTTCTTTAACACGCCAGCTGTACTGCTCTTCCATCATAAATCGATCATACAGTACGACATCTGGTTGTAACTTTTGAATATAAGTGTCAAAAGAAGAGTTATTCAATTTTATTTCTTGTTCTGTAATATTTAATCCGGTTAAGTCTACCGAATAATCAGATTTTGCTGCGGCACTTGCAAAATGGACCTCATAACCATCACTTTGAAAAATTTTCAATAATTGTAATAATCTAGTTCCAGCAGCGGTTGTGGTAGGTTCTGGCCAGTTATTTCCTATTACTAACAGTCGTTTCATACGACAAAGCTATACTTATTGTTTCATATATATGTAATTTGGTTTTTGAAATATTTGTAATGTGAAATGGAAAATGTCAATACAAACTGACGGTTCTGGTACCGTGGCAGATAAGTAGAATAAAGTATCTTCATCGATTTTAGGGATTTTACAATAGCTTACTCATACTGAGTGGCTTTAAAATCTTGTTAATCTTATTATCATATTTGCCCCATAAATACGAGGTAAAATATTTACTTTAGCATTTTAAAATTTAAATACTTCCATGGGTAAAATAGTTGCAATAGCAAATCAAAAAGGTGGTGTAGGAAAAACAACAACAGCCGTTAATCTAGCGGCTTGTCTAGGTGTTTTAGAGAAAAAAGTATTGTTAATAGATGCTGATCCACAAGCAAATGCAACTTCAGGTTTAGGGATAGATGTAGAGGCAATATCTCAAGGTACATATCAATTAGTTGAAAATTCTGTAGACCCTAGTGAGCTTATTTTATCCACAGACTCTCCTAACGTTGATATTATCCCAGCACATATAGATCTTGTTGCGATCGAGATTGAACTGGTTGATAAAGATCAACGCGAGTATATGATGAAGGAAGCCTTAAAAGAAATTAAAAAGAACTACGATTATATCATTATAGATTGTGCACCATCGTTAGGTTTACTAACTCTTAACGCGCTTACAGCTAGTAATTCTGTACTCATTCCTATACAGTGTGAATACTTTGCATTAGAAGGTTTAGGAAAACTCTTAAACACAATTAAAAGTGTTCAAAAAATACATAATACAGAACTTGATATAGAAGGACTATTATTAACCATGTATGATAGTAGGTTGCGATTATCAAATCAAGTTGTAGAAGAAGTAAATCAACATTTTGAAGGGTTAACATTTAAGACAATCATTCAAAGAAATGTACGTTTAAGTGAAGCACCTTCATATGGAGAAAGCATTATTAACTATGATGCATCTAGTAAAGGCTCAGAAAATTACTTGAGTCTAGCAAATGAACTTATACAGAAAAACGCTTAAGCACTATGGCCAAGGCAACTAAGAAACAAGCGCTGGGAAGAGGACTATCTGCTCTATTAAAAGACCCTAGCAACGACATAAAATCGGCAGAGGATAAAAATGCCGATCAAATAGTAGGAAACGTGATCGATCTTCCTTTAAAGGATATAGACATGAATCCTTTTCAACCTAGAACCAGCTTTAATGAAGAGCACTTGCGTGAACTTGCCAGCTCAATAAGTGAACTAGGTGTGATACAGCCTATCACAGTGCGCAAAAAAGGATTTGGAAAATATGAGCTGGTTTCTGGTGAACGTAGATGTCGTGCTTCAAAATTGCTCGGTATAGAAACCATTCCTGCATATGTGCGTATTGCAAACGATCAAGAATCTTTAGAAATGGCACTGGTAGAAAATATCCAGCGTCAAGATCTAGACCCTATTGAAATTGCACTTTCCTATCAGAGGTTAATTGAAGAAATAGACCTTACACAAGAGCAAATGAGCGATCGTGTAGGTAAATCTCGTAGTGCTATTGCAAATTATTTAAGGCTTTTGAAATTGGATCCTATCATACAGACTGGTATGAGAGATGGATTTATTTCTATGGGCCATGGTCGTGCTTTAATTAATTTAGAAAGTTTAGAGCAACAATTAGATGTATATCAAAAAATTCTTGCCGACAGCCTTTCTGTAAGAGAAACAGAGAAATTAGTTAAGGATTTAAAAGGAGGCACGCTTTCGCGAAAGCAAACTAAAAAGAACTCATTGCCAGAAAATGTGGCTGAGAAAACAAGCCATTTGAATTCATTTCTGGACACCAAAGTTACTACTACGATGTCCAGCTCTGGAAAGGGAAAAATTACTATCAATTATGCCTCAAAAGCAGACTTTGAACGCATAGTAAAATTGATTAATGAATAAATATTTATTTTACATATTTATATTTATTTGCTTTCAAGGATGGTCGCAAACAGATCCTGATACCACTGTGGATCTTAACGATATTATCGTGGCTAAAGACAGTATTTCCAGAGTTTATGATGCAAACCGCCCATCTAAGGCTGCTTTTTACAGTGCTGTGGTTCCTGGATTAGGTCAAGCATACAATAAAAAATACTGGAAGATACCACTAGCTCTAGCAGCAGTAGGAATTCCTGTTTACGTATACACTGTAAATGATAAAGAATACAACAGGTTTAGGGATGCTTTTAGAATACGTCTCGCCGGTGGTACTAATGACGAGTTCTCTAATGAAGATGGTACTCCCATAATTACTACAGCAGCTCTGGAAAGAGCACAAAGAAATTCACAGCGCAATAAGGAGTTGAGTATATTATTTACCGCAGGACTGTATGTGTTGCAAATAATTGATGCTAACGTAGATGGACATCTAAGTCAGTTTAATGTAGATCGCAACTTGAGCGTTTTACCGTATATAGATTATAACACTCTTGCTATAGGAAACACCTACGGCTTTAATTTAAGTTATTCTTTTTAAAATGAAAATTGCACTTTTAGGTTATGGTAAAATGGGTAAAACCATTGAACGTATCGCGTTAGAACGTGGTCATAGTATCATAGCAAAGTTAGGGCGTAAAGATTCTATAATAGATGGAATTTCTAATGCCGATTTAGTCATAGAATTCACAAGTCCAGAGAGCGTTCTTGATAACCTTTACAAAGTAATTCCCACAGGTATCCCATTGGTTTGTGGTACCACAGGATGGAACGATCACCTAAGCGATATTGAAAAATTAGTAGCTGAAAATAATGGAAGTATGGTGCATGCTTCTAATTTTAGTTTAGGAGTAAATTTGTTTTTTGAGTTGAATAAAAAATTAGCTCAAATGATGCATTCTTTTCCTGAATATGATGTGAGCATGCAAGAAATTCATCACACAGAGAAAAAAGATGCGCCTAGTGGAACTGCGATTACTTTGTTTGAAGGTATTTCAGAAAAATTAGATAAAAAAGAGTGGCATTTAGGTAAGCAGTCTAACGAGCAGTCTATTGCGATAGAAGCGTTGAGAGAAGAAGATGTAAAAGGAACTCATAGCGTTCTTTACAAAAACGAAATAGATAGTATAGAGATTATACATAAAGCAAACACCAGAGATGGATTTGCACTAGGTAGTATCATTGCTGCTGAATGGATTAGTAATAAAAAAGGAATATATACCATGAAAGATGTTTTAGGATTGTAACAATCTTGAATCTTATCTTACATACTATAAAATAGTTATATGAGCTGGACAGAATGGTTAATCACATTTTTAGTAATCCAATTAATACACGGATTAGGAACATGGAAAATGTATGTGGCTGCTGGATTTAAAGCATGGCAGGCATTTGTACCTGTTCTCAATGCAGTTACATTAATGAAAATAATGAATAGACCTTGGTGGTGGACTATTTTACTATTTTTACCTGTAGTAAATATTATGATGTTTATTGTAATATGGGTGGATACCTTAAGGTCTTTTGGCTACAATAAACCCAAGGATACTTTTTTGAGCGTTGTCACCTTAGGTTTTTACATCTACTATATCAATTACACACAACCTTTAAATCACATTAAAGAGAGAGAATTAACTCCTAGAACTGCTGCTGGAGAATGGACTAATTCTATTTTATTTGCGGTTATTGCAGCTACCATAGTGCATACCTATGTTATGCAACCATTCATTATCCCGACTTCTTCTTTAGAAAAAACGTTGCTTACTGGAGACTTTTTATTTGTAAGTAAGTTTCATTATGGAGCTCGATTACCTATGACTCCTATTGCAGCGCCCATGGTGCATGACACCATTCCTGTTTTAGGTGTAAAAAGCTATTTAGAACGTCCACAGTTGCCTTATATGAGATTGCCTGGTTTTCAAAAAATTGAAAGAAACGATATCGTTGTTTTTAATTTCCCTGCAGACTCTACTAATACGTATCCTTATGACGATGGAAAATATTATTATAAGCCCATCGATAAAAAGTCTAATTATGTAAAAAGATGTGTTGCTATAGCTGGAGATAAAATGTCCATGAAAGATGGAGATATTTTTATTAATGGAGAATTGTTAATTCTCCCAGAGCGTGCAAAACCACAATTCATTTACAATGTAGTAGCACAACGTATAGACCTGATGGCAGATCGTGCCTATATGATTGAAAATTATGATATAACCGAGAATATACAACAACCTGATAGAGATAATAATCCTAACGATTTACAGCTTACTGCTACAAGAGCAACTGTTGAGCGTCTTAAAAATGATGGGGTTATTTCTAGCTATGAGCGTAGAACGCTAGATGTAGGTGCACCATACAAACAATGGAGAAGAGATTTTAAGGATCCTGAAACTGCATTTTTAAAACCTAACGTTTTCCCGTACGACGGTAGAACTGGAAATAATAATGAGGATCGTGCAGAGTTTATTATTCCTGCAAAAGGTATGACAGTTGATATTGATCAAACTAATATCGCCTATTTTGAAAGAATTATAGAGGTCTATGAAGGTAGTGAGATGAACATCTTTAACGACGTCACTTACAAAGGAAATGAGGTATTTCTTAACGGTAAGCCACTTACTTCATACACTTTCAAGCAAGACTACTACTGGCTCATGGGAGATAATCGCGGTAATAGTCTAGACAGTAGATTCTGGGGTTATGTACCTTTTAATCATGTAGTAGGAAAACCAGTTTTTGTATGGATGAGTTACGATAGCAACAAGTCTTTTCCTAGTGGTTTTAGATTTGAAAGAATGTTTACCACCGTAAATGGATCTGGACAGCCTACCTCTTATTTAGTATATTTCTTAGTCGTACTTGCTGGTTATTTTGTGGTAAGAAAGATTATGAAAAATAAGAAAGCTAATAAAGAGAAGTCTTAAGAAGAAATCTCATGCAGGAACTTGTTATTCATCCATCGTATTTTCCTGATGTTATTTCATTGATACATATACACAAGTCAGCTTCTATTACATTTGAAGTGAACGATAGTTATGTAAAACAAACCTATAGAAACCGTGCAAATATTGCTGCAGCAAATGGTAAGCTAGCGCTTAACATACCCATAATACATCAAAAAAAAGGACATTCTGTTCCTTATGCCTCCATAGAAATAGATCATTCTCAAAACTGGAAGTCTATTCATTTGAAAAGTATAAAAAGTGCTTATTACAGTAGTCCATACTATGAATACTATCAAGATGAATTAGAAAAATTATACAATGATGTGCCAAAGTCTTTATTGAAATGGAACATAAAGACTACCCTATTTCTACTAGAACATTTGAATATAGATAAGGATGTAGATGAAACTACGACCTATATTAATGACACTACAGCAAAGGTACTAGTCACCGCAAAAGGTACTCCTAGCATCGAGCTCGATTCTTATATTCAAGTTTTTCAAGAAAAGCATGGGTTCCTGCAACCGCTCAGTGGACTAGACCTTCTTTTTAACTTAGGTCCAGCAGCTGGTAGTTATTTAAAAAGTCAGCATTCTAAAATTTAAGATTCATGAACAACAACTTTGCGCGTTTTAAAGCATTTTATAAAACAGCAAGTTTGTGGTCTGGCTCTCTTTTAGGATTACAACAGTTTCCTCTTAAAGAATTTGATTTTTCCTACCTTAATGAAGAAGAGGCATTAGAGTTACCTGCTATACCTCAAGGAACTGTATTAGGCAAAAGAGCTGAGTACTTTTTTAAATTTTGCATAGAAAAGTGTCAAAATTATGATCTAGTTCTTTCTAACGCTCAAATTTTTAATAAAAAAGTTACCATAGGAGAATTAGATTATATAGTACAAGAAACTACAACTGGCCAATTAGTTCATATTGAACTGGTCTATAAATTTTATATTTATAATCCAGATTTTCAATCTAGTGAGAAAGATGATCGTTTAATTGAATTAAGTAAATACAGAGGTCCTAACGGGAGAGATAACTTAATTAGAAAAATCAACCACCTTAAAAACCATCAACTTCCATTACTTTATCATACAGAAACTGAGGCGCTTTTAAACTCTCATTCTATATCCATTGAAAACATAAAGCAGCAAGTATGTTTTCTAGCTCATGTATTTATCCCTCATAAATTTTGGAATTTTAAATTCAAATACATCAATAAAGCATGTATTGTAGGTTATTATTTTAATATATCCGCTTTCGCGAAAGCGGAAACACAAAACACCTATTACCTACCAGAAAAATTTGCATGGAAAATGTCTCCTTACCCTACTGCCCTTGAACACACCTTTCAGGAAGTACTTGAAAGCGCTACACAAAGCTTGGAGCGAGGTTTTGCGCCGTTAGTATGGATGCAACTGGAAACAGGCAAATTCGAAAGATTTTTTATTGTTAAGTAAATTATTATCTTATAATAAATTAAGACTATAGCTGTATATGTCCATATGATTTGTGATAATGTAAACATCATTTAACTCAATTTTCATTAAAACAGGCGTTACCTACTTGTATCTTTATAAAAAATAAACGCCATGAACAAAAAATTTGAAAGAAAGACAAAAGACCAACCTTTATCAAGTTTTGGAGATACTAAAACAAAAAATAGAGATTTCAGCTTAGAGACTGAAACTATTAAAGACAAACAAGAAAAATCTAAATAAAGAATGAACTACCTAAACTTTGACATAGACAAAGCAAAAGATACTAGTAAAGAATTAAATATATTACTTGCTGACTATCACTTATACTATCAAAAATTAAGAAATTACCACTGGAATATTGTTGGGCATTCCTTTTTTGATCTTCATGAGAAGTTTGAAGAAATGTATGACGATGCAATCATTAAAATTGATGAAATTGCAGAGAGAATCTTAACATTAAGATTTCAGCCTACTTCTAATTACAGTGAGTATTTAGAATTATCAAACCTGAAAGAAACTAAATCAGAACTATCTGATAGAGAAATGGTAGATAATTTAATAGAAGATCACGGTCACATTTTAAGTCAGATGACCAAAGTTGTAGAAACTGCTGACAAGTGTGGAGATGAAGGTACTATTGATTTAATAGGAGCCTATATAAGAGAATTAGAGACTACTTCATGGATGTTAGATGCCTGGAGAATGAAAACTGAAGACACTAGAAAATCCATTTAGAGTTGTAATTTTATTATTTTAAAAATCCCATTTCAATAAATTTGAAATGGGATTTTTTATGTTTTGAAGTATAACAAACTTAATTTCTACGGCGTCTATTGTTAGTATTTCCTCTACCGTTCTTTTTAGTATGCTGCCTTTTATTGCTATTAGATCTAGAGCGGTTGGTACTTGTATTACGATAAATTAAGGCTTTTGATTCCAGAAGGTCTTCTTCCTTTGCCGCAAGATTAATTTCTCCATCGCTCAATTCAAATAAATGTTTAAATATTACAGAATCATCAACAGAATCTTTATTCCAGTTAAGGAAGGACTTCTTCATATGATTTGCTATGATATAAGCGAGTGCTTCTCTTTTCTCTCCTTTTTCCCATCCTAAGGCCACGTTAATCATACCTTGAATATTGTTTCCATAGAAACGGTAACGAGGACGCTTTTGTGGATATGCCATTTTCTTAGGTCTTGCCGCGAGCTCTTCTTTATCTGGTATAGGGTAAGGAGAATCAACATCAAGATCAAATCCTGCTATAACAAATAATTGATCCCAAAGCTTATGTTGAAAATCTGCAACATCTCTTAAATGAGGATTCAAGTTACCCATAACGCCTATAATAGCAGTCGCCATGCGGTTGCGCTCTTCCTTTGTTTCCAAGGTTTTACAATGCTCTACTAATTTTTGAATATGTCTTCCATATTCAGGTATGACAAGCTGGTTGCGCTCAGTATTGTATTCTAATGATGATATCAAATTGAAATGTATTTCTTAATATGAAGAGCTGCAAAATACGCAAAATAGTATTAATAATGACTTAAAGTGAAATAACACCTTCAACTTTACTAACCTCTTTATATTTTGCGATGACAGCATCTGGGTTTTTCATGTTAACGACTATAGAAACACTGGTATAAGTTCCTTTACTAGATTGCTTTGTGTTTATAACCGCTCCGGTATTATTAAAAATATCTTCTATATCTTTAATCTGAGTGCCTGAAGATGGCACTATAAACTTATACAAGTACTTTGACGGCCATAAACTAGTGTCTAAAAGTTGACTTTTTAACTTAGCATAAAACTCGTCTGATTTCTTTCTATCCATAACTATTGTGCAAATATAATTAATGATACTATCGATTGCTATCCTTAGATTTAGTTATTTTGTAACCTTATGGAAAAAACCAAACGAATTTTAATAATAGGTGGTCCTGGATCTGGAAAAACGAGCGTTTTACAAACGATTGAAAAGAACAATTTTAAGGTACATCACGAGATTTCAAGAGAAGTGACTGCAAATGCTCAGAAGAGTGGCATAGAGCAACTTTTCCTTACTGATCCGTTTGCTTTCAGTAACCAGTTGCTCGATGGTAGAATACAGCAATTTAAAAACGCTGCTTCAGGGATTAATTTTTATGATCGAGGCATTCCAGATGTACCTGCTTATCATGTTTTTACAGGAGATAAAATACCAGAAGTGTTTATGAAAGCCTGTAAAGAATATAGGTATGATCAAGTCTTTTTCTTACCACCGTGGGAAGAAATATATGAAAGTGATAATGAACGCTATGAAACTTATGATCAAGCTGTAGTTTTAGGTGATATTTTATTAGATTTTTATAAAAAGTTAGACTACTCTCCTATCTCTGTACCTAAATCTTCTATTGAGAACCGCTATAATTTTATCATAGAACAACTATAATATTGATTGAAAAATCCTTACATATTCTCAAAAATAGATTTGGCTATGAGTCTTTTAGACCTCTTCAACAAGAAATAATTTCTACGGTTTTAGAAGGTAAAGATTCCTTAGCACTGCTACCTACCGGTGGTGGAAAATCCATTTGTTATCAAATACCAGGTATACAATTAGATGGAATATGTATTGTTATTTCACCCTTAGTGGCTCTGATTAAGGATCAAGTAGATCAATTGAAAAAAAAAGGTGTCAAAGCAAGCGGTATTACCGGTGGTATTTCCTATAGAGATCTAGATGACATCCTTGATAATTGTGTTTTTGGCAATTATGATTTTTTATATTTAAGTCCAGAAAGATTAAAGCAAGATTTAGTACAAGAACGCATTCTTAAAATGAATGTTAACCTTATTGCAGTAGATGAAGCGCATTGCATTAGTGAATGGGGACATGACTTTAGACCAGCCTATCGAGAAATTAATATTCTTAGAGAGTTGCACCCACAAATTCCTGTGATCGCAGTTACAGCAACGGCTACAAAAGAAGTGCAGCAAGATATCATCTCCGTACTAGCACTTAAAAATCCACAGGTGTTTAAATCCAGTTATGAAAGAGCTAATATTCATTACCATATCCTGAACACCGCAGATAAACGTCAGGCCCTTAAAAAATTCTATGCGCAACATTCAGGTTCCAGCATAAGTTATGTACGTAGTAGAAAAAACGCAGTAGAATACAGTCTTTTACTACAGCAACAAGGTATAACTTCTGCATTTTATCATGGAGGCCTTACTAACAAATTGAGATCTACCACGTCTGACGCATGGTTACATAATAAAACACAAGTTATTGTTGCGACAAATGCCTTTGGTATGGGAATAGATAAACCAGATGTGCGCACTATAGTTCATTTACAGCTTCCTGATAGTATAGAAAGTTTTTATCAAGAGACCGGTAGAGCTGGTAGAGATGGTAAATTAAGCACGGCTCAGTTCATATATAATCGCAACGATATACAGCATGCTTATAATCAATTTGTAAAATCACAACCTACTGCAGCTTTTTTAAAATTCATTTATCGTAAGTTATCTAACTATTTAAGAATAGCGTTAGGAGAAGGTGAAGGAGATTCATTCCCATTATCATTCTCTCAATTTTGTAAAGCATATGATCTTAATGGGATGCAGGCATACAGTGCCTTAAACGCCTTAGATCGCTTTAGTGTGATACAGCTCGCCCAAGGATTTCATAGACGGTGTAGTATCCGCTTTCGCGAAAGCGGAACACAAATAATTAACTTTGCACAACATAGACCTGAAGTTAACGCTATCATTCAATCCATTTTGCGAACTTACGGCAGCAGTAAAAACCAAACACTTCAAATCAATCCATCACTTATTGCGACGAGAAGTAACACCAGCGAGGAGCTCGTTTTTGAAACTATCGATTTACTTCAAAGTCGTGAACTGATAGATGCTAGTATTGTTCATACAGATTTGCAAGTAACTTATTTAATACCTAGAGACGATGATCGCACCATTAACTCCTTTTCTAAAGAACTAGAACGACAAAATCGCATACGTCTAGAAAAATTAAAATCTATTATACAACTGGTAACGGAAACAGATAAATGTATTAATAGGATGATATTAGAGTATTTCAATGAAGAGAACGTTTCAAATTGTAATCATTGCAGCAATTGTTTAAAGTCAAGACACGAGACAGTAACAAGTTCTACCTTATTGAGATCAATAAAAGAAAAGCCGTTAAATATTCAAGAGATTATAAGTGTTACAGGTGCTTCACAAGAGTCGGTAATTGTAGAAATTAAAAGACTATTAGAACAACAATTAATTATCCTGACAGATAATAATAAATACATAGTAAATGAATAAATCTTTAAAAATTATATTTTTTGGAACACCAGAATTTGCAACCGGTGTATTAAATGAGTTGCATCATTCCATTCATGAAATAGTTGTGGTAGTAACAGCTCCGGATAAGCCAGCAGGTAGAGGAAGAAAAATAAATGAAAGTGATGTAAAAAAATATGCTGTAGAAAATCAAATTCCTGTTTTACAACCCAAAAATCTCAAATCAGAGGAGTTCCTTAAAGAACTTAGATCCTTCCATGCAGATCTTCAAGTCATAGTTGCTTTTAGAATGTTACCGAAACAAGTCTGGGACATGCCGCCATTAGGCACTTTTAATTTACATGCAAGTTTATTACCTCAGTATCGCGGTGCAGCACCTATCAATTGGGCTATTATTAATCAAGAATCAAAAACTGGTGTAACTACTTTTTTCATAGATGAAAAAATAGATACAGGAGCTATAATTGCAAATAAAGAAACTGAAATTTTACCTAATGAAAATGTAGGCAGTCTCTATAGTCGTTTAATGGTAATGGGCGCACAACTGTCACTTGAGACAGTACATATGATAGCGCAAGGCAACGTTTCTACCACAATTCAAGAAGAAAATAAACAACTTAAACCTGCGCCCAAACTTAATAACCAAAACACATTAATTAATTTTGATAAGTCTGCAACTGAAGTTGATGCTCTTGTTAGAGGGCTCTATCCCTATCCAGTAGCAAAGGCTGTTTTACAAGATCAAGATGAGAAAATTGTAAAAATCCACAAATCAAGCATTGTTCATAAAAAACATCAAATGATACCAGGCAGTTTTGTAATTGAAAACGGCTGCATACTTATTGCATGTAAAGAGGACATGATAGTAATAGAAGAGATGCAATTACCTAACAAAAAACGAATGAAAGTAAAAGATCTGTTAAATGGTTACACCTTTGATCAGGATGCTAGATTTGGCAAGGCTTGAGAGGAAATCTCTTCAAATGGCATATAGTTATTAACAATTTGTTAGTTTTATGAACAAAAGAAAGAGATTTAGCTTGTAATCCTTGTGTGGTCGCATAATCCGTATAAATTTGTTTCACGTTTTAGTTTAACCAACATTAATTTAAATTCAATTATGAACAAAACAGATTTAATCGAAGGAATGGCAGAGCACGCTGGTATTTCAAAAGCAGCAGCAAAAAAAGCATTAGAATCATTCTTAGGTAACGTAGAAGGATCTCTTAAAAAAGGTGACAGAGTATCACTTGTAGGATTTGGATCATTTTCAGTTTCTAAAAGAGCTGCACGTGAAGGTAGAAATCCACAAACAGGAAAAACTATCAAAATTGCTGCTAAAAAAGTTGTAAAATTCAAAGCAGGTAGCGATTTACAAAAAGCAGTAAACTAATTTTTTTTTTAGTTTATTTATTAAAATCCCTTCTTAATATAATTAAGAAGGGATTTTTTTATACCGCTAATATTAGAAGGAGAGAAAAGTTACTGGTATAAAACAAAGGAATGGCACTGTAATACTATTTAATGACTTTGACAGACTTGAAAAACAGTAATTTTTAAAAGTTTGCGGTTAATCCACAAATTTTGTTTATGTTTAAACATATCTTTTGAGATTTTATGAAAAATAAAGCGCCTGAAAGAGGTAACCTTTTAGTATCAGAACCATCCATTATAGGAGACCATTCTTTTTCACGATCAGTTGTGCTACTTACTGAGTTCAATACTGAAGGTGTTGTAGGGTTCATTCTTAACAAACCGCTAGGCTGCACATTAGATCAATTAATTCCAGAAATCTCTACAGAACTTGAAGTTTATCAAGGTGGTCCTGTGGATACTGATAATCTTTATTTTCTACATAATATACCAGAACTTATTCCAGGATCCCATCTAATTGAAGATGGAATTTATTGGGGTGGAGATTTTCACGCGGTAAGTGATCTTTTAAACAAAGGATTAATTACCGGTGAGGAAATTAAATTCTTTCTAGGGTACTCAGGTTGGGAAACGCATCAATTGAGTGAAGAACTAGAAGGTAATTCTTGGGTTGTTGTTGAAAATACTGATAGTAAAAACATTCTATCCAATAATATGCAAGATATCTGGAAGAAAAAGATGAAAAAATTAGGTGGTGAATATGAGCTGTGGTCTAATGCACCAGAAAATCCTTCATATAATTAATCAAAGAAAAACTCATTTAAAGACTGATTGAGTTCTATAGCTGTGTCTTTTACATAGGTTTTCTTACGGTATTTTGATACACTTTGAACTCCTCTGATCATGTTTGTAATAAAGATTTCGTCAGCTCTTTGTAGTTCAAAAGGAGTGATAGTCTCTTCCTTTATCGTGTAGTTAATCATCTTCTTTAGGCTTGTTATTACCTTACCTCTCATGATACCGTTTAAACAACCATCTGAAACAGGTGGTGTTTTAATTTCTTCTCCCTTGCGTATAAAAACATTACCAGAAATTGCTTCTACCACCATCTTATCCTGGTTAAGGAGAAGTAAATCATCATAACCATTTTCTTGAGCAAATATACCGGCAAGAATATTTACATTCTTGTTAGTAGTTTTTAAAGTACTCAACATAGATGCGTAAACAAAGTGGTCCTTAAATAAATCTATTTCCT
>NZ_MAAX01000154.1:75060-75849 GCF_002162835.1 Nonlabens dokdonensis
TTCACAGCCATTAAAATAATTAAGAAGTTCTTTTTCAGTATTGTATTTATAAGATCCTGAATCCCTTAATACATTAATTCCATCAACCCAAATATCGATATGCAAATTGTCTGACTGTGCTGGTCTATCTTTATATGCTCCACATCTAACAAAGGTTTTTACATTCTCTTCCTGAAGAATATAATATCCACCAACATTGAATTGGTTGATTTCTTTAGGCTTCAAATATGCTGACTTATGTACATCACTTAATCCATACCAAGAGACACTCTCAGTAGAAAAATGAATATTGCTATCTAAGACGGCTCTTAAATCGTCTAGCTGCGATCTGTAATTTCTATAATTCGCATCCGTTAATTTAAAAAAAAGAGCGCCATCATTAGAACCATAATTTGGTAATTCTCCTGAAACAGGATCAGTACAAGCGTCAAGGAAATCAAGCGATTTTCGTGCCCGTTCATACACTATTGTATCAAAGGTTTCATTGTTGAGTTTCGCTAATTGAATTCCCCAGGTCAAAAGTTGAACCACCACGCGATGATAATTCATTGAAAACTGTAAAAATGTACCATCTTCATCAATTTGATAGGCAATTTCTTTTTCAAACCATTTTTTGCCCTTTTCACTCCATTTCTTAGTTTCTGGCATAAAAGGGAACAATTTATCAGATAAATACAATGTTAATGTTTCAGTTATTGCATGATTATTTCTCACCGCAATTCTCGAAAAATGAATATTATTATATACATGGTGTAATTGCCAGTAAATGGCATTCATGATTTTTTGAAA
>NZ_MAAX01000023.1 GCF_002162835.1 Nonlabens dokdonensis
CCACATTTGTAGGAGAACCACCTAAAAAACGGTGATAGTTTTTAGTTTCTGAAATACTCATGTTTTTTTCATGACCTATAAAATCAATCAATATTTCTCCTATACACAATATATCAATGGTCTTCACTAGTCGATTAATATTTTAAAATTATTATTTAATGATTGATGCAGGATTACTGCTCCTGCCGCACTCCAGGCACATTTAGGTACGCCTATAGGTTCACCTGTCAAAGAATGGAAATTTTCATAAAAAGCAAATTCCTTAAGAGCATTTAATTGATTCATATTCTCCAATAAATCTTGAGCTGCTTCTTCATATCCCATACGACATAAGGCTAATCCATAAAATCCGTTTACCATAGGCCAGCTACCACCATTATGAAATTCATATGGAAAGTTCCTGAATTCATATTTACAATTATCTTTTAATAAGTTCCACTGCTCATCTTCTTGCATCACTGGTGGCCAAAATGCCGGCAACACATGGAGTTTGTTTTGAGATAATAGATTTTGGCTGTACGCAACTATGCTTTCTTTAAGATCTGAAGTGCCTAAGTTCAGTATCAAGAATAAACTGTTTGCAAATGCATCAAATTGCGTTTTATATCCAGATGGTGAAAATGACGCTGGTAGATAACTTTTCTTATCCTTGGCCTCATAAGCTCTAGGGTGAAATTTATCAGAGTCTGAATCACCTATAAAATTTATATGCAACTGCTCTTCAATAGCATTAATTTTATTACTGACATCCTTGTTGTTCTCAAAATGATTATAGCTTTTTAACGCCCATAATCTTAAAAGCTGGTCGTATAAAACATATCCATCAGTGATGTATTCATCTGCCCAGTTACCAGATAATGGTATGTACATTAAATGTTTGTTGTTAAATTCCCAAGCATTTAAGAGTTTTAAACATTTATCAATGTTAGGTTTATATGTTTCTACTATTTGATGATCTTCCTTATAATATGCGAGCTGGCAAACTCCTATTACAAACCACGTTACCGCATCTACTCTACCTGCAAGACCACCATAACTTACTTCTACTTTTTTACCCTTAAAAGCAACATTAGACGGTATGGTTCCCATTTCATGTTGATGTGCTGCAAGAGTATGGATGGTTTTCTCAAAAGTTTCAATGAGTTTACCATCTCCAGAGGCAAGTGCTGCTAGACCGCATATGACTCCATCTCTAGACCACACCCTTTTATAGTTTGATATGTCTAAAGCGCTTGCAAGAAAACCATGCTTAGATGAGGCTTTATGAAGCAACTCAATTGATTTATTATAAAAAACGTTATTCATGCACGGCAGGTTTTCTAGTTTGAATAAACAGTGTCGCTATAGTAGCAAGAATTAATAATGTCCCTGCAAAAGTGATGGCATTACGTGGATCGTTACCTAAAAAATTCTTAAGCACATATCCAAATGACAACGTTTGAAATATCATAGGTATCACTATCATCATATTTATAATACCCATGTAAACGCCATAACGCTCTTTAGGAATATTAGATATTACCATTAAATAAGGAATTCCCATCATACTCGCCCATCCTATCCCAAATCCGGTTATTGCAAAGAGTAACAAATTTTTATCAGCTATGTGAGGAAATGCTAGAAACCCAGCAGCAGCAAGTAATAAACAAACCGCATGAACTAATTTAGGACTGTATTTTTTTGCAAAACCTACTAATGCAAAAGCCACTAAAAAGGTTACTACGTTATACCAGCCATTTACTAAACCTGTCCAACTTACTGCCTCGCTATATACTTCCTCATTAGCCGGTGTTACATTCCAAACAGAAAGTGCGACACTCTTTGAAGCGTTTTGCCAGTAACAAAACAGCGCATACCATTGAAAAAAGTATACTAGAGCAAGTTGCCACATCACCTTAGGCATATCCTTAATAGCCGATGCAATTTCAATAAGTGGTCCTAAAACTGAACGTTTTTCTGCACGCATTAAAGCAAGCTCTTCGTCCGTAGGAGGTATTTCTTTAGTTTTACTATTACTCCATAAAACAGATCCTATTGAAAAAGCAGCGCCTAAAAAAAATGAAGCATAAACCCATGTAGGTAAAGAACCTGTTTTACCGATTATAAAAATGGGGAAAACAACTATAGATAAATTTGCAAGCACCTGTCCTAGACCGGTAAAGAAACTTTGCATTTGAAAACCTGTAGGTTGCTGTTCTGGTATCAGTTTATCAGCAATTAAAGCTCTGTAGGGTTCCATCGCTGTGTTATTTCCTGCATCAAGAATCCATAGTAATCCAGCTGCCATCCACAAAGAACTGCTAAAAGGAAAAAGCAATAAGCTCACACTACATAACAATGCACCTATTAAAAAATAAGGTTTGCGGCGTCCAAATTTAGGTGACCATGTTTTATCACTCATAGCGCCTATGATAGGCTGTACAAGTAATCCAGTTACTGGACCTGCTAGATGTAAAATAGGTATTTGATCTGGTGTTGCACCTAGAAAATCATAGATAGGCGTCACCGCGCTTTGTTGCAGTCCAAAACTGTATTGAATACCGAAAAAACCGACATTCATATGCAAGATTTGCCAAAAATTCAGCTTTACTTTACCTATCATTTTTTAAATTTTATCAAGATCAACATTCTATGCTTGAGAGTTTACATCTTTTCTATGGTAAATTGAATTAGGAAATAAAATTGGCATTAAATAAATAATGCCAATTCTACTCAAGTTTACGTTAGGATCTAATTCAAAATTGTTATCCAGGTTTCTATTAAATGAAGTATGAAGGGTTATCTCGCTTTCGCGAAAGCGAAACAACCACCACCATACGATCTATTAAAATCTATATTGCAATCCTAATGAAACAGATCTTCCAGGAAGAGCTCTCGCTCTTAAATAATTAGTCTGCCCTTCTACAATAGAACCTTCTTCAGACTCAGTGATACCTAATGTATCAAATATATTATTTGCAGATAGGTTTGCATTTAAGTTTTTAGTTATCCCTACGTTTACAAATCCGTTTACGATTACAAATCCAGGCATGATTAACTCGTTAGTGTCTTGCGCATATGCCTTAGTCTGTCCTATAAAACTTAAACCTATGGAGTTTTGTTTTTCTATACCAAAATTGTAAGATAGTATTAAATTGTAAATAAAATCTGGCTGTCTTCTAGGAGCGTTTCCATCATTATCTCCAGATTCTAGTGTTGCATTTGTATAAGTTACTGCACCTCTTACACTGAAGTCTTTCATTCTATAAGAACCTTCTACTTCTACACCAAAGGATTTATAGTCGTTGTCAATGATTAAGTCTGGATTTGTAGCTTCAAATCCTGCTTGCTCTGTAGTTGAAGAATAAAATCCTGTAACATAAATAGCTCCATTATCAAATCCTTGCTTGTATCCTACTTCTGCCTGATTTAGGAAATCCAGAGCGTTGATTCTGTCAGAATTTTGGTAATCTAATCCTGAGAACAAAATACGATCTGCCTTTGCAGATGCTCCTCTACTGTAACGTGCAAAAACAGCTTGTCTATCTTGTAACTTATAATTGATACCTAACGAATAAGAGAAGTAATCATAATCGTAGTTTACATTAGTAGGTGCTGCGTTATCTACACTATACACTGCTTGTTCTGGCGCTGAGATTACTCCATCATTATTAATATCTATGGCAGACTCTACACCACCTGAAAATGTACCGTCTACTTTACCATTATCAAATCTTATACTAGCATCAAAATTTAAATTCTCAGATGCTTCTAATGCAATATTTAAATATGGCGCAGATACGTTGTATTGTGTATCATAGTTTCTTGCAAGGTTACCCCAGAAAGGTGTTCCATAGGCATACAACCCATTTTCACTTAATGGAGATCCTGTTGAATCAAAAGCATTGATCAATCTTGCATTTTCTCCTCTTACTTCTTGCAGGTAAGAATTCCAGCTCCAATTCATGGAAACATTTTGAATCGATTTAAAGTAACCTAATGTAATGTCTAGGTTGTTATATGATTTTGATAATTTAATATCATTCATGAAGTTATTAAAGTTTTCTAACTCTACATCAAACATGTGGATACGTGCCACAAGGCTATTTGCTCCTACTGGAGAACCATCTGTGAATTGTAATGTAGATCCAGCACCAAAAGAGTCTGCAATTAACGCACCTGTTCCTACTTGCGATGGGAAAGGAGATACAAAGGCTCCACTGTTTGCAGAGAATCTACCGTTATTAGAAACTTTATATCCATTTCCTAAATCAAAATTTGCCGCTATTCCTAAGGATGTAGACACTGGATGCATACCATCTGTAACATCACCTCGTGAAGGCTCACCATCAGGCCCTAATCGTAGAGTTTGAGTTAGATTAGGAGTATGTAATGATCCTGTTGTAGCATCAAAATTAGGAGCATCTTCCCAAGTAGGGTTGGCATTTGTACCAGAAACTTGAATAGGTGCTGGTAAATAGGCGATCGCTCTATCATTTAAATACTTACCATAAACTCTTACAGATCCCTTTTCAAATTCCTTCATCAAGCTCAATTTAAACTGGCCTCCATTATTAGCAGTAAATCCAGCATCTCTTATTCCTTCACCTACTCTATAAAAACCACCAGCATGTATATATAAATCATCGGCAATCTCAGTTCCGTAGGCAAAATCAGTTCTAAAAGAATCATAATTAGCACCAAAAGTAGTTCCTATAACGCCACCTTCTGATTTTCCTGTTTTACTAATAATGTTTATGATACCACCAGGAGCATTTGAAGTTTGTGTAGATGCAGATCCTCCACGAATAGCTTCTATACGAGCAACGTTTGCGTCAAATCTTGTAAAAATATCTGCAGTAGCAAAAGACATATCTCCATATAATAAAACTGGAAGACCATCTTCTTGCAATTGTACATACTTAGAACCACCAGAAGAAATAGGCACACCTCTTACAGATATATTTGAGTTTCCTTCACCACCAGAAGACTCAGAACGTATACCAGGTATTGTTCTAAAAATCTCAGCGGTAGTTCTAGGTGCGCTTTGAGCAATAGTTTCTGTTCTCAAAGTTGTAACAGACACACTGGACTCGATTTTTGCTTTAGGATTTGTTACACCAGTTACTATTACTGCTTCTAGAGATTCTGCATTTTCTTGCATTACAAAATCTACGACAATATTAGAACCACTAACACTTACAGATTTAATGACTTTATCATATCCTAAACTTGTAGCAACAATAGTATAATCACCGTTTGGGACATTTGCAATGGTGTATTTACCATCAAAATCAGTCACAGCACCTTTATCAGTTCCTTGAAGGACTAGATTCACACCTAGAAGTGTTTCTCCTTGGGCATCTTTAGCAGTTCCAGAAATTGTCGATTGCGCGGTAACAGTCACCACTGCAAACAACAATGTGAATATGAAACTCCATGTAGTTTTCTTAATATTCATTTGAGTAAAATTTAATTATAAGTAAAAAGTTGAGTTAATAATGCTCTAAATTAGAACTAGAATAGAAAATTGATTAAAAATTTTTACCGAAAACGTTTTCGAAAATACCGAAAACGTTTTCGATTATTAGTTTTCTTGTATTTTAGCAGTAGTATTTTTGATAAATCCATTATGAAACCAGTCACATTAAGAGAAATCGCTAATAAATTAAACATTTCGGTAACAACTGTTTCAAAAGCCCTCAAGGATTATCCCGATGTGAGTCCTAAAACGAAATCGCTAGTAAAAGAGCTCGCTACCACTCTTAATTATAAGCCTAATGCCTTTGCAGTTAATTTAAGAACTAGAGAATCAAAGACTATAGGTCTTATTATTCCGGTTATTGTACATCACTTTTTTTCTAATGTAATTAAAGGAATAGTTGCTCAAGCTGAAAAGAAAGGATACCTCGTAATAATATTACAGTCTAATGAGTCCTACGAGTTAGAGAAAAAACAAATTGATCTTTTAATGAATCAAAGGGTAGATGGTATTATTATCTCTCTAGCAAACGGCACTCTAGACTTTAAACATTTAACCGATGTAATTAATGCAAATAAGCCTCTCGTTATGTTTGATAAAATTGCCAAAATCGTCAATTGCTCAAAAGTAATTATAGACGATAGAAAAGCAGCATATGATGCAACACAACACCTTATAGACATAGGTTGTAAACGTATAGCACATTTTAGAGGCTCGTTACTACCTCAAAACTCCATAGATAGATTTCTAGGTTACCGTAAAGCTCTATCTGATAATGGCATTGACTATGACCCATCTTTAGTTTATATATGTGAGTGCGATGATAATAGCTTTGAGGAAGGTAAAGAAAACGCAAGACTTCTCATGCAAGAACATAAAGATGTAGATGGTATCTTTATAAACACTGACCTGGTCGCGGTAGGTGCCATATCAGAGTTTAACAAAGCTGGTATTAAAATTCCAGAAGAAATAGCAATTGTAGGGTTCAGTAACTGGTTCATGTCCTCCATCATATCTCCCACATTAAGTACGATCGATCAACCTGGTGTAAAAATGGGTAAAGCTGCTTTTAAGCAGCTTTATAAAGAAATCAAGTTAAGAAAGAGGAATGAACCTGTAGAATATCAACAAATCGTACTAAAAACAAAATTAATTCAGCGAGACTCTACCCAGCTTTAAGTTAATAGTTAAGCTTTCGCGAAAGCGGTATTCTCAAAAACATAAGAACTACCTTACTAGTCTTTTATATTAAAATGTAAATGCGCATTCTTAGGTTTCAACGTAATCAAAGGATGGTACTCAATATTTTTATGAACAGGCTTTATTTCAAATCGCTCTAAAAGCCTAGCTATAGCAAGAACCATTTCAAAAATGGCAAAATTATTTCCTACACACATGCGCGGCCCAGCACCAAAGGGAAAGTAAAAATCTCTATAGCTTTTTGCCTTTTCCTTTTCAAAACGTTCTGGTATAAAATCTTCTGGACGTTCCCAAAGATCTTGCCTGCGATGCATTTCATAAAAAGAAACTAACCATATACTTCCTTTTTCAATTTCTATATCTTCACAAGAGTCAGCCTCAAGAGCCACTCGATCTGTAACATAAGCTGGTGGATACAAGCGCAATGTTTCTTCTACACATTGTTTAATAAAAGGCATAGCCATTAATCCTTCCATCAAATTTTCATTTTCTAAAAATTTGATTTCTTGCCTAGCTTTTAAGATCGAACCTGGATTATGAGCCATAAGTTGCGCGGCAAAACTCAAAGCGTTTGCAGTAGTTTCATGACCTGCAATAAAAAGAACTAGAATCTCATCAATAAGTTGATCATCCTCCATATGTGATCCATCTTCATAAGTGCTGTGTAACAACATATCAAGCAAGTCACCTGGCTCTTTATTTCCAGACCTACGATTGTGTATGATATTTCTAAGAATATCGCGTGCTTCCTCAATGAGACTTAATGAGTGTGGAATGCTCCTATCTCCAGAGAGCCATTCTCTATCAAAATACCATTTCATCCACGGTATTCTTAATTCCTTGATTAAAGTTTTCTGCGCCTTTTCTGTGATGTACTGCAGTCGTGAAATTTTAGCATCTAAATTATCAATATCGCCAAAATCAAAAAGGCTTCTCGCCACAACTTTAAAAGCAAGATCATTGAAGATTTCATAAACATCAGTTGGAACTGCATCTTTTATTTTACCTATTTCTTCCTGGATGACTTCATCCATGACATCCATTAAGGAACTAATAGACTTTTTATAAAATGCCGGCTGAATTAACTTACGATTTGCTCGCCATTGCTCACCGTTCTCAGTTAATAATCCATGACCGATGTATTTTCCCAAGTCTTCCGTTTGAAGTGTGGACTTATGAAAATTCTTTTGATTCTTCTGTAAAATATGTTGGGTAAGCTTTTCATCACAAGTAAAATGAATTAACAAACCTGGCTTAGGACTTATTTTAAAAGTGTTCCCATATTTCTTAAAGTTCTCTCTATGAAACGGCAAAGGATCTTTATAAATCTGTCTAGATTTAGCAAGGAATGTGAGCGTAGGAACTTGTTCGATTTGTTTCATTATGAATCAAAAAGTCCTCCTAAGTTGTTTTGTTTGATTTTCCCTAAATGCTGGTAAGCTAGCTCTGTAACTTCTCTACCACGAGGTGTGCGCATTATAAATCCTTGTTGAATAAGAAAAGGTTCGTATACTTCTTCAATAGTTTCAGCACTTTCTGAAACTGCTGTTGCTATAGTAGTAAGACCTACGGGACCACCTTTAAATTTATCAATAATGGTAGACAATATCTTATTATCCATTTCATCAAGCCCATTTGCATCTACATGTAAAGCCTTCAAGGAATACTTTGCAATATATAAATCTATATGTCCATTACCTTTTATTTGTGCAAAATCACGTACTCGTCTTAGTAATGCATTTGCAATACGAGGAGTCCCACGACTGCGGCCAGCAATCTCAATCGCAGCATCATGATCAATGGGAACATTTAGAATCTCTGCACTACGAGTAACAATTGTAGAAAGTAACTCTGTAGAGTAATATTGTAATCTAGATTGAATGCCAAATCTTGCCCGCATAGGAGCAGTAAGTAGACCTGATCTGGTGGTTGCCCCTATCAAAGTAAAAGGAGCTAGATTGATTTGAACGGTCCTTGCATTAGGACCAGTTTCAATCATAATATCTATCTTAAAATCCTCCATTGCAGAATAAAGATACTCTTCTACAATAGGACTTAATCTATGAATTTCATCTATGAATAGAACGTCTCTTTCATCAAGATTTGTAAGCAATCCCGCAAGATCGCCTGGTTTATCTAGTACTGGACCAGATGTGACCTTGATAGACACTCCTAATTCATTTGCAAGGATATGAGCTAGTGTAGTTTTACCCAATCCAGGAGGTCCATGAAAAAGTGCGTGGTCTAGAGAATCATCTCTTTGATTTGCGGCCTCTACAAATATCTTTAAATTTTCCAATACTTGATCTTGACCTGCAAAATCATCAAACGATAAAGGACGTAATGCTCTATCTACATCATGCTCTTCATTTGTAAAATGCCCACCGTTGGGATCGAGATTCTCATTCATAATTCAAATATACTACTCATTATGCAGCCTAAGAGTTTAGCAACCCAATTATTATAGTAGAAGTGCTGTTAAAAAATGTTTTAAATACGCTTTCGCGAAAGCGAGATAACAATAGCTTAACAACATTTAAGTTAGACTTGTGAATACTTACAAACCACAGTCGTATCTTAAAATAAAAAATATGAAACCAAGACAAAAGACACCCAACTTAGAATTGAATTTGATCAACGATACTCAATGGTCATTACATAAACAAGAAGCTGATTCCTTTACGTTATTGATATTTTACAGGGGATTGCATTGTCCTGTTTGTAAAAAGCAACTAGAATCTGTAAAAAATCATCTAGACGACCTAACGGAAAGAGGAATTCACGTTATAGGAATAAGTATGGATACAGAAAAGAGAGCTAAAAAGGCTGGAGAAGAATGGGACATAGACGAATTGCCTATAGGATATGAATTAAGTAGAAAAACCGCAGAAGAATGGGGACTGTATTTCTCTGAAGGAATTAGTGACAAAGAACCAGAATTATTCTCAGAACCAGGAATGTTTCTTGTAAATTCAGACGGAACGTTGTATTTCTCTTCAGTTCAATCTATGCCATTTGCAAGGCCTAGTATCGAAGATGTGATTAAGGCAGTAGACTTTATAAAAGATAAAGACTATCCGGCGCGAGGAGAAGCATAGATATAAAATTAAAATATATAAAAAAGCCGCTAATTTCTTAGCGGCTTTTTTATATGAATTATAATTAGAAGGCTAGTGATTCAACTCTTCTTCTCCATCTTGTAGTGGAATATGTTGTGGGGCATAATCTTGTCCTGCAATTACATACTCACCATCTTCATTTACCTTACTGTAATCATAAGGCCATCTATAAACTGTAGGAATAGGACCAGCCCAGTTACCATGAATATGTTTATCACCAGTTGTCCATTCTAATGTATTAGATTTCCATGGATTTGCAGGTGCCTTTTTCCCATAGAAAATAGACTTAACAAAATTGTAAACAAAGAATAACTGAGCTAAGGCAGTTGCAATAGCAAAGTAAGTAATCAACTTGTTAGTATCTGCAAGATCGTCGAAGTATGGGAAATTCGTATTAGTATAATAACGTCTAGGTAATCCGGCCATTCCTACGAAGTGCATAGGGAAGAATACTCCATAAGCACCGATTGCAGTTAACCAAAAATGAACATAACCTAAATTCTTATTCATCATACGATTAAACATTTTAGGGAACCAGTGGTATACACCGGCAAACAAACCGTACAATGCAGAGATACCCATTACCAAGTGGAAGTGAGCTACCACAAAGTAAGTATCGTGTACGTTAATATCTAATGTACTATCTCCTAGAATAATTCCGGTTAAACCTCCAGTTATAAAAGTAGATACTAGACCGATGGAAAAGAGCATTCCAGGATTCATCTGTAGATTACCTTTCCATAAGGTGGTTATATAATTAAATGCTTTTACCGCTGAAGGAATCGCAATTAGTAACGTTGTAAATGTAAATACAGATCCTAAAAATGGATTCATACCAGAGATAAACATATGGTGACCCCATACGATGGTCGATAAGAAAGCGATCGCTAATATCGAAGCAATCATCGCACGATAACCAAAAATAGGCTTACGTGAGTTAGTTGCTATGATCTCAGAAGTAATACCTAATGCTGGAAGTAATACAATATAAACTTCTGGGTGACCTAAGAACCAAAACAAGTGTTCAAATAATACCGGAGAACCACCTTGGTGAGCTAAAACTTCACCTTTAATATAAATATCTGATAAGAAAAATGAAGTTCCAAAACTACGGTCCATAATTAAAAGAAGCGCAGCCGATAATAAAACTGGGAATGAAACTACACCAATAATCGCAGTAACAAAGAAAGCCCAGATCGTCAGAGGCAATCTAGTCATAGACATACCTTTAGTTCTTAAATTGATTACCGTAACAATGTAGTTAAGAGAACCTAATAGAGACGAAGCAATAAATATGGCCATAGAAACTAACCATAATGTCATACCAAGTCCAGATCCACCCATCGCTTCAGGTAAAGCACTCAATGGAGGATAAATAGTCCATCCAGCAGCCGCTGGTCCTAACTCTACAAATAAAGATCCTATCATTATCGCAGCAGAGATAAAGAACAACCAATAAGATACCATGTTTAAAAAACCAGATGCCATATCTCGAGCACCAATTTGAAGTGGTATCAAAAAGTTAGAAAATGTTCCACTTAAACCTGCGGTAAGTACAAAGAATACCATAATGGTACCATGTATTGTAACTAATGCTAGATACATATTAGGGTCCATAACACCGTCAGGTGCCCATTTTCCTAAAAGAGCTTCAAATATCATATTTGGCTCACCAGGATTTGCAAGCTGCATTCTCATTAATACAGACATCGCAATACCGATAGCACCCATGATAAGACCAGTAATAAGATATTGCTTAGCAATCATCTTATGATCTTGAGAGAAAATATATTTAGTTACAAAAGTTTCCTTATGATGGTGGTGTCCCTCATCATGTCCGTGATCTGCAGTAACAGAGATAGCTTGTCCCATAGTTCTAGTTTTCAGCGTTAGCTAAAGTTTTTTCAAATGTTGTTTGTGTTTCTAACCACTCGTTGTACTCCTCTTCAGTTTCAACCACAATTTTCATTTGCATGTTGTAGTGAGAAGCACCACATATTTTATTACAAAGAAGATAGTATTCAAATTCATATGGATCTAAGGCCACATCACCGCTTTGAACTAACTCCTCGCTTTTTTGTCGTCGTATCTCATTAATCTTACGAACTTTTTCAGTCATAAACTCAGTTGACTTGTAATCCTCTGAGGTTACGGTCGGTGTAAACTTAAATTGTGTCACCATACCAGGAACAACATTCATTTGAGCTCTAAAATGCGGCATGTAAGCTGAATGCAAAACATCTTGACTTCTGAACTTAAATAATACTGGTCTATTTACTGGTAAGTGTAATTCAGTACCAACCATATCGTCCATACCGTCTGCATCTGTAGGGTCAATACCTAACTGATTAACACCTTCTATGAAGCGAACATTTGCATCACCTAAAGTATTATCAGCTCCACTATAACGAACTTTCCAACCAAATTGGTAAGCATAAACTTCAACAATTAAAGGGTCGTCATCAGTATTTGCATCCATTATATCATTCCATGAAAATAGTCCCCATAGAATCAATCCAGCCAAAACAACAACAGGAATCGCAGTCCAAATAAACTCAAGTCGATCATTATCTGCATAAAATAACGCTTTCTGTCCCTTACGTCCGTGATACTTATATGAAAAGTAGTGTAGTAAACCTTGTGTTAATACCTGTACAATCATTATAACTACAGTAGTAAGCAATAAAAGATCGTCATACTCACCACCATGAGCAGATGCTGCATCTGGTAAGAAATAATCGTTGTAAGCGATAAAACAATAGATCATTAATATATAAAGACCTATACCGAAGATCAACATATATTGACCTTGTCTTTTGTTATCACCATCGTTAGCTACTTCAACAGCATCCGTGTCTGGCTCAGGAGCCTTACCTAGAGACACTATTTTAGAAATTTGCCAAATTGAAATTGCAAATAAAGCTGCTATAAATATGATTAGAAATGCTGTCATTACAGATGTTTTCTATTAATTTTTAATAATGAAAATGTTTACTCTCTCCTAAATAAGGATCTCCTTTAGCGAGCAATGGAGCCTTAGATATCGTGTTGAATACATATAATATAAATAATCCTGCAAAGAATAAGAATGCTCCTATTTCTGGGAAACCTATAAACCACGACTCTCCTACTGTTGCTGGCATCACCATCACATAAATATCAAGATAGTGTCCTAATATTATAAATAAACCTGCCGTAACAACAAACCAGTTCACTCTCTTGAAGTCAGAATTCATAAGAATTAACAGTGGAAATAAGAAGTTAATAGCTACCATACCAAAGAATAATATGTTGTAGTCTTCAATACGAGTTACAAAATAAGTAACCTCTTCTGGCATATTAGAGTACCAGATCAACATAAACTGTGAGAACCATAAGTACGTCCAAAATATACTAACTCCAAACATGAACTTTGCTAAATCATGAATATGTGAATCATTCACAAACTCCAGATATCCTTTTGATTTAAGGAAGATCGTTATCAATGCTATAGTCGTAATTCCTGACACAAACATACTAGCAAAAACGTACCATCCAAATAAAGTTGAGAACCAGTGAGGATCAAAACTCATGATCCAGTCCCATGACATGATAGACTCCGTAACTATGAAGAACACAAGGAACATTGCGCTGTGCTTAAAACCTTTTTTATACCAGGCTATGTCTCCATCTTTAGCCTCGTCTTGTTTTAAACCGAATTTTCTAATATTCCAACGGTAAAGGTTCCAACCCACTAAAAATGCTCCAGCTCTAAATAACCAAAAAGGAACATTTAAATAACCAACTTTCCCAGCTACAATAGCATCGTAATTCTCGTGTCCCACAACGTCTATTCCTTCTTCCATCCAAACAAATAAATGATTGATATGGAAACCAGATAATAGCAAAAGAACAAACATTATAATTCCACCAGGTAATATATAACTGCTAATACCTTCCATCACTCTAAATAATACTGGAGACCATCCTGCCTGCGCTGCTTTTTGAACGGCATGAAAAGCAAGAGTTCCTAAACCTATCATGAAAAAGAAGAATGCAGCAACATATACCGCTGCCCAAGGCTTATTTGAAAGCTGGTGATATACATGCTCTGCATGCTCATCTTCATGGTTAGTTGCATGACCTTCTGAATGATGATCTGACGAAGTTGCATGTCCAGAAACCGCGTGATCATCAGCTGCTGAGCTATGATTATCCTCCATCGCACCATGACCACCGCCATGAGCTGCCGCTTCAGTCGCAAGCATTTCCTTAACTTCTTCTTCAGAACCTGGCATTTGCCAAAAACCTACCGCAGTTAATACCGCTCCCAAGATCATCAGGGCGAAAGCGACAATTTTTAATTTGCTAGTTACCTTATACATAAATAAAATATCTTCTATGGCTTAGTTGCCATCTGTTGTTGGTTCATTTTCTGTAGAATCAGCATCTGTTTGATGTGATTCACTGTTGTGGTCCTCTTCTGATGTATGATCCATGCTGTCATTGTGATCTACATTAGAATTCATAGCATCTGCTGTTACATATTCACGAGCAGGCTCACCTTTAAGCTCACGAGTCAAAGCACCCACATGATGAGCAATTTGCCACCTCTCCTCTTCAGAAGTTTGTGAAGCATAAGAACCCATGTAGTTAATTCCATAATACATTACGTGATAGATACTACCTTGAGTAATTTCTCTAGCATCATAACTTGGTACACCGAGGATCTTTTCCGTTTTCATTAAATGACCTTGACCATTACCTTTATTACCATGACAAA
>NZ_MAAX01000005.1 GCF_002162835.1 Nonlabens dokdonensis
CTTGAGCGATAGTCTTAACATCAGTCATATAAGCCACATTTTCAATTCTAAAACCGTGTACGGGAATATAACCATGATCTGCAAGGACAGGTGTAACCTCTATCCCATCCACAGTGAATGTATCATTAATAAACTCATGTACTTCTAAGGTAGCAACGCCTGGATATTTATTTGCAGTAGTAAAAATATAGTTGAACCGCTCTTTTAATGCCTCATGAACTCTAGAAGTCATATAACAATGTAAATCGCCTTGACGAAAATAAAACGGTCTGAGATCATCTAATCCTGCAGTATGATCTGCATGCTCATGAGTAAAAAGAACAGCATCAATAGAAGAAACTTTATTAGAAAGCATTTGCTGGCGGAAATCTGGACCACAATCAATTATAAGACGCTTATCGTTTACTTCAATCATAGCACTTACTCGCAATCGTTTATCTTTAGGATTATCACTCAAACATACTGGATGTGAGCTACCTATAACTGGTATACCTTGTGAAGTGCCTGTGCCTAAAATTGTGATTTTAACTTCCATAAATGTTTTATAAAAGTATGGAGATTTTTTCATTTAAGTGGTGTGGTTTGCTACCTTTGTATGAACACCAAAATAATAAAAATGGGTATTACCTTACCAGGAGATCACGACTTTGAATCAGTACCTTCACTTAAGAACAAAGTACTAAGAATAAACTTGAACCGCAATATTTATGGAACCTTTGCAGAGATAGGTGCAGGACAAGAAACGGTAAGACAGTTTTTTAGAGCTGGTGGAGCGTCTGGTACAATTGCAAAAGCCATGAGTGCTTATGACAAGGACTTCTCTGACTCTATCTATGGTATTCAAGATGATGGTCGTTATGTGACCGAAGCACGGTTAAAAAAAATGCTTTCTCATGAATCAAATTTGATTGAAGAACGCCTTTCTCGTGAAAAACATCCCGGTAAACTATTTTTTACCTATGCAAATACGGTAGCAACTATTGATTTTGCAAAACGCTATCTAGGCCATGGATGGGTAGGAATACGTTTCCAAGTATCTCCAGAAGAGGAATATTCTGAAATAATACTTCATGTAAGGTTCAAAGAAAGAGATGCTCGCTTACAACAAATAACTCTTGGAATATTAGGTACTAACCTAATTTATGGAGCTTTTTATAAACATGATAACCCTAAAAAATTACTAGAATATCTATACGATCACATCGATAAAGATAAAATCGAGATCGATATGATTAATTTTTCTGGTCCTAGATTTGAGCAAGTGGACAACCGTTTAATGAGTTTGCAGCTGCTTAAGCACGGTATGACCGAAGCGGTAATGTTCGGTCCAGATGGTAATAACATTCTTAGTGCTCGCATATTATATAAGAAAAATGTACTTGCTTTAAGAGGTAGTTTCCGTCCTGTGACTAAAGTAAACATGGACATGTTTGAAACGGCTCGCCGTAGATTTTTGAAATCAGGAACGGTAAAAGAAGAAAATGTAGAAACCATTTTTGAAATTACACTATCTAACTTGAAAGCTCAAGGAGAAATAGATGAAGAAGATTTCATGCACAGAGCAGAATTACTTTGTTCTCTAGGACAAACTGTAATGATCTCTAATTTTAAAGAATATTATAGACTAGTAGAATACTTTAATAATTATACTAAAGCGCGTATAGGTTTAGTAATGGGTGTCAATAACTTAGTCGATATATTTGACACTAAATATTATACGCACCTAAGCGGAGGAATTTTAGAAGCCTTCGGTAAATTATTCTTTAAAGATTTACGCGTTTATCTGTATCCTTTACTTAATCAAGAGACTGGTGAATTAACTACCAGCGAGAATTTAAAGGTGCATCCACGTATGAAAGAATTATATAAATTCTTTAAATACAATGGTAAGCTTAAAGATCTCGAGGATTATGATGAAAGTATTTTACACATTTTTTCTAGAGAAGTGCTGCGCATGATTGATGCTGGAGAAGATGGATGGCAAGAAATGCTACCTGAAGGAATTCCTGCACTTATAGAAGAACAGAACCTATTCGGTCACGATAAAGGAAAATCTTCGGATACAACGGAGAAGGTTGCATCCGAAGATGCTCCACTATAATATTTGAGCTGCGTGATCTTTGGTTTTTACCTTTGATATAATATCAGAGATCACGCCGTTTTCATCGATTACAAAAGTCGTACGATGGATACCGTCGTATTCTTTACCCATAAACTTTTTTGGACCCCAAACTTGAAAGGCGTTCAATAAAGTATGATCTTCATCTGCAAGAAGATCATAAGGAAGCTCATATTTAGTTTGAAAATTCTTCTGTCTTTTAGGGCTGTCAGCACTTGCACCTAATATTTCATAACCGCTTGCGCGAAAACGATCCACGTTATCCCTCAAATTACAGGCTTCAGCGGTACAACCTGGCGTACTTGCTTTGGGATAAAAGAACAAAACCAATTTCTTACCTGCAAAATCAGACAAAGAAACTGTTTGCTCATCTTGATTCAAAACTGAAAAATCTGGAGCTTTATCTCCTACTTTTAATGAAGTCATATCGTATTTTTGTTTAAAGCATAAAATTAAAACATGAACAAACAGGAAAGGGTCAATTTTATCATAAATAAATTAGAAGAGTTATATCCTACAATCCCAGTTCCTCTAGATCATACCGATCCATATACTTTATTAATTGCTGTTTTGATGAGTGCTCAGAGCACAGATGTGCGTGTAAATCAAATTACACCGCTCCTATTTGACCGTGCTGATAATCCATACGATATGGTTAAACTCAGTATTGATGAAATAAGAGAAATCATAAAACCAGTAGGATTAAGTCCTATGAAGGCAAAAGGTATACATGGATTGTCTCAAATGATTATTGATTTGCACAACGGTCAAGTGCCACAGACCTATGAAGAACTAGAGGCTATGCCAGCTGTAGGTCATAAAACAGCAGCAGTTGTACTGTCACAAGCTTTTGGTATTCCAGCTTTTCCAGTAGATACACATATCCATAGACTCATGTACCGCTGGAATCTAACTAACGGTAAAAACGTCGTACAAACAGAAAAAGATGCCAAAAGACTCTTCCCAGAAGAAAAATGGAACGACCTTCATCTTCAAATTATTTGGTATGGTCGTGAATACAGTCCCGCTAGAGGTTGGGATCTTGAAAAAGACATAATCACTAAGACTGTAGGTAGAAAAACGGTGCTTGACAAGTATTATAAAAAGCTTAAGAAAAAATAGACTAAAATTAAAAAAGCTCGAGAACAGTTCTCGAGCTTTCTAAATTATAGAAATACAAGCATTTAACTCAAATCCTTAGGGTTTTTCACCTTCTGCTTTGTTAATGCTAGTTCAAGGACATTACTCATATCACTTACATAATGAAAAGTAAGTCCTTTCAAGTATTCTGCTTTAATCTCTTCAATATCTCTACGGTTTTGCTCACACAAAAGGATTTCTTTAATCTTAGCACGTTTTGCAGCAAGGATTTTTTCTTTGATTCCGCCTACTGGCAATACTTTACCACGTAGTGTAATCTCACCAGTCATAGCAATGCTTTTCTTCACCTTTCTCTGTGTAAATAAAGAAACTAATGAAGTCAACATCGTTATACCTGCGCTAGGCCCATCTTTAGGAGTTGCTCCTTCAGGAACGTGAATATGTACGTTGTATTTTTCAAAGATAGAAGTGTTAATGCCTAGCTCGTCTGCATTTGCTTTGATGTATTCCATCGCAATGGTAGCACTTTCCTTCATTACTTTACCTAAGTTACCTGTAATGCTCAAATTACCTTTTCCTTTAGAAAGAATGGATTCAATAAATAGGATGTCGCCTCCTACTCTAGTCCAGGCTAGTCCAGTTACTACACCAGCAACATCGTTATTTTCATACTTGTCGCGTTGTAGTTTTGGCGAGCCTAATACCTCAATTATGGTATCATTAGTTACTTTAATATCATAATCTTCTTCCATTGCAATGCTTTTTGCTGCATAACGCACCATTTTTGCGATTTGCTTATCTAAGGTTCTGACACCACTTTCACGTGTATAGCCTTCTACTATTTTTTCTAATTGCGGCTTAGCTATTTTTAAACGAGAAGCTTCCATCCCATGCTCGCGCAATTGCTTAGGTAATAAATGACGTTTACCTATCTCTACTTTTTCTTCAATCGTATAACCGGTCACATTAATAATCTCCATACGATCTCGCAATGCTGGCTGAATAGTATTCAGTGAATTACAAGTCGCCACAAACATTACTTTGCTTAAATCAAATCCCATCTCAAGGAAATTATCATAAAAAGCACTGTTTTGCTCTGGATCAAGAACTTCTAGCATCGCACTTGAAGGATCTCCATTATGAGAGTTACTCAATTTATCTATCTCATCAAGAACAAAAACAGGATTAGATGTTTTTGCTTTCTTAATGCTTTGAATAATACGACCTGGCATTGCGCCTATATACGTTTTACGGTGACCTCGTATTTCTGCTTCATCACGCAAACCTCCTAAGGAAATACGCACGTACTCGCGTCCTAAAGCCTCTGCCATAGATTTTCCTAAAGATGTTTTACCTACTCCAGGAGGTCCATAAAGACATAATATCGGAGATTTCATGTCGTTACGCAATTTCAATACCGCTAGATATTCTATGATACGTTTCTTCACTTCATCAAGACCGTAATGATCGCGATCTAAAATTTTCATCGCTCTTTTTAGGTCAAAATTATCCTTAGAAAACTCGTTCCAAGGCAAATCAAGAAAAAGGTCCAAATAATTGCGCTGTATGGAATACTCTGCCACCTGCGGATTCATGCGTTGCATTTTGGCAAGCTCCTTTTCAAAATGCTCTTTGACTTTATCGTCCCATTTCTTTTTCTTAGCTCGTTGTCTCATCTCATCAATTTCTTGGTGAGAAGAAACGCCACCACCTAACTCATCCTGAATGGTTTTCATTTGCTGGTGCAAGAAATACTCTCTTTGTTGCTTATTGATATCAGTCTGCACTTTAGACTGAATATCATTCTTGAGCTCTAACTTCTGGCGTTCTATATTCATAAAACGTAGCGTCTCTAGAGCTCGCTCTTTCAAATCGTCTATTTCAAGAACCTTTTGCTTTTCTTCTACTCTTAAATTCATATTAGAAGAAACAAAATTTACTAAGAAAGAATCAGACTCAATGTTCTTAATCGCAAATGAAGCCTCGCTAGGTATATTAGGACTTTCTTTAATTATTTCTAAGGCTAATTCTTTAATATTCTCTATAATAGCCTTGAACTCTGGATCATCGTTTACAGGCCTTACGTCTGGTATATCATTTGCAACAGCAGTTATATAAGGCTGCTCAGTCACGATGCTTCCCATCTCAAAACGCTTCTTTCCTTGTATGATAACCGTTGTGTTACCATCTGGCATTTTAAAGGTTTTTAAAATTTTTGCCACAACACCGGTAGTATGTAGGTCTTCAAAAGAAGGCTCTTCTATTTCCTCATTTTTCTGAGCTACTACACCTATGGGTAAACCCTTTTTGTTTGCCTCTTGTAATAATTTTATTGATCTATCTCTTCCAGCAGTGATAGGTATTACCACGCCAGGAAACAATACCATATTACGCAAGGGTAAAATAGGTAATGTAGCTGGCACGCTTTCATTATTCATTTCCTCTTCATCTTCACTACTTAAAAGAGGTATAAATTCAGCATCCTGATCAAATTCTTGAAGTGACAAGTTGTCTATTGAAAATTTCTTTGGTTTGAACATATCTTTTTCGGTCGCCACAATGTCATATAGACTTTAGGCATTTAATTTTATATATTTATTTAAACGAGATTTTAATACTTGTTCCGCTTTCGCGAAAGCGGTATTTTCATAAATAAAATACAGAATATCAGTATTTTAAACATTCTACAAGCCTATAATCTTGTTAACTCTTAAGACCTTACTTAAAGAGTGCTATTAATAAAATTCAAATTTCTTGCCATGAAGTGTAACATGCTAGAATAAATTGCATCTTTAAGACGTAACACTGACCATGTGACTTTAACCATAACCGAAATAGAACTTTATGACCTCTGTGAAAGAGGCAACCGCAAAGCGCAAATGCGTGTGTATGACAAGTATGCTGCAGGAATGTATCATGTAGCCCTAAGAATTGTTAATGACACTGCACAAGCTGAAGATATCATGCAAGAAAGTATGATCACTGCTTTTGCCAAAATGAAACAGTGGAACCGTGAAGCAACCTTTGGTAGCTGGTTAAAAAGAATAGTTGTCAATAATAGTTTGACTTATTTAAAGAAAGAAAAAAGGATGCCTAAGGTAGATTATGACGATGTTGCTTATGAAATGGAAAATCAAGCTGAGGAACAAATTGATATGGAAGCCGCAGGAATGACAGCAAAAAAAGTACTTGAAGTGATGAAGCTTTTAAAAGATAATTATAAGCAAATACTCACACTAAGCCTTATAGAAGGAATGGATAATGAAGAAATAAGTGAGATAATGGGAATTTCTAACGCGATGTGTAGAACCACTATTTCTAGAGCAAAGGATAGTTTAAGAAAAAAAATGCAACTGGTATGAAAAAGGATATAGAAGAATGGTTTGCAGAACAAGATTTTAATACAGAATCACTGCCAGAAGGCCATAGAAATAGATTTTTAGACAAATTAAATGAGGCGTGTGAAGATGCAGAAGAACTCCATGTTACTTCAGATATTTCTTCAGAGAATGACACAACTGAGAATTCTAAGGTGATACAAATGAAATCATGGTTCAAATGGTCTCTAGTTGCAGGGCTAGCCATTTTATTAGGTTTTGCTGGAATGAACATTGCTCCTGCACCTGTAAGCGACCATGGTTTATCTACCGTTTCACCAGAAATGGCACAAGCACAAGATTTTTTCACAAACACTATTCATCAAGAATTAGAACAGCTTGACAAACTGCAATCACCTGATACAGAACGTATAATTATAGATACGAAAAATGCATTAAATAAACTCGAGGAAGATTATAAATTAATTAAAGAAGATTTTAAAATCAACAAGGACAGCAAGACAGTTATCGCTGCGATGATTCAAAATTTTCAAAATAGAATCGATTTATTAGAGACTGCTCTTGAGCAAATAGAACAATTAAAAAATTATAAAGAACAAGAAAATGAAGCAATTATATAAATTAAGTATTCTTCTCTTTTTATTGCCTTTACTGGCAATTGCTGGACCAGGTGGCAAGTATACTAAGTCTAAAAAACTCAATAAGACTTTTACAGTAAACAAGTCCTGTATGATAGATATTGAGAACTCCTTTGGTAACATCACTATTACTACATGGGACCAACCTAGCGTTTCTTTTGAAATTACGGTTGAGGTGAGTGGAGATAATGAAGATAGAGTAGAACAACAACTGAAAGAAATAGATGTAGAATTTGAAGCAAGTTCGTCTTTTGTAAGTGCACAAACTGATGCTGATCATAATTCTAGCGGTGGCCGTAGTCTATGGAATACGTTTTTTGGTAGTAGTAATGACAACAATTCTAACATGAAAATTAATTACATAGTTAAGATGCCTGTTACTGCTTCTCTTGATATAAGTAATGACTACGGTACGGTGAAAATAGACCGACTGGAAGGTAAAGCAAACATAAAGTGTGATTTTGGTAGATTAGATATAGGACAATTGCTTGCTGAAGATAATGAGCTACGTTTTGACTACACTAAAAATTCACATATAGATTACATGAAATCTGGTACTATAAGAGCAGATTTTAGCAGTTTTGAACTCCATGGAACTGAAAAGGTTGAGTTCAAAGGTGACTATACTAAAGCAAAAATTCACGATGTAAAGAATTTAAGTTTTAATGGTGATTTCAGTACTATAGAATCTGGTAAAGCTGACAATGTTATAGGAAGAGGTGACTACAGTACCATCAAATTAGGCTTAGTGAATAATAACGTGAATTTAAATACAGACTTTGGCTCCATTCTTATTACAGAACTAGGTAAAACCTTTAAAGAGGCAACAATTAAATCTGAGTACACTGGAATTAAAATTAGCTTTAATGATAATGCTTCTTTTAAATTTGATATAGACACAGAGTTTGCTAGTATTAAACTAGACGATGATTTAACCGTTACTAGATCAGAAAATGACACTACAGATAAACAAAGGTCTGGTTACTACGGTAGAGAGAATGCAAATGCTGTAATTAATATTAGATCAAGCTTTGGTGGTGTAAGCTTAAATAAAAATTAATAATCAATTTAATTAATAATCAACTAAACATAATAATATGAAAAATTGTATCATTTTACTCGTTACGCTCCTAGCTATCAATAGTGCAAATGCTCAGTGGTGGGGAAATAATAAAAGGTTAAAAGGAAATGGTGAGGTAATCACTAAGACTTTTACAACTGAAGACTATGATGAAGTATCAGGTAGAAGCAGCTTTGACATCATTCTAGTTTCAGGAACTGAAGGAAAAATATCTGTTGAAGCAGAATCTAATATAATGGAACATATTGAGATAGAGGTAAAAAATGGCAATCTAAAAATTGGCATGGAAGACGGTTATAATATAAGCACACGCAAAGGAATTGTTGTTACGGTACCAGTAGAAAGAATTAGTAGTTTGAGTATGGCTGGAAGTGGTGATATTTTGAGCAAGCTGAAACTTAAATCCAAAAATATGGATATATCAGTTGCTGGTAGTGGTGATATCTCTACTGAAGTGGAATCAGAGAATTTAGAAATAAGTATTGCTGGAAGTGGTGATGTCAAGGTAAACGGTCGTACAGAGAATCTTGAGGCAAATGTGGCTGGTAGTGGCGATATATCTGCTCTAAATTTAAAAGCTAATAATGTAAATGCTTCTATTGCAGGTAGTGGTGATGTATCAGTTTATTGTAATGGTGGAGACTTAAAAGCTTCTATTGTAGGTTCTGGAGATTTACGATACAAAGGAAAAGCTAAAAGCGTAAAGAAAAGCGTTATGGGAAGTGGTGATATAACAAAGATGTAAATCAGAAAATTAAGGACAAAAAAACTCCAAATCAATTAATTGATTTGGAGTTTTTGTTTTTTAAAGGATTGAATTACTAGATATCAAATCTGTCTAGATTCATAACCTTTGTCCATGCAGCGGCAAAATCTTCTACAAACCTATCTTGAGCATCATCAGCAGCATAAACTTCAGCTACCGCTCTTAATTCTGTATTAGAACCAAATATGAGATCAACCCTAGTTCCTTCCCACTTCTTTTCTCCTGTATTTCTATCACTTCCTACAAACAACAATTCAGAACTGGATTTTGCTTTCCAAGTAGTAGATAAGTCAAGTACATTAACAAAGAAATCATTTGTCAATTTTCCTGGACGATCAGTGAACACACCGTAGGAAGAGCCGTCATAATTTGCATCTAAAGCTCTAAGACCTGCTACTAGTACCGACATTTCTGGGATAGACAATGTCAATAAATTTGCTTTATCAATTAAATGATCTTCTCCAGAAGATTTCTCGCCCTCTTTAATATAGTTCCTAAAACCATCAGCTTTAGGCTCTAAGTATCCAAATGAATCCACATCTGTATCCTCTGGTCTAGCATCTCCTCTACCTGGATGAAAATCTAACCATAATTCTTTACCGGCATCAGCGGCTGCTTTCTCAACAGCAGCATTACCAGCCAGAACGATTAAATCTGCCATCGAGATTTTTTTATCTCCAGATTGCTCGTTATCAAAAGCTGTTTTGATTTCATTTAATTTACCAAGAACCTTAGATAATCGTTCCGGATTATTTGCTTCCCAATTATTTTGTGGAGCTAGCCGTATACGACCACCATTTGCTCCACCTCTTTTATCAGAACCTCTGAAAGTTGAAGCACTTGCCCAAGCGGTCGTTACAAGTTCTTGTATCGTTAATCCTGAGTCTAGTATTTGATTTTTTAAATTTGTAATATCACTCTCATCAACTAGCTCATGTGTCACAGCAGGAATAGGATCTTGCCATAACTCTTCTTTCTCTGGCACATCAGGTCCTAGATAACGAGAAATAGGGCCCATATCTCTATGCGTTAATTTGTACCAGGCTTTTGCAAACGCTTCCTCAAACTCTTCTGGGTTATCCCTGAAATTCTGAGAAATCTTACGGTATTCTGGATCAGTTTTAAGCGCGATGTCTGCAGTAGTCATCATTAAATCTTGTCTTAGGCTAGCATCACCAGCCTTTGGCGCTTGATCTGCATTAGAAGCTGCAGTAGGCTTCCATTGATGAGCACCAGCTGGACTTTTTGTTAATTCCCATTCGTAATCAAATAGTACTCTGAAATAATCAAAATCCCATTTATCTGGATTAGGCGTCCATGCTCCTTCAATACCACTAGTTATGGTATCATCTCCTTTACCTGATTTAAAAGAATTTTTCCAACCAGTGCTCATTTCTTCAATTTTTGCACCAGCTGGTTCTTTACCTACATATTTTTCTGGATCTGCCGCACCATGTGCTTTACCAAAGGTATGTCCACCTGCTATTAATGCAACTGTCTCATAATCGTTCATTGCCATACGTCCAAAAGTCTCACGCACGTTTGCCGCAGAACCCATAGGATCTGGTACTCCATTAGGTCCTTCTGGATTAACATAAATCCAACCCATCATTACGGCTCCTAGAGGTGCTTCTAATTCACCATCTTCATAACGCACATCGTTTGCGCCCCATTCTGTCTCACTACCCCAGTAAATATCTTGCTCAGGTTCCCATACATCTTCACGTCCACCAGCAAAACCTAACTTTTTTAATCCCATGGATTCCATGGCTATGTTTCCTGTAAGTATCATTAAATCTGCCCAAGAAATTTTGTTACCATATTTCTTTTTAATAGGCCATAATAACAATCTTGCTTTGTCTAGGTTACCATTATCTGGCCAGCTATTTAATGGCGCAAACCTTTGTGAACCACTACAAGCACCACCACGACCATCACCTATTCTATAGGTACCAGCACTGTGCCACGCCATTCTTACAAAAAACCCACCATAATGACCATAATCTGCTGGCCACCAGTCTTGAGAATCTGTCATTAGATTTCTCAAATCATCTTTAAGTGCATCTAGGTCTAAGCTTTTAAAAGCCTCTGCATAATTAAAATCAGGATTCATCGGATCTGATTTTTTAGCATTTTGGCGTAATATGTTTAATTTAAGTCCGTTAGGCCACCATTCTTTATTTGTAGTTCCATGACCGGCCATCTTTTTAGGAGATCCTCCCATGAAAGGACATTTGGATGTTGCGTGAGAGTCATTTAATTCAAAAGTATCGGTATTTTGAGCACTCATAATGTTTATTTTTAATTGTTATTCCTTCAAATATATTTGAAATTAAATTTGTATTTCGGAATTAATTAAAGATTATTCTGAAATCGATATAGATAAAAACTATTACAAATCAATAAACTCAAGTTTTAACTTATGGTATCAAGATAGAAAAAGCTTTATTTTACCTTTGTGTTTGTTAATTTAGGTATTCTGAAAAGTAAAATTATACCTGTAATAAAAAACAAGATTAGAAATAAAATAGGCTCTCGCATAGAACCGCTTATCTCACCTACAATTGCAAAAATGAGCATACCGATTACAATTCCTATCTTTTCTGCCACGTCATAAAAACTAAAATACGAGGCAGTATCTAGATTTCCTTCTGGAATCATTTTAGAATAAGTACTCCTTGAAAGTGATTGTATAGAACCCATCACTAAACCTACAAAACCAGCGGTAATGTAAAACTGTAATGGCGTCACAACAAAGTATCCATAAACACAAATTAATGCCCAAAGAATATTTATTATGATTAGTGTTTTGATGTTACCTAGCTTTCGCGAAAGCAAACTTGCTAACCAAGCTCCTAGAATAGCAACGAGCTGTATGAGAAGAATACTGATTATTAATCCCATGGTTGCACCATCATCTTCCCAAGCTACTTCTTCCGTCCCGAAATAAGTAGCGACTAACATGACCGTTTGTACAGCCATACTATAAATAAAAAACGCACCTAAGTAACGCTTCATTTGAAGGTTTGCACTTAAGTTTTTCCATATTTTCTTAAGTTCCTGAAAGCCATTGGTAAAGATATTTTTTACTTTGCTCCTATCTTTTCTAGTTCCTAGAGGTAAATATTTATACGTGTATTGCGCAAAACCCATCCACCATACACCTACTAGAATAAACGACATTTGTACTGCATCAAGACCTAATAAATAACCGCTTGATGGATATAGTCCAAACTCAATCATTGCTAGACATATAATAAGTAGTAGTACACTACCCAAATATCCCATAGAAAATCCTTTAGAACTTATCGCATCTTGCTGTTCTGGAAATGCAATATCTGGTAAGTAAGAATTATAAAAAACCAGACTGCCCCAAAAACCAATAAGTGCCAGCATATAGATAATCAAACTGATCCATAAATAATCAAAACTAAATGCTGCTAGACCTATACAACTTAAAGCGCCTAGATAACAAAAGAACTGTAAAAAACGCTTTTTCTGTCCAGAATAGTCGGCAATACCAGATAAAATAGGTGAAATAACACTTACAATTAGAAATGCTATGGCCGTAGTTACGATTATAATAGACTCGTTATTAACATCTTTTAAAATATTTGGCACTTTGCCTTTTTCAAATGCTTTAATACTTATTGCTGCGTAAAATAACGGGAAGATCGCACTATTAATAACAAGACTATAAACAGAATTTGCCCAATCATAAAACGCCCATGCATTTAATAATTTTTTAGAGCCTTTTGGTAGGTTTTTTTTCATAAAAAAAGGGTTCTTTAAGAACCCTTTAAAAGTATGTATTTTAATTTTCTATTTAAAAGAAGTTACTCCATATTTTGCAGCTTCAGCTTTTGCTTTGGGAGCTAACTCTTTTAAGTTTGCAATTCGACTATCGTTAGATGGGTGCGTGCTTAAAAATTCTGGTGGAGCTTGCCCACCACTGTTTGCCTTCATGCGCTCCCATAATTGTGCACCTTCATCTGGATTATAACCTGCAATCGCAGCAAGGTAAAGTCCTATTTTATCAGCCTCAGTTTCATGAGCTCTTGAAAATGGCAACATTCCTCCTACTTGAGATCCTAGACCATATGCTTGACCTATAAGTTGTTGTGTTTCATTGCTTGCGCCAGCTACTTGACTTCCTACAGCTACTCCAGTACCTATAATTGCTTGCCATTGTGCCGCGCTCATTCTTTGACCACCGTGATTTGCTAGAGCATGTGCTACTTCATGTCCCATGACTATGGCAACACCTGTTTCATCCTGACAGATAGGTAATATTCCAGTATAAAAGACAATTTTACCGCCTGGCATACACCATGCGTTAACTTGATCGTCTTTTACCAGCTTGTATTCCCATTCGTAACCATCTAAATATTCTGGATGCCCAATAGCGTTGAGCCATCTTTGAGCTGCTGTCTTTATCTTTCCACCTACGGTAGCTATCATTCTAGCTTCTGATGTGTTAGTAATAACATTATTCTCATCTAGAAACTGGTCGTACTGTGAAAAAGCCATAGGGAACAAACGGTCATTTGCTATAGGCTTCAACGTCTTTTTACCTGTAAAAACATTTGTTGCACAAGAAGACAGAAATAGAACTCCTGTTAAAATTATGAGTTTAAATGGGTTTTTCATGACTTACTTTTTATTTGAAACTATTTGTTGCACTTTTTTAATATCAATTCCTTGGTGAGACTCTGTATGTAGAATTTCTTTATTATAAAGAACTATAATTTGTGGAGATTGATGTCTTACGTTAAGTTTTTCTGCAACGGCGTTGCTTACTTCTCTATAATTTAATAAATCTAGAAAGTAGAAAGTGACCTCATCATCGTTTGATTCAAAACCGTTTTCAAATTGATTCAAAACCATTCTTGAAATTCCACATCGTGTACTGTGCTTAAAAATGACTTTAGGTTTAATCGTAGAGTTTTTTATCACATTTTCTAACTGGTCTATAGATTCTAAAGGCTCCCATGGGATTCCCGTCATTTCTTCCTTTGCAATATCTCTCTGTGATTTAAACAGCTTGTCCATAAATCCCATAAGCTTATTATTTTTTACGCTTTCGCGAAAGCGAGAACAGAATTAACTGATTTATTATATATTAACAAGGTACAAAGATAAAGCTATACTGGTTAAATATTACTAATGGTTTTATAAACACGTCATAATGTCTGTTAAACTGCAAGAAAAAACTGTCGTAATGT
>NZ_MAAX01000111.1 GCF_002162835.1 Nonlabens dokdonensis
GTCCAGTGCTACTTCATCATAAGATTTAACCTTCAATAAAATTTTATCTTGAAATCGCTCCCAAGACACTACTTGTTGATTAGTCTTAGAGCCTGCATTTAAATAGCCACCTCCTAAATTATTAGGGATTTGCGCGATACGAGTTACCCACAACATGTCTTTATCTAGTAAATCATGAGGAATCTCATAAAAATAATCTTCATCTACTTGATGAGTTGTAAATAAACCTTCATCAGTAATCGCATCATTAGTAATGACTTTATTATAAGATTTAAATTTTGATTTTTTCTTGCTGGCAGTTTCTTTAGTTTGTTCCTCTTTTTGCGCGACTGCCTTTTGAGTAGTCTTACAACTGCTTAAAAATAAAGCTATAGCCATCGCAAGAGTAGTGAAAATAGTTCTTTTCATTGATTATATAAATTGATTAGTTGGGTAAAATAATTAAAAGAACAGACTACATGTCCCTATTTTGAACAGCTTAACAAAACATTAAATGAATCGTCTAGATCAAATAGGTACAGATTATAAGATACAAATGGAGCAACAATAGATGTTACAACATGATGTTATAAAGGGTTAATTTAATAATTCCGCTTTCGCGAAAGCGAGATTTTCATATCATTGATTGTTAAAACGAGCCATGAGCTCTGTCACCTTATTAACGTCTAATTTTTTATAGATGTTTTTTATATGAGTTTTAACTGTGTGAGGAGAGATAAACTCTTCAGAAGCGATTTCATTATGGGCCTTTCCTTCTAATAGATAACCTAGTATTTTCTTTTCTGAAGGAGTTAAAACATACGTTGAATAATGAATAGTTTTATCAAATAAGGTTTCTTGCTCATCTTTACGATTTAACCTCAATAATCCACGTACACCGTTAAAACATAAGGTAGACTCATAGCATATACCGGTTGAAAAAGACGGTTTACCTTCTTGATCAAAGCCAGCATAAGAACTGTATTCTACAACAGATATAAGTTTCCCTGTATTGATGTTTTGCATGCGATAGTACAATTCAAAAACAATGGCTTCTTGATCTTTAATATTCATCTTTTTAGCAAGATTATTCATCTCTGGAAATAAATCGTTAGACAAGGCTTTAAAGTCTTGTTTTTTGATAATTTCAGGTAAAATATCAAGACCTTTTTTATAAAAATCTGATGCTTTAAAACCAGTAAAAATGAAGCATGCATCGCTTACAAAATCATATCTCATCTCGTTTAAGTTGAGAATATAACGCATAGAACCAGCGTTCAAACCAGTTACAGATTGGTTCTTAAAATTTTCAAGAAACGGTTCTATTTCATCGTTCTTTTTTGAAGCCATATGACGCAAGGCTTCTTTATGTGCTTCTAGGGAAAGCTTCATTTAATTATAAGTTCTACATCGCTAAATTAACTTAAATTTAAGTTTTATGAAGGTGATGGCAAAGGATTTTGAAATGACCATTTAATGCTATAAAATCACCATCTATTAAGTAGCTATGAATCAATTACATAAAAGCAAACGACGTATTTAAAATTCTTTGCACTGTTTTTATGTAGCTGCATTTAATTCACTTAAGTACATAATTTTTTTTCTGAATCGAGGAAATTAGACCTGTAAAAATCTACCACTTGAGCTTATAAAATAATTGGTCATATCCGTAAAGTACCTTAACTTTACTATATGACTGATGTGGAAATAAAAGAGGAAAATAAACTGATAGCAAAGGGCTATAAAGACCTTTTAAAAATCAGTTATCAAATGCTTACCGATGAGGATAAAAAGCTGATTAGAAAAGCTTTTGACATAGCGGTAGAAGCACATGCGCCACAACGACGCAAATCTGGCGAGGCTTACATTTTTCATCCTATTGCGGTTGCAAAAATAGTTGCCAAACAAATAGGTCTAGACGCCACAGCAATTGCTGCAGCCTTATTACATGATGTAGTAGAAGATACAGCTTATACTTTATCAGATATTGAAAGACTTTTTGGCGAGACTATTGCTCGTATAGTAGATGGTCTTACCAAAATTGCACATCTTAAAAAGGATGCCGATATATCGCAACAGGCAGAGAATTTCAGAAAAATGCTGCTAACTCTTAACGACGATATAAGAGTAATTATCATAAAAATAGCCGATCGTTTACATAATATGCAAACGATGGACAGCATGCCTGATTACAAACAGGTAAAAATAGCCAGTGAGACACTTTACATTTATGCTCCTATTGCTCATAGGCTAGGTCTGTATAATATTAAAACAGAACTAGAAGATCTAGGTCTTAAATACACAGAGCCAGAAGTCTTCAATGATATACAGCAATCCATTGTGGATAGCAAAGAGGAGCAAAAAAAATATATCAAAGACTTTAGTGCCGTAATAGATGAAAGTCTAGAAAAAGAAGGATTAGAATATAGAATTTCAGGTCGCCCTAAATCTGTCTTTTCTATACGTCGTAAGATGCTCAAGCAAAGTGTTTCTTTTGATGAGGTTTACGATAAATTTGCGGTGCGTATCATTTTTAGAAGTGATAGAGCAAATGAAAAGTTTCTTGCATGGAAAATTTACTCTGTTGTAACAGATCATTTTACACCAAATCCTGTGCGTTTAAGAGACTGGATAAGCTCTCCTAAGTCAACCGGTTATGAAGCCCTACATATCACAGTGATGGGACCTGATGGAAGATGGGTAGAAGTTCAAATTAGATCAGAACGAATGCATGAAATCGCCGAAAAAGGTTATGCAGCGCACTACAAATATAAGCAAGGTGATAAAGAAGATGGTCTTGATGAGTGGTTGAATCGTTTACAAGAAGCATTAGAAAATCAAGATGGTAATGCTGTCGACTTTGTAGAACAGTTCAAATTGAATCTTTACAGTAAAGAGATATTTGTATTCACGCCTACAGGTGAATTAAAATCTTTACCAAAGTCCTCTACACCACTAGACTTTGCTTTTGCTATTCATACTGAGGTAGGTTTACACACACGTGGCGCACGAGTGAACGGTAAATTAGTACCATTATCGCATGAACTTAAAAGCGGTGATCAAGTAGATATTATCACATCAGAAAATCAGAAGCCTACTAAAAACTGGCTGGATTATGCTACTACTGCAAGGGCACGATCTAAAATTAAAAGCGCCTTAAAAGAAGATCAAAAAATTATTGCTGCTGATGGTAAAGAAATTTTAAAGCGAAAACTGAAATCACAGAAGATTGTCCTCGACGAAACGAGTGTGAATCAAATGGTCAACTTCTTTAAATTAAAAACCAGTCACGATCTTTTTTATCGAGTAGGAAATGGAACGATTGATAATAAGGCTATAAAAGATTATGCCAATAGCCGTAGCAATGCGTTGTACTCTTTTCTGAAAAATAAAATCAGAAAGCCTAAGGAGAATCCAGATATCAATAAGGAAGAAGTTACTGAAAATTATGACGCTATAGTTTTTGGTAAGGAAGGAGCTACTTTGGATTACACACTATCAAAGTGTTGTAATCCCATCGCAGGAGATGCAGTTTTTGGATTTACAACTGTAAGTGAAGGAATAAAAGTTCACAAAAACAATTGTCCTAATGCCATAAGTTTACAAAGTAAATTTGCTTATAGAATTATCAGTGCTAAATGGATAGACTCCACACAACGTGAGTATAAGGCAGAATTAAAACTAACAGGAATAGACCGCATGGGACTTGTTCAAGAAGTTACAGGAGTTATATCTGAAAATATGCATGTGAATATTAGAAATATTTCCTTTAATAGTAATCATGGAGTTTTTACGGGCGAGATAACCGTTGTAGTACCTAATAAAAATCTACTTACTTCTCTTATTCAAAATCTAAACAAATTAAATGGTATCGATAAGGTAACCAGATCTTAAAATATGAGTGAAATTATCAACAATCTTGAAAGAGAGCAGGAAATAGTTAGAAATGTTTTTACACAATTCTTGAGTGAAAATAAACATCGTAAAACTCCAGAAAGATATGCGATACTAGATGAAATATATGCGAGCGATGAGCATTTTGACATAGAGTCATTATATACCAAAATGAAAGATCAAAATTACCGTGTAAGTCGCGCTACGCTTTATAATACTATTGAATTATTGCTGGAGTGTAAATTAGTTAGAAGACACCAATTTAATCAAAATCAATCTCATTATGAGAAATCTTATTTTGACAGACAGCACGATCATTTAATCATCTCAGATACTAACGAAGTGATAGAATTTTGCGACCCAAGAATAGAGTCAATAAAAAAGACAATAGAAGAGGTTTTTAATGTCTCGATTACCAATCATTCTTTATACTTTTACGGCGTTAAAAAAACAACTGAAAAAAAATAACAATGGCAGTAGATTTATTGCTCGGTCTTCAATGGGGCGACGAAGGAAAAGGTAAAATTGTAGATGTTCTTACCTCTAATTATGACATCGTCGCAAGATTTCAAGGTGGTCCGAATGCAGGACATACTTTAGAATTTGACGGTATTAAACATGTTCTTAGAACAATTCCTTCTGGAATTTTTCATGAAAAGTCCATGAATGTAATTGGTAACGGTGTGGTTATCGATCCTGTAGTGTTTGTACAAGAATTAGAAGGATTAGATAAATTTGATATTGATTACAAAAGCAAACTAATTTTGTCTAGAAAGGCTCATGTGATCCTTCCTACTCACAGATTGTTAGATGCCGCTTCTGAAGCTTCAAAAGGAAAAGCAAAAATAGGATCTACTCTCAAAGGAATAGGGCCTACTTACATGGATAAAACAGGTCGTAATGGTATAAGACTAGGAGATCTGGAACTTAATACATGGAAAGATAAATATAGAGCTCTTGCAAATAAGCATGAAGAACTTATTGCTTTTCACAACGTAGATATTCAATATAATTTACCTGAAATGGAAGCAGAATTCTTTAAAGCTGTAGAAACGCTTAAAGAATTAACTTTTATAGACAGCGAAGAATATTTACAACAAGCTCAAAAAAATGGAAAGTCTATTCTTGCAGAAGGTGCTCAAGGATCATTACTCGACATTGACTTTGGTACTTATCCTTTTGTAACTTCTTCAAATACGACTGCTGCCGGTGCTTGTACAGGTTTAGGAGTTGCACCTAATCAAATAGGTGAAGTATTTGGAATATTTAAAGCCTATACCACTCGTGTAGGTAGCGGCCCATTCCCTACCGAATTATTTGATGAAGTAGGTGCAGAAATGGCAAAAGTAGGTCATGAATTTGGCGCAGTAACTGGTCGAGCAAGACGTTGCGGCTGGTTAGATCTAGTAGCATTAAAATACACATGTCAGGTAAACGGTGTAACACAGTTGATGATGATGAAAGGAGATGTACTCTCTGGATTTGATAAACTTAAAGTTTGTACGGCCTATAAATATAAAGGTGAAGAAATTACACACTTACCTTATAATATAGAACCAGAGAACGTTACTCCTATTTATTCAGAATTTGATTGCTGGAAAGAAGATCTTACCAAAATGAGAGAACCTTCTCAATTTCCTAAGGAGCTCAATACTTACATTGATTTCTTAGAAAAAGAATTAGAAATTCCTATTAAAGTTGTTAGTGTAGGACCTGATAGAACACAAACTATCCACAGATAAATTTAAAATCTCAAATCCCAAGCCTCAATACTTGGGATTTGGTTTTATTAGAGAAGAATAGAAATTATAGTTACAAGTACATTCTTAAATTGTTCTTTAATTACCGCATTAGTGAGTTAACAACCTTCTTTATTAAATTATAAAATTCATATTACAAATTGTATTATATTTCTATTTAGTAATAATAATTTGAGATACAGTTCTCACAGTTATTAATGAGTTGTTGCTACAGGAAATTTTTAAAAAATATTAATAATGCCTCTTAAAAAAAACATTACCACTGCTATTAAAGGAATGCTTATGGGTGCTGCAGATGTAGTACCTGGAGTTTCAGGAGGAACCATTGCTTTTATAACTGGGATCTATGAAGAATTGATTAAAACTATAGATGGTATAGATTTACAGCTATTAAAAGACTTCTTTAAAATAGGAGTCAAAAATACATTTGTAAAGTACAATCTAAGCTTTCTTCTTTCATTAGTTATAGGTATCGCAATAAGTGTGTTAAGTCTATCTAAACTTCTTACTTATCTTCTAGAGACGTATCCTGTGTTGCTGTGGTCGTTCTTTTTTGGTTTAGTACTAGCTAGTGTCATCTACATAGGTAAGCAAATATCTAAATGGAATTTAGGTGTGGTAACAGCTATTCTTTTGGGAACTATTGCTTCCTATTATATCACAATTGCTGAGCCTTTAGGGTCACCAGATAGCTGGTGGTATATAATTTTTTCTGGCTTTATCGCTATAATCGCTATGATTTTGCCAGGAGTTTCAGGTGCTTTTTTACTATTACTTTTAGGAAGTTACAAGACCGTTTTAGGCTCTATATCTGGTTTAATGGAAGCTATAGCTGCTGGCAACTGGTCTCTAGTATGGGATTATTTAAGTAATTTACTACTTTTTGCATTGGGTTGTGTGGTAGGTCTTAAAGTATTTTCTCGAATACTCACCTGGTTATTTGAAAATCAAAAAAATCTCACTCTAGCATTATTAACTGGTTTTATGATCGGTTCCTTAAATAAGCTATGGCCGTGGAAGGAAGTGATAAAATATCGAACTAACAGTCATGGAATACAAGTTCCATTTTTAGAAAAAAGTATCTCACCATTAAATTATGATGGTGATCCACAGATAGTATACGTTTGCCTACTTGCTCTACTTGGATTTATATTAATCTTAGGATTAGAACGTTGGGCAAACAAAAAACAAATATAATTGCGCCAGCCTACAAGAAGCTTTACCGATAAACTATTCCTAGTCCTAAAAGGAGTAGCTATGGGAACTGCAAATAAGGTTCCTGGAATAAGCGGTGGCGTTGTAGCATATGTAGGTGGATTCTATGAAGAGTTTATCAACTCGCTACAAAAGTTAAATTTGAAAGCCGTTAAACTTTTCTTCTCGGGAAGGTTCGGTAGCTTTTTTAATTACATCAACGGTAGGTTTTTATCTTTATTAATATTAGGTGAAGCCTTGAGCTATTTTACCGTAAGTAAAGGGTTTGATTTACTTATTCAATATTATCCTATACTTGTTTGGGCTATTTTTTTCGGCATGATTTTAGGCTCCATTTATTACATTTCGCGCAGTTTTGGAGAATGGACACGCAACAACATGTTCATTTTAGTAATAGGTACGCTTATAGGAATAGGCACTTCCCTACTCGATCCAGCTACAGAAAATACCAATCTATTTTTTGTATTCTTTTGTGGTATGATAAGTATAACAGGAATGACTATTCCTGGACTAAGCGGCAGCTTTATACTCATCTTATTAGGTAATTACGTATTGCTTTTAGTAGACAGTATTAATGCCTTTTTTGATACTATGGTAGCAGTTATCCAAGGTGATTTCTCATGGTGGCAGGATCCTGTCCATATGGAATTACTACAAATTTTAAGCGTGTTCACATTAGGATCGATTATAGGACTAGTGAGCCTTTCACATCTTTTAGGGTGGACTATAAAACATTATCGCAATGAGACTAATGCGATGATTATAGGTTTTATAACAGGCTCCTTAGGTGTGGTATGGCCGTGGAAAAGAGAAATCTTTAAAACTACAGAAGAAGGATTTTTAATCCTAGATAAAAACGGAGACTACATATTAGAAAATTATAGCCGTTACTGGCCAGAATTTACAGACTCTTATACATGGATTGCAATACTTATGATAATCATAGGTTTTTTAAGTGTTTATATTTTAGATCATTATGGAAATAAAGCAAATCCCATCTAGCATTTTTGGACTAGTAGGAGAACGACTGGATTACAGTTTTTCTCGATCTTATTTTAGTGAGAAATTTGAAAAACTAGGACTAGAAGATCATCATTATAGAAATTTTGAAATGAGTAGGGATTTCTTATTATCTCGCTTTCGCGAAAGCGTTACCTACAACGAGCAAACTAGAACTACTAACGGTAAAAATGAGATTTTGAGAGGACTAAATGTGACTATTCCTTATAAAGAGCACATGTTGCAGGTAGTGGATGATATAAGTGAGGAAGCAAAAGTTATAGGTGCGATAAACACGGTTACCATTGAAGATAATATCTGGACAGGTCATAACACTGATTGTTATGGGTTTGCAAAAAGCCTCGAGAAGTTCTTACCCATTAAAAAAAACGCCCTTATACTAGGAACTGGTGGCGCTTCTAAAGCAGTGGCTTATACGCTAGAAGCCATGCAAATTCCATTTTTGTTTGTGAGTAGGAATCCGCAAGACGAGTTTACAATAGACTATAAGTCAGTAAATAAAGAGGTTCTAGAAATGGTAAGCCTTATTGTAAACACCACACCATTAGGCGTCGTTCCAGATGTTCATTTGAGACCTGATATACCTTACGAGCACTTGAATGACTCTCATATTCTTTATGACCTTGTCTATAATCCTGCACTTACAATGTTCATGAAACTAGGGCAACAGAAAGGATCTCAAGTGATTAACGGCCATGAAATGCTTAAACATCAAGCAGAAAAAGCGTGGGAACTTTGGAATAAGTAATGCACCATTGCATTGTAGGTATAGAAGAATCTATTTATCTTGCCGTTCCTATTAAAAATTATAGTAATGGATAAGAATGACAACCTGCAAAATGCAGATGGAAATACGCCAGAAATGGATTCAAAAAAGACCGAATCTCAAGACGCTTTAGAAAACGCGATGTTAGAAGAAGCTACGGAAAAAACGACCAACACAGAAGGTCAAGAAACTACTGATAGCGAGACAGATAGTGAGCAACCGGTAAAAACCGGCACTAACAAGGTAGAAGAAACTACTCAAGACACTTCTACGACGCATGAAGATGCTATTGTAAATGAAAAAGAAGCAGTGGAAAAGTCTGAAGACCCTATAGTTGAAGTGGACGATGAAACTGGAACTGCTGCAGCAAATAATGTAGAGACAACTTCTGAAACCACTGAGTCTACAAAAAATGATGATGACGATGAAGATGATAACGAGCCAGAAGACGATAGCGTTAAAGAAATAGAAGAAAAGGATTATGCTTCTATGGACATGCCTGCTCTTGTAAACGAGTTGCGTTTCTTAATGCAAGAATATCCTATCAATAGTTTCAGAACTCAAGCTGAAGATATTAAAAAAGCTTTTGAAGCTGCAGATGCTGATGCTAAAAAGGAAGCTCAAGAAAAGTTCAAGGAAGAGAATCCACCTAGTGATGATCCTCTAGCACCAGAGTTTGAATATAAAAATGAGATCGCTACAGAATTCTATGATCTTCACTCCCTTTATAGAAAGCAAAAAGGACAATTTCAAAGAGACAAACGCAAGCAACAAGAAGATAATCTTGCAAAACGTCGAGAAATCATTGAAAACATAAAACTTCTTATAGATCAAGAAGAAAATATAGGAACAACTTTTAAAAAGTTCCATGCCCTACAGGACGAGTGGAAAGCAACAGGTAATATACCTCATGATGCCTATAACATCACGTGGGAAGATTATCGTCTAGCGACTCAAAACTTTTATGATTATATAGATTTAAGTAAAGAATTGCGAGATAAAGATTTTGAACGCAATCTTGAATTTAGAAATAAGATTATCGCTCGTGCCGTAGAATTAGGAAATGAAGAGAACATTCATAAAGCCTTAAGAGAGCTGCAAGAGTTGCACCGTATGTGGAAAGAAGATGCTGGACCAGTTGCAAAAGAGATGCGTGATCCTATCTGGGATGAATTTAGCGCGGCGACAAAAGTGATTCATGATAAACGACAAGCTTATTATGAGGAACGCGATAAAATCAATGCAAAAAACCAGCTCATCAAAGAAAATATTGTGGCTGAAATTGCTAAGATCACTGAGCAAGGAGCAAAAAACCACAAAGAATGGCAAGATAGACTTGAGGAGATAAAAGTTTTAAGAGAATTGTTTACTACAACAGGACCTGCGCCTAAAGCTGTAAATAACGAGTTGTGGAATCAATTTAGAACCGTTACTAGAGAGTTCAACAAGGCTAAAAATGATTATTACAAAGGTCTTAAAAAAGAGCAACAAGATAATCTTGATGCAAAAATGAAATTGATTGCTATTGCTGAAGAGCATCAAGACAATGAGAATTTTGCTGAAGGTTTGCAAATCATGAAACGCATTCAGGCAGAATGGAAACAAATAGGTCATGTTCCTAAAAAGGATAGTGATAAGATCTGGAAACGTTTTCAAAAAGCCTGTAACGCCTTTTTTGATAAAAAATCGGCTCAAAAGAAAGAAGAGAATAAAGAAGAAGTTGAAAATTTTGAAGCAAAAATGAAAGTTTATGATGCTTTGAAAGAAATGATACCTCAAGATGACAAAAAAGCAATGCTTGCTCAAGTAGAACTGCATATGGCAGACTGGGCTAAAATAGGTCGTGTACCGTATAGCAAGCGTATGATTCAAGATAAGTTTGAAAAGCTTTTACAAGCTAAATTAAAAGCTTCTGGATTAAGTGCTGTTGATGCCGAAATGCTGAAGTATCAAAACAAACTTGCTAGTTTACAAAACGGAGATGAAAAGGATTTTAAAAACGAACGTTTCTATCTAAGAAAAAGACGTGATGAAATTCAAGATGAAGTAAGACAACTCGATAATAACTTACAGTTTATTAATGCAAAGGACGACAAGAATCCATTTTTAGTTCAGACTAAAAAGAACATTGCAGAATTGAACAAGGAACTAGACGTTATTAAAGAAAAGCAAAAGCAATTAAATATTCTTCAAAGACAAATGAAGAAAGAGGAAGAAGAAGCTGAGGCAGCAGCAGCTGAAAATGAAGCGACAGAATCGCAAGAGAGTGAAGCTCCTGCAGAATAAATAGTTTAGTCATCGCCTTATAATTAGAAAGCTGTTTTAATATACTTAAAACAGCTTTTTTATATTTATTTCTTGTTTAAAAGCAACTAATTAAAAGTCCTTTTTATGTTTAAAAAGTTAGAAAAATTATTGGGAAAACCTATGAAATACTACGAGAACCTTATGTCTTCTCGTAAAGAAATTGCCCAGATAACAGCTGCTCAAAAACAATTGATTTTAGAACAATTAGAACCATTGACCCTAGATGCTTATCGATTTAATTCATTACCGGTGGTGGCAGAGGAATATATCTCTAACTTTATAGAAGTACCTAAAAATAAAAAAGAACAAGCCTTACCTTGTAAAGGAGTATTTGAGCGGAATGATCAACTAGCTTTTCTATTTATTGACGATGAAAAAGCCATTAAAAACGCTTCTAATTACCAGCTTATTTTAAAAAAGCAGTTGTCAGAAAATCGGTTAAAGAACATAAAAACACAAGAAGGTACCTTAGTGCAAAGCTTACCTATTTGGGAAGAAATTATTCATAGGTTCCCTAAAGTACATAAGTTAGTCGTGGCGACACATGAGGAGCATCCTTGGACTTTATACAAGGAAACCGCAAAAGAAATCGAGCAGACTTCATCCTATAAAATGATGTTAGGTGGTTACCCTAAATGGCATTTTCATCAATTAGATTTCAGAAAACTAAAACCGTTAGAATTTATTCTAGAATACAGAATAGAAGAAAAAGATTTTTCTATCTATTTTTTTAAGGATCCTGAAACTAATGAGGTAGTCTCTTTTGAACAAAAGGACTAGAAATAAAAAGCTCCTTTAAAAGTGATTACCTTTAAAAGAGCTTTATACAAAGTTCCAGAGACGATTTAAAATCTATGAAATCTGTTGTTTTTTTATTTTATCAATATGGTATTGTACTAATCCATCAATAGGCCTGCGTACGATGTTACCTACTTCATAACCAAATTCTGCTGCGACTTGTTTTATTCTCGCTTGTGCAAAATGAGCTATACTACCTACAAAGTGTACTTCGTGAGATTTTATTTCTTCACTGAATTGTAAAATCATGTTACGTGAAAATTTACGCAAGCCTTTACGAAGTAACTTCTTGATATAACGCTCTTCTAGATTTTGAAAGATAAACTCTGCATGATGCGCAAGAAATGCGTTGGGATTAGGTTGCTTGTACAAATGAAATTTGATGTAATCTGGATCCATGTTGTAAGCCTCAGCAAACTTTTTCATCAAGTCTTTAGGCATGTTTCTAAATCCATAATCTCTAAGTAAGTTCTTACCGTACCAGTTACCACTTGCCTCATCCATTAAAGTATATCCTAAAGAGACTACTCGCTGCACAATATTCTCTCCATCTGAGAAACAACAATTAGAACCTGTTCCTAATATACAAACTACACCAGGCTCATCACCTACAGCGGCATATACAGCAGCAGCAGTATCTTCTTTTACCACTACTTCACTCTTGTGAAAATAGCTAGAAAGTAATATTTCTAGATTTTTTCTAGGACCTTCTGTACCACAGCCAGCACCATAAAAAAAGACTTGATCTACATTTTCTTTATTTGCAACCAGCTCTTCACTTTCTAGAATGCGTTCTTGAAGTTGCTCTGTAGTGAGTATAGCGGGATTCATTCCACGAGTACGTGTCTTAAAAAGTTGCTTACCATCGTTATCCAGCGCAATCCAGTCCGACTTTGTAGAACCACTGTCAGTTATCAGAATCATAAGATTTATTATAAGGTTAGTGACAAAAAGAAAAGCGCTGTAAATAGAAAATTACAGCGCTTTTGCTAACTTATATTATAAAGAATTTACTTTTTCAGCAAGATCTACTAATTTATTAGAGTAACCGAACTCGTTATCATACCAGCTTACTAGCTTAAAGAATGTAGGGTTCAACTCGATAGCTGCACCAGCATCATAAATACTCGTACGCGCATCGCTTACAAAATCCTGAGAAACAACAGGCTCATCAGTGTAACCTACTACACCTTGCATGTCGCCATTTGCCGCTTTCGCGAAAGCGGAATTAATTTCCTCTAAACTAGTTTCTTTTTCAAGCTTCACAGTTAAATCTACCACAGAAACATCTACCGTAGGAACACGGAAAGCCATACCGGTAAGTTTACCTTTTAATTCTGGAATTACCTTAGTTACTGCAACAGCAGCTCCTGTAGAAGTAGGAATAATGTTATTCATAGCACTTCTACCTAAACGATAATTCTTCTTACTAGGTGCATCTACAGTTTGTTGTGTTGCCGTAGCAGCATGAACTGTAGTCATTAAAGCTTCCTGGATACCAAAGTTATCGTTCAATATCTTTGCCATAGGTGCAAGACAGTTAGTCGTACATGAAGCGTTAGAAACGATATTATGATCTGCGGTTAGTTCTGAATCGTTTACTCCCATAACAAACATAGGAGCTGTTTTTGATGGAGCAGAGATTACTACTTTCTTTGCACCAGCATCTAAGTGTGCTTGTGCATTATCAAGATCTGTAAAGATACCTGTACAGTCTGCAACTACATCTACTCCTACTTCATCCCATTTTAGATTCTTAGGGTCGCGCTCGCTTGTTACTCTTACTGTTACACCATCGATGATTAAGTTACCATCTTTAATTTCTATACTACCACCGTAACGTCCATGAACGGAATCATACTCTAATAAATAAGCCAGTTGCTCTACATCTACTAAATCGTTGATTGCTACAACTTCTACATTTTCTCTCTTTAACGTAGCTCTAAAAACGATACGACCTATACGTCCAAAACCGTTTATTCCTAATCTTAATTTTTTGCTCATCTTTTACTATTTATTTATAATTTTTAATTTCAAATCTGGCCTTTACATTGAGTTTAAAACCAGTTTCCTCGATTTCCTATTTTAGACAGTTGGAACTGTTAATATATGTTTCTTAATGCGATAACTGATTAAGTCGTCATTATATCACTTACACGTATCAATTCTAGATCGATATCTGTTTTACCCTTCACGGCCTTATCGATAGGACACAATACCATTTGAGTATCTTTAATTCCTACCATGTAATTGGTTTTTCCCTCTAGAAGACTCTCTACCGCTTTAACGCCCATACGACTAGCAAGAACACGATCTGCACAAGAAGGTGAACCACCACGCTGCATATGTCCTAATACAGAAACAC
>NZ_MAAX01000112.1 GCF_002162835.1 Nonlabens dokdonensis
TGAGATAAAACGATATCGTTTGCGTAAAAAATTGGCTCTAAGTAGAGAGGAAAGCTTAACAAGTTACATTGTTGAGATTTAATTATTGGTTTTTTAAACGGTATTGAACTCATCATTACTACATCATTCTGTCTATTAATTGATCAACATTAAGATTTTTAATTGTTTAAAATGTTGAAGTTCAGTTATATGATTGTTTTGTGTTTGTGGAAAATGGATTTTACAAATTATTTTTAATCTGTATGTTTTTTGTTGAGATAGTTATAGTTTCTTTTTTTATCTCTTCTTATATATTTAAAAATCAAAAATGCGAAGGCAACTAGATTTTTAAAAACCAACCTTTTTAACACCAAATTTATGAAGTTTATTCTCTTATCAATTAGCATGTTCTTAGTTGTAGCATCTGGTTTTTCTCAGAGCCAAGATGTTTCCGTCTTTGAAAGTGCAAATGGACAAACATTGCTAGTAGATGGCAAGCCCTTTATCATAAATGGAATGAATTGGGATTATGTTCCGATAGGAACTAATTATTCATATAACTTCTGGTCTCAACCAGACGATTTTATTGAAGCTGCCCTTGAGAATGAAATGGGGTTGTTAAAAAACATGGGTGTCAATACCATTCGTGTATATACCGGAATACAGCCTAAATGGGTTGAATATATCTACAAAAATTATGGGATTCATACCATGATAAACCATTCATTTGGTCGTTATGGTGTGACACTAGATGGTACCTGGATGTCTAATACTGAATATGCAGATCCTAGAGCAAGAAAATATCTTATTCAAGAAGCAATTAATATGACCAAAGAGTTTAAAGATACTCCAGGTCTATTAATGTTTATGTTAGGAAATGAAAATAACTATGGGCTTTCGTGGGGTGGCGCAGCTACCGAGGATATTCCGATAGAAACAGAAGGAACGGTCATTACTCGTGCTAGAGCAATGTATAAGCTAATGAATGATGCCATTATAGAGATGAAAAAAATTGATACTAATCATCCTATAGCTATTTGTAATGGAGATTTACTATATGTTGATCTTGTAGCCGAACATGTTACAGAGTTAGATATTTATGCCACTAATATGTATAGGGGAAAATCTTTTGGTGATGCTTTTGAAGTTGTGAAAACGAAACTGAATAAACCTATGATGTTTGCTGAGTTTGGTGCTGATGCTTTTAATGCTATTACAAATAAGGAAGATCAAAAGATGCAGGCTTATTATATGGTAGAAAACTGGAAGGAGATATATGCTAATGCTTCAGGTTTGGGTAAATCTGGTAATTCAATAGGTGGTTTTACTTTTCAATGGGCAGACGGCTGGTGGAAAGATGGTCAAACAGAAGATTTAGATATACATAATACCGAGGCAGTATGGACGAGTGCTGGTTATACAATTGACTCTAAAAACGGTTCAAAAAACATGAATGAAGAGTGGTTTGGTGTATGTGCTAAAGGCAGACCTAATGAAAGAGGTCTCTATGATCTATATCCACGTGCATCATACTACGCCTTAAAGGAAGTTCATGACTTGGATCCATATAATAATAAAGTAACGGCTGAAAGTCTTCAAAGTTATTTCAATGAAATCGAGTTGATGGACGCGGTTTTACGTGCTAGAGGCGACAAAGCAGCGCTAGGTGGTGGTGGTGCAGAAAAGTTGAGAATAAGTAGACTTACTGCAAAATTTACCACCTTCAATACTGGTGGAAGTTTGATTACCACTCCAGACACTCCTGATCCAGATTCTCAAACATTTCCAAATCAACTAGGATTTGATCATATGCAATCCTACTTTGTAGGTATAGAAGGAAAGCCTGCCTCTAACATGAGAGCAAATGTGAACTTCAATATCATCGGTAAGGTCGCAGAGAACCCAATTGATGAAATTTTTTATGAGAATAGAGCTAGACCAGTATTTTCGTTAGATAGTAATGGTCAGCAGGTAATCGAGAATGATGTTAATAGAGTTAACGTATATGATGCAGAATTTGAATGGAATGCTAAGGATTTTGATTTAAGAGGTTTCTACAGAACAGGTCACTATCATTGGGGTTATGAAGGTGATTTTTTTGCTTTATATCCAGAAGCTAATTATGGACCTAACCTTGATATTTATGGAGGCGAAATACTTGGATTTGAAATTGATGGAAAAGGAATTGCAGATGGTGTCAAAGCAGCATTTGGTCCGCAGTTATGGTGGGGCGCAAATCCTACTGCTTTAATCAAATATAGTCGTAAAGTAGGTCAATGGGGTATTACTGGAATTTATCATAGAGATTTTGAGACAGATATCGAGTTAGATGAAACCGGTAGGCGTGTTTTAGATCAAAATCAAGTAAGAAGTGGTATTATTCCGCCTTTCCCAACGGAGAGAGCTACTTTAGTTTTAGAGAGAGAAATTGGTGCTTTTGGATTTACATTAGGAGGAATCTGGGCTGGAAGTCCTTTAAATGGAACCACTTACCAAGACGTTACCGGTAGCTCTGGGAACTACACTGTTTTTGATGATGTAGTCTCTTCTAAAGACAACTGGGGTGGAAAAGGTAAAATCACTTATCAAGGAGGAAAGATTAATGCATATGTTCAAGGAGGAGTAATGGGACTTGTTGCAAATGGCGGTGCAGATCAAACACAAACTTTTACAGGATGGAAACTAAAAGACAATGGTAGCGGTAACCAGTCTAATTTTCTTGCTGGAATGACTTATACAGTAGGAAATTTTCAAATTGCACCTAATTTTCTATGGCAACAACCACTTGTAGATCCTATGCCTAACGATGTTGGTGCTCCTGGTAGATTAAGAAATGTAATTGACGACCCATTTGCAGTGAGAGGAAATCGAGAAACAACTGCTGGAGAAATATTGATCACTTTTGACCCTACTCCTGGAACATGGATGTACGAATGGAATAACGATCGAGCTGAAGACGCAAAATTTGCCATGAGCGCAGGATTTGTTTTCCGTCATTTACCGACAACTCAAGATGCGCATATCGGTTTTCAGGCAGATCGTACCTTCTTCGCTTTTCCAAATTCTGCTCCGGCAGAAGATTTATGGGAGGCACATACTCGTATGGTGTCAAAATTGAGTCCTAATTTAGGAATAATAGGAAACTTTTTCTACGGTAATGGTCAAGCAAATGGAGATAGCGAGCGATTGATCAAAAGATATGGTGGTGATATTAGAATGATATATAACAAGATGATGGTTCAGACTCATTTTAAATTTAATGATTGGGGACCATTTGATTATCATAGAGATTTTAACTTGACTTATCCTATTCAATTAATGCTTGATGTATCCACATCTTTAGGGAAACCAGACTGGTTCATTTTACCAAGCACGGTTGTAGGAATTAGAGGTACATGGAGAACTATGAATGAATTTTCGCCTAGATATTCACCTAACGTGGCACCAGAATTTGGAGTTCCACCTATAAGCTCAGTGGGATTCCCTGATGGTACAGAATGGGAAATTAGAACTTACATACACATTAATATTGGAAACTAAAAAAGCATGAAAAATATAAGTAATTACATTAGAATAAGCAGTCTATTTTTAGTAACCGTAGGTTTCTTAGTAAGCTGTGAAAGAGAACTGTCTGATGATGCAGTGCTAGCGACTTTTTCATCAACACCTGAAGTATTTACAGATGGCCCGGTAGGATTAGGAAGTGATTTCTATTTCCCGTATGCTGACTCTAAGTTCACCGCTTTTTCTGTTGATAATGAAGAAGGTTATCAAAGCAATGCATCCATAAGAATAGATGTACCTAATAGTGATGATCCTCTAGGTGCTTACGCAGGTGGGATTTTTAGAGTTGATGGTGCAGGAAGAGATCTGACTAAATATGACGCCTTAACCTTTTGGGCAAAAGCTTCTCAAGGTGTATCTGTTGGAGAAATAGGATTTGGAGAAGATTTTCTAGAAAATAAATATATTGCTACGAGAACAAATATTAGCGTAGGAACAAACTGGACTAAATATGTAATACCTATTCCCGACGCTTCTAAATTGACACAAGAACGCGGTCTTCTAAGATATGCGGCTGGAACGCAAAGTACTAATGGTTCTGGATATACTTTATGGATTGATGAGTTAAGATTTGAAAAGTTAGGAACCATTGCTCAACCTAGACCATCCATTGTAAATGGACAAGATGTTAATCTTACCTCATTTATAGGTGTCACTTCTCAAGTTACAGACTTAATTCAAACGTTTAATTTAGGAACTGGTAATGATGTTGATATTATCGCAGCGCCTAATTATTTTGAATTTACTTCTTCTAACCCTAGTGTTGCAACTGTAGATACTTCTGGTCTTATTTCAATAAATACTTCAGGAACTACCACCGTTACAGCAACGCTTGGTGGTAACGATGCAGCTGGTTCAATAACTGTAAATTCTCTTGGTACTTTTCAATTACCACCTACACCTACAAGAGATCCTTCAAACGTAATATCCATTTTTAGTGATTTTTATACTAACGTACCAGTAGATTTCTATAACGGATTTTGGGAGCCTTTTCAAACTACGTTATCCGCAGATTTTGATGTTAATGGAGATAACATTTTAAACTATACTAATTTCAATTTTGTAGGTAATCAGTTTGCAAATCCTACCATTGATATTACTGATAAATCTAACCTGCATCTCAATATGTATATTCCTGGAAGTATCCCAGCAAATTTAGATTTTCTAATATCTGTAGTAGATTTTGGACCAGATGGAGCTGATGGTGGAGGAGATGATACGAGACAGCAAATATTTTTTAATGGTTCTGACTTTGTTGCAGACTCTTGGGTAACACTTGATGTGCCTATAACGTTAGCTAATAAATCTAACATCGGTTTAATTATTTATGAAAATATAAATGGATCTCCTCTCTCTAACTTTTATTTAGATAATATCTATTTCTATGGAGAACCTACATCACCATCTACGCCGGCGGCAAGTCCTACTGATCCTGCAGGCAATGTTATCTCTCTTTTTAGTGATGCATATACAGATGTGCCAGTTGACACATTTAGAACTCCATGGTCATCTGCTTCAACTGTTTTAACAAATGAGGTTGTTTCTGGAGATAATATTAAAAAGTATGCTTCATTAGGATTTGCTGGTATAGAAACCTTAAATAATAGCGTAGACGCATCTAGCATGACACATGTACGCATAGATACGTGGTCTGCAAATTACACATCATTTGCTCTCAAGCTTGTAGATTTAGGAGCAGATAACACCATCGGAACTGCTGATGATTCAGAACATGAAGTAACTATTACTAATCCAGTGACAGGGCAATGGGTTAATCACGATATTCCATTATCAGACTTTACTGGACTTACTAATAGATCAAATCTAGGGCAATACATAATTGTAGGTCAACCTACAAATGCAAACGATGTGTTCATTGATAACTTTTATTTCCGTAACTAATTAAGGCAGCACTAACCATTGTCAACATTTAAACCTTGTTTAAAAATACCTACTCAAAATAAATCGAATATGAATTTCACTTCAAAATATATCAATGTAAGCCTACTTGTAGTGCTTATTGCCGTTATCATAAGTTGCTCTCCAGATGAGAAACAAGAAATAACCGCTTTAAATAAACTAGTTCTAGAAGATAATTTTGATACTAGTGGAGCTCTAGATTCTTCCTTATGGAGTTATGAAATAGGTGATGGAAGTGCTCAAGGTATTCCTGGCTGGGGAAATAATGAACAACAGTATTATACAGATAGACCAGAGAACGTTATTGTAGAAGATGGTATGTTAAAAATTATAGCTCAAAAGGAAAATTTTGAAGGTTCCAGTTTTACATCAGCAAGAATTTTAACAAAAGGTAAATTTCAGAAAAAATACGGTCGTTTTGAAGCCAGGATAAAACTTCCGTGGGGACAAGGTATTTGGCCAGCTTTCTGGATGTTAGGAGATGATAACAATGGTGCAGATGTATGGCCTAATATAGGTGAGATAGATATTATGGAATATAGAGGTCAGGAGCCTACAATTACTCATGGTAGTGTCCACGGTCCAGGTTATTCAGGAGGCAATGCTGTAACTAAATCTTATGATTTAGTAAATGACCGCTTTGATACTGATTTTCACATTTTTGGTATAGAATGGGGACCCAATTACATTAATTATTACGTGGACGATGTCTTGTATAATCAAATCACTCCAGAAGACGTAAATGGAGATTGGGTATTTAACGATAGAGAGTTTTACATAATAATGAATGTAGCAGTAGGAGGAAGCTTTGTAGGCGCTCCAGGTCCCGATGTCGTATATCCACAGACTATGTATGTAGATTACGTACGAGTTTACGAATAGATGATTCCTGTTCTCTTAGATAAGATACTTTTTCCGCTTTCGCGAAAGCGGAATACCTATAACATATCAAGACTTATTTTTTAAAGATCTAAAAAGCTATTAGATAGCACACGTGCATAATGACCAATAACGAAATTTACTTAGGCAATCAAAAAGCTACCTTTAACCAGAAAGATATTAAAGGAGAGCTAGTAGAATTCCAGAATGAGCAATATTATAAGATAAGCAATCATGATGCAATGCGCCCATTTTTTATGAGCATTGTGAGTGATTCAAACCACTGGATGTTTATCTCTAGTAACGGAGGTTTAACTGCTGGGCGTAAGAATAGTGATTCGGCTTTATTTCCTTACTATACAGATGATAAAATAACCGAATCTAGTGATGTTACCGGAAGTAAAACCATTATTAAAGTAGAGAAAGATCATCGTATATTTTTATGGGAACCTTTTGCAAATCGATTTAAAGGCATCTATAATACCACCTGTAATTTATATAAAAACGTTTACGGTAATAAGGTAGTTTTTGAAGAAATCAATCATGATCTTAAACTTACTTATCGTTACCACTGGAACTCAAGCGATTTATACGGTTTTGTAAAAAAATCTGAGCTTATTAACGATGGTACTGAAGAAGTCACAACAACTGTTTTAGACGGTTTGCAAAATATTTTACCTGCCACAGTAGGTGAAGATTTACAAAAAGCCTCAAGTAATTTAGTAGATGCTTATAAAAGATCTGAACTTAAACAAGAAACTGGAATAGGAATTATTGCTTTAAGCGCTGTTATAGTGGATAAAGCAGAACCTAGTGAAGCATTAAAAGCAAATATTGCTTGGTCACTTGGTATAGATAAGCCTACCTACCTAATGTCAAGCCTTCAGTTAGAAAATTTTAGAAAAGGTATAGAAGTACATCAAGAAAATGATATCAAAGCAGAGAAAGGTGCTTACTTCACTATTTCTGATATTAAATTAGACGCAAGCAGTAAAAAGGAATGGTACTATGTTGCAGATGTTAATCAAACCATAGTATCCATTACAGATATTTCAAATCAAGTAAAGACAAACCCTAGCTTGATCGAGCACTTAAATAATGATATTGCTTTAGGAAGTGAGAAATTAGTAAAGCTCATCGCAGCTTCTGACGGTTTACAGCTTACTGAAGATCCACTTACTAATAATCGCCACTTTGCAAATACCATGTTCAATATAATGCGTGGTGGAATTTTTGATAATAACTATGTTGTAGAAAAAGAAGATTTTATAGATTATATCAAAAATGCTAATAAAGAGGTATATGAAGAAACTAAAGAACTTTTAAACGCACTGTCTGATACATTTCAGAAAGAAGTTCTTATTGATTTGAGTAATTCTCATAAAGATCTTCATTTTAAAAGATTAGTTATAGAATACCTACCATTAAAATTTAGTAGAAGACATGGTGATCCTAGCCGACCATGGAATAAGTTCTCCATCAATACACGTAGCGAGATAGACGGTTCTAAAATTCTTGATTATGAAGGAAACTGGCGCGATATTTTCCAAAATTGGGAAGCACTAGCACATTCTTATCCTGAGTTTATTGAAGGGATGATTCATAAATTTTTAAACGCCACCACCTTTGATGGGTACAACCCATATCGTGTTACTAAAGGAGGTTTTGACTGGGAAGTTATAGAAGAAGATGATCCGTGGTCCTACATAGGGTATTGGGGTGATCACCAAATCATTTATTTACTCAAATTCTTAGAATTTATAGGAAACCATTATCCAGATAAGTTAGCAAGCTTTATTAATGAAGATGTTTTTGTTTATGCAAATGTTCCTTATAAGATTAAACCTTACAGTGATATTTTAAACAACCCTAAGGATACTATTGACTTTGATTATAAATTACAAGAAGTCATCGATGAGAGAAGAGTTAAATTAGGAGCTGATGGCGCACTGTTGAGAGATAATTCTCATGAAATTTATAGAGTTAATCTTATAGAAAAGCTATTAGCTACTGTGCTTGCTAAGGTGTCTAATTTCATTCCTGAAGCTGGTATATGGTTAAATACACAGCGTCCAGAGTGGAATGATGCAAATAATGCTCTAGTTGGAAACGGTGTTTCTATGGTAACGCTTTATTATCTAAGACGTTTTTTAAACTACTTTGAAGGGTTTATCGCAGGCTCTAACTTTGAGAAAACGGCAGTTTCTATAGAATTAGAATCCTTTTTTAATGAAGTAAATGAAACCCTTAAAGCACATCGAGAAACATTAAATGGTAGAGTTTCTAATGATGAGCGTAGAACTATTTTAGACGGACTCTCACAGCCAGCCAGTGATTATCGTGAACAGGTGTATAACAATGATTTTTCAGGGAAAAAGCAAGATGTATCTAAAGAGGATTTACTAGACTTCATCCAGGTCACTTTAAAGTACTTAGATCATAGTATAGACGCAAATAAGCGTTTTGATAATATGTATCATGCCTATAATTTGATGACACTAGAAGATAATGGAGATATAAGTATATCCTATTTATCAGAAATGTTAGAAGGTCAAGTTGCTGTTCTAAGTTCGGGATATTTGAATTCAGACCAGGCTCTTCAAGTTATGGAAGGTTTAAAAGCAAGTGCTCTTTTTAGACCAGATCAATACAGTTACATTTTATATCCTAGCAAAAATTTACCAGGATTTGAGCAGCGCAATATTATACCTAATAATCTTGTAGCTCAATCTAAATTGTTGCAAAAACTTTTAGGAAATGGGAACAAACAGATAATCGTAAAAGATTTAAACGGTACCTACCATTTTAATGCAACATTTAATAATGTAAATAGCCTTAAAAATGCCCTTACAGAGCTAGACCATCTCTATGCCGATTTAATTGCCGAAGAGCAAAAGCAATTAGAAAAAACATTTGAGGCCGTGTTTAATCATAAAGCATTTACCGGTAGATCTGGGACCTTCTTTGGGTATGAAGGTTTGGGGTCCATTTACTGGCACATGGTTTCTAAGTTATTACTTGCTGTACAAGAATGTAGTCTTAAGGCTATCAATGAAGGAGCTAGCCCTTCAGTAATAGGTAAAATGCTAGATCATTACTATGAGATTCAAGCGGGAATAGGTGCTCATAAATCACCAGAGTTGTACGGAGCAGTGCCTACAGATCCTTATTCACACACTCCAGCTACTAAAGGTGCTCAACAACCAGGGATGACCGGGCAGGTAAAGGAAGATATTCTAAGCCGTTTTGGTGAATTAGGCCTGGTTATAAAAGAAGGTAGGCTTCATTTTCAACCTAGTTTACTACGTGATCAAGAATTCCTTAAAAGTGCGAGAGTATTTAATTATGTAGATGTAAATCAGGAAGAAAAATCTATAGACATTGCCGCCGGCTCACTAGCTTTTACGTATTGTCAAGTTCCTGTGATTTATAAACGCAATAGTAAGAATTCAGTCCAGGTATCCTTTAATGATGGAAGCAAGACTTCATTTGATAAGCTTCAACTTGATCATAATACCAGCGAGCAGCTTTTTAAACGCGCAAAAACTATTAAACTCATAGAAGTACATCTTGAAAAATAACAAGTAAAACGGTTTAGTTTCCGCTTTCGCGAAAGCGGAATCCTTAACCTACATAAAATTTAAACCAGTCATGAAGGCCTTAACCACATCTTTACTAATGATTTTAATCGTTTTTACAGCTTGTAAAGATGCTAAGGAGCCCAATGAAATAGTGCCAGAACCAAAAATGAAATCAGCCGAAGAAATTTTATCAAATCCAGATTATTTAGCCATTTCTTATGGTGGATATCGAGCAAAAACTAGAGACGAGCAACCTACAGTTAACCAGCTCAAAGAAGATATGAAAATATTGTCGGCGATGGGTATCAAAATCTTGCGCACTTATAATGTACAGTTACCGCAAGCATCAAATATTGCAAAGGCAATTCAAGAACTCAAAAAAGAAGATCCTGAATTTGAAATGTACATGATGTTAGGAGCCTGGATCGACTGTAAAAATGCTTGGACTGATTTAGAGCCAGATCATAATGTTGAGAGTGAGGCAAATGCTGGAGAAATAAAACGAGCTGTCGAGCTGGCAAATCAGTATCCTGAGATTATAAAAATCATTGCCGTAGGTAACGAGGCGATGGTAAAATGGGCAGCAAGTTATTATGTACAGCCTGGAGTCATTCTTAAATGGGTAAATCATCTACAAGATTTAAAGAAAACAGGAAAACTACCATCTGATTTATGGATCACCAGTTCAGATAATTTTGCCTCTTGGGGTGGTGGCGATTATATCTATCATACGCCAGATTTGACAGCACTACTTAAAGCAGTAGATTATGTTTCACTGCATACTTACCCTATGCATGATACACATTATAATCCTGTTTTTTGGGGAACGTTGAATTATGAAAAAAGCTTAACAGATCTAGAAAAAATTGATACAGCGATGCATAAATCATTAGATTATGCAAAGTCTCAATACCGCAGTGTAGTAGATTATATGAAGGTCATAGGAGTAGAAAAACCTGTACACATAGGAGAAACTGGATGGGCGACCGTTTCAAATGGTCATTATGGACCAGATGGCTCTAGAGCTACAGACGAATATAAGTCTGCTAAATTCTACCAATTGATGAGAGATTGGACCACTAGTGAGGGAATTGCCTGTTTTTACTTTGAAGCCTTTGATGAGCAATGGAAAGATGCTAAAAACCCTAGAGGCTCTGAAAATCATTTTGGTTTATTCACCATTAAGGGAAAGGCAAAATATGCTCTATGGGACCTTGTAGATCAAGGAAAATTCAAGGGTCTTACCAGAGATGGTAAGAAGATTACAAAAACGTATGAAGGTAAAGTGGATAAACTAATGAAGGATGTGCACGTACCACCATTAAAATAGAATCAGTTACGCAAGCAGGAAGATGAAGAAGGATAAAACAAACGCTTATGAAATTAAAACTTTATGGATCAATAGGTTTACTCATTATTCTTATGACAAGTTGTAAAAGTCCAAACGATTCTCAACCTAAAGTTGAGGTCAGTCCACTTGATGTAACGATTTATGAAACATCTGCTGCGGGAAATAACCTCACACAGGTAACACCTTTTACTGATGTAGACAGCGCTACCGTAATCACTATTAATGAAGATAAACGTTTTCAAACCATTACTGGATTTGGCGGCGCATTTACTGAATCTTCTGCTTATTTACTAAATCGATTAAGTAAAAAAAACAGAGACACAATTATCAATGCTTATTTCTCTAGAGAAGGAGCAAATTATTCTCTAACACGCACACATATGAATAGTTGTGATTTTTCATTATCGCAATATTCCTATTCACCAGTAAAAGATGATGTTAACCTAGAGCACTTCACTATCGAAGAAGATCGTGAGGATTTAATCCCTATGATTAAAGATGCTATGGCAGCATCAGAAGATGGTTTTGAAATTTTTGCCTCACCATGGACAGCAGCTCCATGGATGAAAGATAATAATGATTGGGTAGGAGGTAAGTTACTACCTAAATATTACGATACATGGGCATTATTCTTTTCTAAATACATTGATGCTTATGAGGCAGAAGGTATTCCTATATGGGGTTTTACCGTAGAAAACGAGCCTCATGGAAATGGTAATAACTGGGAAAGTATGCACTACACACCTAAAGAAATGACCGACTTTGTTCAGTTTCATTTAGGTCCTCAACTAGAAGCAGATGGTCATGGAGATAAAATTATATTGGGGTATGATCAGAATAGAGCAGGACTTAAAGAATGGGTAGATGAAATGTACAGAGATGAAGCATCATCAAAATATTTTGATGGTACCGCGATTCACTGGTATGAAAGTACCTATGAAGTTTTCCCAGAGCAATTACAATATGCCCATAATAAGGCTCCAGATAAATACTTAATCGAGACAGAAGGTTGTGTAGATTCTGAAGTACCAGCCTGGAAAGATGATAAATGGTACTGGTCTAAAGAAGCAACAGATTGGGGCTGGGATTGGGCAAGTGAAGAAGAAAAATACTTACATCCTAAGTATGCTCCTGTAAATCGTTATGCTCGCGATATCATAGGCTGTATGAACAATTGGGTTGACGGCTGGGTAGACTGGAACATGGTCCTTGATAAACAAGGTGGTCCTAACTGGTTTAAAAACTGGTGTGCGGCTCCTGTAATTGTAGATCCAGAAAATGATGAGGTATACTTCACGCCATTATATTATACCATGGCACATTTCAGCAAGTTTATACGACCTGGTGCTGAGGTGATTGAAGCAAATAATACAGATAAAGACTTGATGGTTACCGCCGCAAAAAATCCTGATGGAACTATTGCTGTAGTAGTTTTTAATGAAGGCATGGTGGATAAAAGTTATTCGTTACGCTTTCGCGAAAGCGAGATCAACATCAAACTAGGTCCTCAAAGTTTGCATACTGTAATGATACCAACTAAAAACTAACTACTATGTCCACTTCTACACAAAAAGTTCATTTCGGTCAGAAGATTGCTTTTGGGCTAGGAATGCTAGCAAATCAAATGTTTCCTGCTATTCTAGGCATATTTATGGTTGTGCTTGTTGAGGATCTAGCATTTACCGGGCTATTGTGGGCAATGATTTATCTTTTTCCTCGATTGCTAGATGCAATTACAGATCCTATAATGGGTTTTATTTCTGATAACACAAAGTCCAAATGGGGTCGAAGACGTGTATATGTATTTATAGGGGCAATAGTTATGGGAGTTGCCTACATTTTTATGTGGCAATTATTTAAAGAAAATTCTGTACAATATAATTTCTGGTATTTCTTCTTCTGGTCTGTAATTTTCTATCTAGGGCTTACCCTTTTTAGTGTTCCCTATGTGGCGATGGGATATGAAATGAGTGACGATTTTCATGAGCGCACGAGTATTATGGCTACGGCTCAGTGGATAGGGCAATGGGCTTGGGTAATCGCACCGTGTTTTTGGGTAATAATGTACGATCCAGAGTGGTTTCCCTCTGCAGATGTTGCTGCACGTGAGCTTGCGATTTGGGTGGCAATACCTTGTACTATTTGTGCGATGGTACCGGCATTATTTATTAAAAGCAAATCTACTCTCGATGAAGATTATGAAGAACTAAGTTTTTCTAACGTAGGTCAAAGCCTTACTTCTATTATTAAAAGTTTTAGTGAAGCATTTAAAATTAAAGAATTTAGAAAATTGTGTTTTGCCACATTTTTCATTTTCAATGCATTCAACACAGTGGCGTCCCTTACTTTTTTTGTTATTGTGTACAAACTATTCAATGGCAACGCAGGAGATGCTGGTATTTGGGTAGCGCTTTTTGGAGGCCTAGGAGCTCTAGGTACTACCTTTATAGTTATACCTGTTGTAACGGCTCTCTCTAAGAAAATAGGGAAGAAGAAAGCGTTCATGGTGGCTCAAGGTATTTCTATTATAGGTTATATAACGCTCTATTTTTTATTCATTCCTGGAAAACCGTGGATGTACATATTTGCTTTGCCATTATTTTCTTTTGGAATAGGAAGTTTGTTCACGATAATGATGTCCATGACTGCTGATGTTATCGATATAGACGAATTGAATACTGGTAAGCGACGAGAGGGAACCTTTGGAG
>NZ_MAAX01000135.1 GCF_002162835.1 Nonlabens dokdonensis
ATGTCACGCCACGTAGCTATACCATTAGAAATATCTTAGAAGCTCTAGGAAAATCATTTGATGAAGTTTATCAAGGGTCCGGATCGCAAAAAACCACTCAAGAAAATAAAGAAAAAGCAATTGTTCATGCTAGTTACAATTACAATAGATTATTGATATCTGGAATCGCCGGAATCGTAATGTTTATTTGCTATCAAATGATGACTATTAATGACATCATTCATTCTTTTTCTTTAGATAATCTGTTACCCTATTCTATTTATAGCGTTTTAGGTTTCATGAGTGTCATAGCAGCACTGTTTTTATGCCAAGGCATTTATCATATAGGTAACGTTAGAGAAAACAGTTTGCTCAAAATAGCGGCAATTCTAGCTGCAATATTATACACCTGTTCTACTACATTTCTACTTTTTTTCATTGATTATGAAACAGACTTTGACAGCTCTACTGATATTATTTTAGGAATCACAGTGGTTGTAATGACTGGAATAGCATATATCATGCTAGGAGCCGGATATCTCGCTCAACGTAAAGAAGAAACAGGAGTAGGTAAATACCTAGGTTTTATAGCTTTGATCGCTGGAGGAATGACTATCACCATAATTCTCGCGCCGGTTGCAATATTGCTAATGATTGCTTTTGATATTTGCCAAATTACCTATTTGATTAAAAAAGCATATACAAGTAAAAAGTCCCAACTACAAAAATAGATGGGACTTTAAATTCAGGAAAAGAGAACGACTACTCTTTTGTTGAAGAACCTTCGTTTGCACTTACAGTTTGTAATTTATTATCAAACTGCAAAGTTCTAATAGGAAATGGAATATTTATACCTTCTTTATCAAATGCTTTTTTAATTACTATAATAGCCTCACTTGTATTTATAAGTTTCTGGATACCATTCTCAATGTCATAATAAAATCTAAGCATGAAATTAATACTACTGTCACCGAATTCTCTATAAAAGAACTCCACCTCATCCTTTGATTTAATCTGGTCAAAACTATCTACAATTGCCTGTTTTGCCACCTCGCGCACATGCTCTAGATCACTTTCATAACCTACACCACAATTGATAATTACACGCATGGTTTTAGTCAATCCATAATTTTTTAGTGGATTATCCATAATCATCTTATTAGGAATAATAACCGTATTATTATCGGCTTCACGTAGTATGAATTTATTTAAATCAATAGAAATAATTTCACCTTCATATCCATTAGTTTCTACCCAATTTCCTACGCTTACCATTTTTCTAAAACTTAAATGTACACCACTTAAAGTATTAGATAACGTACCTTGTAATGCCAGACCTATTACTAGTCCAGAGACACCTGCACCAGCGATAATTGCTTGTACTGTGTCATTTAATTCCATCACATTAAGAGCTATAAAAATACCGCCTATAATAACTATAGCGGCGCTTACTTTACCTATTAACTTCCCTACAGAGACTTGATTCACCCTACTTGAGACAAGGTTTTGAACACCTCTACTCACCCATTTACTAATAAAATAAGTAACTATAAGCACGATAATTGCTACAGCTAGATTGGGTAAATTAGTAACTAAGGTCTCATACCAAGATTCTAATTGGTATAATATCAGTTCTGTAGTATTCATGTCGGCAATTGCCTCTTGTTCGGCCACAGCTTTTGCAGCTTCCACAGTTTCAGTAGTTGATTGTTGTATTAGACTCATAAATAATTATACTTTTGCTTAAAAATACGCTAGATAACTAATAATAATCCAGCATTTAACACCTCTTAACAAGAATTTTTTAACTATTAACATAAATTAAATTTTAAGTATAAAGATGATTTTTTTAGATCTCGCTTTCGCGAAAGCGAGAAATCAACAATCTATGAAACTTCATAAAGCTTACAGATCGTTCACATCGCTATAGATAATCTCAACTTTTACCATCATTTAAAAAAATCATTTAAAAGAATGAGTAACTTTCCAGACTATGTCAATGAAAAAAAAGCAAGTTGCAATTGCATTATCATTTACAATTTCTAAATCCACTTTTTTAAGCAAATAATCATATGAGAAACACACTTACTTTAATATCTATACTGTGTCTTTTAATTTCATGCAAAACAGATAAAGAATCGATTCTTGAGACTTTAGAATCCTTTAATAGTTCTGAAGAAAATTATCAAATTGAAAACGCCTCACATATTCAAGGTTTACTTATACAAATTCAGGATAGCGCCATGAATAATCCCGACAAGTACGCAAATGCTTACATTCAGTCAGTTGAATTTCATGAAAAGACCCAAGCTTTCACGACAAAAATCAACGAGGTCAAAGATGTCTTATATGAATTTATAGGAGGAAACGAAGACTTCTCAAATAGAGAAAAACCAGCAGATGTTGTTCTATTTAATGGAGAAAAACTCTCTGAAAATGGAATTAAAATAAAGCAAGCGATCAACACCTATCAATCGAGCACAGCAGATCAACTATATTTTTATCCTAAAGCCGAAAAAATAGCAAAGGAGTTTCTAGACATAAGTGACGCCATTAATAAAGATGGCAGGACGATAAATTACTTTACCTATCATTACAAAGGAATGCCAGCCATAACAAGCCTGACTCAATTAAATAAATTGCAACAACAAGCTCTAACACTAGAAGGTGTGTTTCTTAATGCATTGCTCGATAATCCATTAGAATAAGGACCTTTGCTGATCTGTTTGAAATTTAATTTGGCATTAATTAAACACCTAGAATAGCCATTAATACTATCTTTGCAAGATGGAACATAAAGCAGGATTTGTAAATATCGTAGGTAATCCTAATGTAGGTAAAAGTACATTGATGAATGCGCTTGTAGGTGAGCGATTATCAATAATAACTTCAAAGGCACAGACCACTCGTCATCGTATTTTAGGAATAGTAAATGGTGAAGATTTTCAAGCTGTTATAAGTGATACTCCTGGTATTATTAAACCAGCTTATAAACTTCAAGAAAGCATGATGGAGTTTGTAAAAAATGCTTTTGAAGATGCAGACTGTATTTTATACATGGTAGAACTAGGTGAGAAAGAACTTAAAAACGAAGCTTTTGAAAAAAGACTCACCTATGCTGAAGTTCCTGTTTTTGTACTTATCAATAAAATAGATAAAGGACAACCTAACCAGCTAGAAGAAGCTGTTGCACACTGGAAAGAAAGACTGCCTAACGCAGAGATTTTTGCAATAAGCGCTTTAGAAAACTTTGGTGTTCCACAAGTTCTAGAACGTATCGTAGAAACACTTCCAGAATCACCAGCATTTTATCCTAAGGACGCTTTAACTGATAAGCCAGAACGCTTCTTTGTAAATGAGAGCATACGTGAGAAAATCTTAATTCACTACAAAAAAGAAATTCCATACTCTGTAGAGATTGATACCGAAGAATTCTTTGAAGATGAAAACATCATCAGAATAAGATCTGTCATCATGGTAGAACGTGAGACGCAAAAAGGAATAATTATAGGTCACAAAGGAAGCGCTATTAAACGTGTAGGAACAGAGGCTAGAAAGGATTTACAAAAATTCTTTGGTAAACAAGTTCATATAGAGCTTTATGTAAAAGTGAACAAGAACTGGCGTAGTGATGAGAAACAGTTAAGACGCTTTGGATACAAAGGAGACAATAAGTAATAGGCAAAAGGCTATTACAATTTTTGGAGTATAAAAACAGTATTTTTCTCAATAAAAATGCTGTTTTATTTTGCAATAAACTTAAGGCTGCACTCTTAAGTTTACGGCAGCTACTAGATTCTCTACCGTTGCATGATCATTCCCACCAGCTGGCTCAATTGTTATATTGAGACTACTGGCATTTGCCATAATAGTAGGATCGAGTATTTTTTTAGAGCCTTCTTTCAAAACTGCAAGAGATATCATCTCTCCATCAACATCTGCCCAGAGCTGGTAATCGTGATCTTTATCTAGATCAGGTAAATTATTGATTTCTACTTCACCTCTATCTGTACTTTTATTATAATAAGCCGTTGCCAGAAGTGTTTGTGCTTTTTGATTTCCTTTGAGAATATATTTATCAGTTTCAGCCGATTTTAAATAAGCAATTTCATCTTCTAGCGAGCTCATTTCTTTAGTAGCAAAAGAGACTTCTTTTAAAAGCTGCGATTGCTCTCCCTTAATAATTGATAATTGCCTTTCTAAAGTAGTATTCTGGTTGTTCACATAAAGAAAGCCAGCTATACCTATTAAACCTATAAACACCGCCGCAAGATTCAACCAATTAAATGAAGTAGAATTACCTTGAATTACTTCAGCACTATGGTCCGTTTTAATGGATTTTATAATCTCACTCTTAAGATTTTCTGGAGGCTCTTTTTGATACAGTTTACTTACAACATGCAGCTCTTCTTGCAGCTTTTGGTAGGCAAATTTAATTTCGGCATGCTTTTTTATGAAAGACTCTACCTCTTCTGATTGATAAGACTCAGTAGCGCCTATGACGTATTGCTCGAGCAAACCTGAGTTTAAAAAATCCTGTATATCTTTATCTTCCATCATGTTAAACAGCTTACTACAATTACAAAAAGCCCCATATTAATAGTACGTAATTCTATTAAAGCATTACGCAATCTTGTCTTTAATGTTCCTAACGGCAAGTTCAAATAATCTGCAGCTTCCATATGTGTCATTCCTTTAAAAAAGATACTTTCTAGAACTTCTCTATATTTTTCATCTAACGTATTCATTTGAGCATGCACTAGTTCTTTATCTTCCTCATCTAGTACCGTTTCTATAGGATATACGTCTCGATCTTGCATTTGGATTTCTTTATCGCTTTTCCTTTTTAACTTTCTCAATGCATCTAGAGATGTGTTGCGCGCTATTTGAAACAGCCATGTGAACAATTTTGCTTTCTCAGCATTATAAGCACTAGAATTATTCCACACTTTGATTAAAGATTCTTGCAACACATCACTTGCCATTGCCTCATTTTGAGTAATCTTAATAATCACACCATAAAGAGTTGCAGCATATTGATCATAGATCAAAGAGATAGCACGCTCATCTTTCTCTTTTAATAATTCTATGATATGCTTTTCTATAATACTCACTAAAACTCTTTTAACGTTTTTTTATCACTCGACTAAAATCCAAATGGAATAACCGAGCGTACAACCTTATGATCGATCAAATAAACAAAATTTTAATTTAAAAAAATTACAAAATGAAACTTACTCAAATTTTTACAGCATTAATATTTCTAGGCTTTACATCTATAGCTACTGGCCAGTGTCATACGAGGAAACAGGCTAGCAACAATCATGACAGTCACAGCAATAATGTTGTGGTAGTTAACAACTGGTCCTATCATGATAATGGCGACATTATAGACATTGCATTATCAGATAAGAAATTCAGCACACTAGTCGCTGCGGTAAAAGCAGCACAGCTTGTTGAAGTATTAAAAGGAGATGGACCATTCACTGTATTTGCACCTACAAATTCGGCTTTTAACAGGTTACCAGATGGTACTGTAGACAACCTGTTAAAACCTAAAAATAAAAAACAACTTCAGGCTGTTCTTACTTATCACGTACTTTCTGGCAAAGTTACTGCCAGCGACATTATTGAGTCTATAAAAAGAAACGGCGGCGGTTTTATGACCAAAACGGTTCAAGGAGATCCACTCTATGCTAGTTTGCAAAACGGACAAGTTATTCTTCAAGATGCTCAAGGCCGCAAGAGCATCATCACAGCAACAGATATAGAGGCGAGCAACGGCGTCGTTCACGTAATAGACACTGTGATTCTACCTAAAAAATAGAGTAACCATTAATTCATTAATCAGTCTCTTTCCGTTTCTTGCGGTTAGAGGCTTTTTATATTCCGCTTTCGCGAAAGCGGGATCCCTAAACAGTATTTCCTAATCTTATCAATGGCTCACTTTAAATAAGCTCGTATAAACTGTAACAACTGTTAAGCATGTGACACTAACACTTAAAACCATATAAATTCAATCACATGATTTTAAGTTTAAAGAATGTTTCCAAGACTTACGGTAATGGTGTAAAAGCACTAGATGATGTTACTATAGATATAAATGCTGGAATGTTTGGCCTGCTAGGACCTAATGGCGCTGGTAAATCTTCCTTAATGCGTACTATTGCAACTTTGCAATCTCCTGACTCTGGAAGCATACATTTAGACGGCTTAGATATATTAAATAATAAGATTGAATTCAGAAAAACCTTAGGCTATTTACCGCAAGAATTTGGAGTATATCCTAAAATGAGCGCCAAAGATTTACTACATTATTTTGCAAGTTTAAAAGGCATTACCAGCAAAACAGAACGCAATAAAATAGTAGAAAAAGCTCTTGAAGTAACTAATTTGAGTGATGTTCAAGATAAACATGTTGCAGGTTATTCTGGTGGTATGAAGCAGCGCTTCGGTATCGCACAATTATTATTAAACAATCCTAAATTAATCATAGTTGATGAACCTACTGCTGGACTGGACCCTGCAGAGCGCCACCGATTTTTAAATGTTCTTAGAGAGATAGGTACTAATCACATTGTTATCTTTTCTACACACATTGTAGATGATGTAAAAGAATTATGTACCGACATGGCCATTCTTAATGGCGGTAAAATTCTAGCACAATCTACACCTAAACAAATGGTGGCTACACTTGATGGTAAAGTATGGTCCACAACTGTAAATCGTGAAGGTATTGAAGAAATGCAACGTACACATAATGTGATATCTTCTAGTTATAATGAAGATAACAATCTCAATGTACGTGTTTATGGAGAAAACAGCCCTGGCGCAGCATTTTCTCCAGTAAAAGCTAGTCTAGAAGATGTGTACTTCACAACTTTAAATCATAACAGTGAAGTTGCACCACTAGAAATCGTCTAATCATGTTTACAACCATATTTTCACACGAGATAAAAACGTGGTTTAAGAAACCCCTTTTTTACATATTTGCAGCGATTTTTTTCCTTTTAGGTGGTATAATCATGGCAGTTGCCACAGGTGTTTTTAGTAGTGATAACGTCACTGTAACAAGTAACTCTTACCTCAACAGTCCATATAGTATATCTGGACTTATTGCTCAAATCGCATTACTTGCTTATCTATTGATACCTAGTTTTACAGGAGCGACTATTCACAGGGACTTTAAAAACAATATGCATAATGTATTGTATTCTTTTCCTATCAAGAAAATAGAATATTTGCTAGCCAAATTTCTAGCTGGCTTTACAATAAACTTATTAGTAATAAGTGCATTGGTTTTTGGCTTAATGGTAGGTAGCTATTTACCAGGTTCCAACCCAGAATTATTAGGCCCATTTAGTTTATGGAATTACACTCAACCATTTCTGGTGATCATTATTCCTAATGTACTTTTTTACAGTGCCATCGTATTTGCGATTATAGTATTTACACGTAATATGAACATAGGCTTCATGACCGTTCTAACGCTCATTATTGTGCAGCTTATTACCACTTCTTATGTAGAACAAGTAGATGATCCGTTCTGGCTTGCCATGGCAGATCCTCTTGCAAATGTCGCTATAAGTGAAGAAACAAAATTCTGGACACCAGCTGAACAAAATGAACTAATGATTCCTTTTTCTGGAATGATCTTATGGAATCGTATTCTATGGGCGGGAATTGCACTACTTGTTTTAGGATGGGTTATTGCTCGATTTAAATTTGCTCAAAATGCAATTAGCATTAATCTGTTTAAAAGCAAGGCACAACGCATCACAAAAGAAAACACTAGCGGCATAAGCAAAGTGATCATGCCTATTGCAAAGACTGATTTTTCGTTTTTAGGAAAATTAAAAACGCTATGGCACCTTGCAAAAAGTGATACCAAATACATTATTTACGGCTGGCCATTTATCATCATATCATTTCTAGCCGTGGTCCTTACCATGGTTTTAATGTTTAACACAGGTCTATTATTTAATACAAGGATATTGCCTAAAACATGGGTGATGCTCGCAGAGCCTGCTAGTTACATCACGCTATTCAGTTATTTATTAATTCATTTATACTCTGGTTTTTTGATGGATCGTGCGCAAGCCGCACACATCAACCAGATAGTAGATGTAACTCCTACACAAAACTGGGTGTTTATACTTTCAAGGTTTGTGGCTTTATTTCTAATGGTAGCAACTTTACAAGTGGTACTTATAGCTTGTGGATTAACCTATCAAACCATAAGTAACTTCACAGATTATCAGCTGGATTTATATTTATTCCAGACCTTTATGCTTAATGTATGGAGCTTTGTACCATGGATTTTAATGGCTTTGCTAGTTCATACCTTGATTAAAAACAAATGGTTAGGACTGGCAGTTTTATTGATTATTGCAGTGGCGATACCATTAGTTCAAGCAGCAATAGGTGCTACACAAGCTATTTTTGACTTTAATTCTGTAGGAGCTCCTAGCGCTTCAGATTTTATGGGTTATGGAAATGCATTACCTCAGTTTTATACCTATCGCGTTTATTGGATATTGTTTGGGATCATACTTACGTGTATTGCTTTAGTATTCTATAGACGTGGTATGAGTACAGATGTTAAAGGTCGTCTCGCTTTCGCGAAAGCGAGATCTACAAAAACCTTAAATACAGTTGCAGCTATATCCCTAGTAGGATTTTTAGCGATCGGTGGTTACATATGGAAAATAAACAATGTTGATAATGAAATTCTATCTGGTAAAGAAGTAGAAGAACTGCGCGTCAATTTTGAAAAGGATTTGGGTAAATATAACGGCATACCTCAACCTAGACTCATAGCTGTAAATACTTTTATGGATATGGTGCCAGAAACTAGAGATTTTAAAGCTGGTGCTACTTACACGATGACTAACCAAAGTGATAGTCCTATAGATACATTACATGTAAATCTTACCGACTATCCTACAGAAATAACGCTGGATCGTGAGGCTAAAATTGTTTACGATAATGAAGATTATGATTACCGTATGTATGCTTTTAAAGAAGCATTGCAACCTGGAGACACTTTAATCTTTAAGTTCACTACAGAGAATGTACCTAATAAATTTCTAGATAATAAGTCGCCTATAAATACTAATGGAACCTTTGTTAATCAAGGTTTATTTCCTTCCATAGGTTACAATGATGGATTTGAACTACGAAATATAAAAATAAGGGAAAAGTACGATTTACCTCCTAAAGATAGATTACCAGCACCTGACGCTCCCGGAGCAACAGATAATAATTATATAGGTGGTGCAAGTGACTGGATAGACTTTGAAGCAACAGTAAGCACTAGTCCAGACCAGATTGCCATCGCGCCTGGATACCTTATCAAGGAATGGGAAGAAAATGGTCGCAGGTATTTTCATTATAAAATGGACTCAAAAATCCTGAATTTCTATTCCTTTTTAAGCGGTAAATACGACGTAAAAAGAGAAGTACACGATGGAATTAATCTTGAAATTTACCATCATCCAGACCATACCTATAACCTAGATCGCATGATGGAAGGTTTAAAACAAGGTCTTGATTATTATAACTATAACTACACACCATACCAGCACAGACAGGCGCGAATTATTGAATTCCCAAAGCAGTATGGTAGTTTTGCACAAGCTTTTGCAAATACGATACCTTTTAGTGAACGAGTAGGTTTCATTGCAGATGTTGATGAGGAAAAAAAGGATGCGGTAGATTATGCTCTTGCTATCACAGCTCATGAGCTGGCACACCAGTGGTGGGCGCATCAAGTTATAGGTGCAAAAGCAAAAGGTATGACCTTACTTTCTGAAAGCATGTCAGAATACAGCTCGCTTAAAGTACTAGAGAAAGTATACGGTAAAAACCAGATGCGTAAATTTCTTAAGGAATCTATGGAAGGCTATTTAAGCGGTCGTACCAGTGAGACTATTAAAGAAAATCCACTGATGTATAATGAAAATCAACAGTATATTCATTACCAAAAAGGATCTGTTGTGTTATACGCTATGAGCGATTATCTAGGAGAAAAGAAGTTTAACGATGTAGCAAAACGCTTTGCAGAGAAATACCAATTTCAATCTGCGCCGTATCCTACAGCTCCAGAATTTGTAGATGATTTAAGAGCGGTTACTCCAGATTCTTTGCAATACCTCATCAAGGATATGTTTGAAACGATAACTCTTTATGATAATGAAGTTACCGGTGCTACTTACACTAAAATAAGCGATAATCAATATTTAGTAAATATCAATAGTCTAGTAAGTAAATACAGATCGTACAAAAAAGGTAAAAAAAGTTACTCCTCAATATCAGGTGATAGTCTGAGCTTTACTCCTAAAGATACCAAAAAAGCAATCTCTTCTTTACCACTAGAAGATTATATAGAGATAGGAATCTTTGGTGAAGAAAATCCAGAAACTGGAGAAGAAGATGTTTTATACTTAGAAAAAGTAAAAATTACCGATATAGAAAATAACCATTCCATTATCGTTTCTAAAAAACCTGTTGAGGTAGGAATAGATCCTTATTATAAACTTATCGATAGAAATACAAACGATAACAGAAAAGGAGTCAGCGCTAGTAGTGATACTGAAAAGGTAAAAGCCATTACTGAGAATGAAGAATCATAATTAAAGTAACAACTCATAAATTCTTAAACGCCATCTTGCCAGATGGCGTTTTTGTTTTAACAAACTTGTGCAATAAAATACCACATTGCATACTATCTTTAAACCTATGAAAGTATTACTCACAGGAGCAAATGGTTATATAGGAGTGCGCTTACTTTATGAACTTCTTAAAGAAGATCATAAAGTAATTTGTGCTGTGCGCAACGCAGCAAGACTTTCGGTCCCTCAAGAAATCAAAGATCAAGTTGAAATTATAGAGTTAGACTTTCTGAAACTTCAACCAGAACAGGAGCTACCTAAGGATATAGATGCCGCTTATTATTTGATTCATTCCATGACATCAAGTACTGATAATTTTGATCAAATGGAAGCAGATAGCGCTCATAGCTTTGTGGAATTGATAAATAAAACCAATTGCAAACAGGTGGTTTATCTCTCTGGAATCGTTAATGAAGATCAATTGAGTAAACATTTGCTTTCGCGAAAGCGAGTTGAAGACATACTTTACACTGGTAATTATAACCTCACAGTTTTGCGCGCAGGAATAATTGTTGGTAGCGGAAGTTCCTCCTTTGAAATCGTAAGAGATTTATGTGAAAAACTACCTATAATGATCACGCCTAAATGGGTAAATACTAAAACTCATCCTATAGCCATACGTAATGTAATGAGCTTTTTAATAGGTGTTTTAGGGAGAGAAGATTGTTATGACCAAAGTTTTGATATAGGTGGTAAAAGTGTCCTTACTTATAAAGAGATGATGACAGGTTATGCGAAAAATAGAGGTCTTAAACTATACATTTTTACGGTACCTGTTATGACTCCTAAATTAAGTTCTTACTGGCTTTATTTTGTAACCAGCACCAGTTATAAGCTGGCTCAAAATCTGGTAGATAGCATGGCGATTGAGGTTATTGCTTCAAAAAATGATCTGGCACAACGCTTGAATATTGAGTTATATGATTACCAGCAAGCGCTGGATATGGCCTTTGCAAAAATTGAACAAAATCAAGTAGTGAGCAGCTGGAAAGATTCTATGGTGAGCGGTAGGTTTAAACGCAGCCTGAATAAATACAAAAAAGTACCTAGCTATGGATGTCTTAAAGATGCACAAAAGCTGGAGACAGGTGATGCCCAAGCTGCTCTGGAACGTATCTGGTCCATAGGTGGTAAAAATGGTTATTATTACGCTACTTTTCTTTGGAAAATACGTGGTGCGCTCGATAAGCTATTCGGTGGTGTAGGATTGAGACGTGGTCGAACCAATTCAGATAAGATTTATGCTGGTGATGCTCTGGATTTTTGGCGCGTTCTTGTAGCAGACAAAGAAGAAAAACGATTACTCCTTTTTGCTGAAATGCGCGTTCCTGGAGAGGCCTGGCTTGAATTTGAAATAGATGAAAATGATGTAGTGCATCAAACAGCAACGTTTAGGCCACGAGGTATCTGGGGACGCTTGTACTGGTATTCTATGCTACCGTTTCACTACTTTATTTTTGCTGGAATGATAAGACATATTGCGACTGGGAGATGAAAAAGAATTTGAATTTGAACTTGAACTTGAACTTGAATTGAATTTAAAAAATATCATTGTCTAACCTCTAAGGCTTAATGCAACAAAAAAATGAATACCAAAACACTACAGCATCTTTAATTAAAATATACTTCATGAAACCATTTTACTTTCTTCTTATTTCGTTCTTCATATTAATAGGATGTTCTTCTAGCAAATACAACACAAAAGACAAAGAACTAGACAAGGTTTATAAAATGATGCAGGGCAGCTATGACAGTAGTTTACAAAGCAAAGTTGATTCTAGTTATTATGATATTTCTTTAGAAATGCATCCCGTATGGAAAAATAGTGGTGAGCGATGGTTATATGTAGAGCAAGCTCTTACTTCTCAGAAAGACCAACCGTATAGAGTTAGAATGTATCGATTACTACGTAATGAGAATAATGAAATTATAAGCGAGGTCTATACCATTCCTAACGAAAAGCAATACTACGGTAAATTCAAAAAGCCTAAAGCATTTAAATACTTAACACCTGATTTCTTAGAAAAAAGAGAAGGTTGCGAGGTCGTTATAAAAGAAGATACTGATGGTTTTTATTCTGGTGGTACAGGAAAAACTAGTTGTATGAGTAACATGCGTGGTGCTAGTTATGCAACAAGCATTGTAAAAATGAGCGACAACCAAATCATTTCTTGGGATCGTGGTTTTGACAAAGATGGAAATCAAGTTTGGGGCGCAGAAAAAGGTGGTTATATTTTTATGAAAGGTTCATTGAGAAAACTAGATTTTGGAGACATCAAGTTAGACTGATTTTTACAAAATAGATTAAATAGAAAAAAGGAGCTTGAAAGCTCCTTTTTTATTGGTTTATAATATCAAAATCATATCAGTTTTTAGGTAAAAAAACCTCAGCCATCATGCATCTTACAGAGCCACCACCTAAGGTTTCTATCGTAGAAATAGACGGATGTAAAATCTCATTGTATTTTTCTAATTTACTTATTTGATCTTTACTTAATGATTTATAGGCTTGATCACTCATAACTAGAAAACGTTCTCCATTTGAATTATGAACTTGCATCATATTACCTGCAAAAGAATTTACTTGATCCTCAGTAATTGCAATTACTTCTTTGCCGTCTTCTTTTAAATGATTTAATACATTTTTACGTTCTTTCTTGTCATCAATACAATCTAGACAGATAACGGCATAATTCTCTCCTAGAGCCATCATAACGTTTGTATGGTAAATAGGTAAACGGTTCTCCTCTACTGTTTGAAAAGCAGTGAATAGTACAGGTGTGTATTCAAAATCTTCACAAAACTCGATCATTAATTCCTCATCTGCACGAGGAGAAATACTGCAATAAGCTTTTTTATTAACACGATCGAGAAGTAAACTACCTGTGCCTTCTAAGAAAAAACCTTCCTCTTCGGCACTAGTATAATCAACTATGTTCACGATGTTAAAACCTTCTTTTTCTAGTCTATCGAGTACTTCTGGTCTTCTTTCTAAACGCCTGTTTTCTGCAAACATGGGATATAATGCAACATCTCCATTTTGATGAGTAGAAATCCAGTTGTTAGG
>NZ_MAAX01000044.1 GCF_002162835.1 Nonlabens dokdonensis
TAAACATGTTCCAGAAGAATATTGGAGAACATTGACTCAAAAAGTGCGCAACAATAATGACAGGCCTATTTATCAAATAGGAGAAACTTACGGTTCTTACGATTTGATTAGAAGCTATGTAAGTACAGGAATGTTAGATGCGCAGTTTGATTTTAACCAGTATGATGCTGCTGTTTCCGCTTTCGCGAAAGCGGATAGCGATTATGCAAACTTGACAGAAACCTTAAAAAAAGGATTAGAGTATTACGGTCACCATCATTTGATGGGAAATATCTCGGGAAATCAAGATCGAGCAAGATTTATAAGTTATGCTAGTGGCGATGTGAGATTTGATGAAGACGCAAAAAAAGCCGGCTGGACCAGAGACATAGTCATGAGTGATTCTACCGCTTATGACCGATTAGGTATGTTGCAGGCTTTTAATATGACCATGCCAGGCGTGCCGGTGATTTATTACGGTGATGAATATGGATCAATAGGAGCAAACGATCCCGATAACCGCAGGATGATGAAATTTGATGGGCTTTCTGATCGAGAAAGGAAATTACGCGAGTTAGTTCGAGAGTTAGTAAAATTAAGACGTAATTCTATGTCGCTCATGTACGGGACAACTCAAGTGATGTCAGAGAACAATGGGATTTTGGCTATTCAACGTAGCTATTTTGGAGAGCAAACGACTGTTTTCTTTAATGAAACCGGCTTGATTTTAAATATGGAGAATAATAATGAACGCTTTCGCGAAAGCGGAACCGCAATCAATGCTATTGTTAATGAGAAAAATATTCAAATTAAACCTGGTAACTTCATGATTTTACAAATGAAGAATGAAAAAATGAAGTAAAAGTGACAAATAGCGCATCAAAAAACTAATATTGAAATTCAATTACCCAAAACATAAATTAAATGAAAAAATACATTTTAGGATTACTTACATTGACCCTAATTTTTGCTTGTAAAGAAGACAAAAAAGAAACTGTTGAGGTAGCAAAAACTGAAGAAGTTACCTATTCACCTATACAAGATGAAGATCTTGAAAATGCTATCATTTATGAAGCAAACATAAGGCAATATTCTCCAGAGGGAACTTTTAACGAGTTCACAAAAGACATACCGCAGCTCAAGGAATTAGGTGTAAAAGTAATCTGGTTAATGCCTGTTTTTCCTATTTCTGAAAAGAATAGAAAGGCTCAAGGAGATCTACTAGTGGAGGATATTAAAGATCCTAAAGAAAGAGAAAAGTATTTGGGCAGTTACTATGCTGTAGCAGATTATGAAAAAGTGAATCCAGATTTAGGAACCCAAGCAGATCTCATGAAATTAGTTGAGACTGCTCACGAGAATGGAATGTACGTCATCTTAGATTGGGTTGCAAATCACACCGGTTGGGATAATGTATGGATAAAACAATATCCTGATTTCTACACTAGAGATGACAAAGGAAATATGATGCATCCTGCAGGTACTGACTGGACAGACACAGCAGACTTAAATTATGATAATCGCGATTTATGGGATAGAATGACTAAAGCGATGTCTCACTGGGTGACTGAATATGGTATAGATGGTTTTAGATGTGATGTAGCTCATGAAGTTCCTACAGAGTTCTGGAACTATGCAACAGCTCAACTACAAGACCAGAAGCCATTATTTATGCTGGCTGAAAGTGAAAAGAAAGATCTTTTTAAACAATCCTTTGATATGGGATATAACTGGGAAGGACATCATATTATGAATGAGCTGGCTCAAGGAAAAGCGAGTGTAGATAAATGGGATGAGTATATGGACCGCAACGCAAATAATTATGAGAAGGATGATATCTTAATGAATTTTATAACAAATCATGATGAAAATTCATGGAACGGATCGGTAAATGAAAGAATGGGGAATAAAGCTCAAACAATGTTAGCATTCTCATATATGATTCCAGGAATGCCTTTAATTTATTCAGGGCAAGAATACGATATGGATTACCGATTAAAATTCTTTGAAAAAGATACCATTCCTAAGACCAAGGGTAAAACATGGGAGATCATGAAAAAGTTAGGTGCGCTTAAAGCAAATAATCCTGCATTAAATGGTGGTAAAAATGCCGCCAGTTACACACGTCTAAAAACGAGCGATGATACTAGTATTTATGCTATTAAAAGAGAAAAAGATGGAGAAACAATTTTCTATGTAGCAAACTTCTCAGAAGATAGACAAAATGTTAAAGTAGAAGGTCTTGAAGGTACTATTTCTGATGCTTTAAGAGGTGGTTCTACAAAATTCACTGATGAAAACAGATTAGACTTACCACCATATGGTTATCGTATTTTTATTTTACAGAAATAATAATTACCATTATAGGTATCATAGGCTCTCTTAAAATAAGAGAGCCTATTTTTTTTAACCATTTTTTATGGCGTCACTATCTTTTCTAGTCTTAAGCATAGATATTCCTGCAAAGAAGAAAACAATACCTAGTAAAAGACATGGCCACGTAGCAGACCCCATATTCATGGTGCCAAAGGCTCCTAATACACCTAATACTAGTGCGATGGCACCGCCTACAGCCATAATAATTCCGAATATTTTAATCATGATATAATATTTTAAGATTGATTTTAATAAATATAAGCTCTTATAAATCTCACTTCACAGAAGTTAGGAAAACCTTAGTGATATTTTAAGTCAGTCTTATGTTTTTTGATTAGAACTGATAGTTTATAATTCATATTTGTTAATTTAACCCATTAAATAATTAAACATGCAAAAGACCTATTACGATCCTAAGGATCTTAAAAAATTTGGTAAAATAACTGATTGGAGTGAAGAACTAGGAGAGAAATTTTTTGATTACTACGGTAAAGTATTTGAAGAAGGAGCTTTAACTGCCAGAGAAAAATCTTTGATTGCTCTAGCAGTTTCTCATACAGTACACTGCCCTTACTGTATAGATGCTTACACTAGTGACGGATTAAAGAGAGGAATCACCAAAGAAGAAATGATGGAGGCTGTGCATGTTGCTGGAGCAATTCAAGGTGGCGCTACATTAGTTCATGGTGTTCAAATGATGAATAAGGTGAATAAATTAGAGATGTAGTAATTCCAGAGTGGGTGCTGTATAAGTGATAGCATTCCTATACTAGTTAATTACTAGAATTTTGAGCCTGGCAAACCTTGTTAGTGATATTTGGGATTTAAAGGATTGCAATTTATAGTAATTTTCTTAAGAGGAATACAGAATTTAATAATAACGGCTGGCTTCATTTCAAACGCAAATGAACTCAGTTGTTAATTCATCCTATGTCCTTGTATATTATTCCTAATTAATGAGACATAGTATGTAAAGTGACAGTTTTGTGAGAAATAGTCACTATTTATGCAAACCATAAGTGCCACTTGTGCGTACTTATAATAATTGAAAAAACGACACCATTATAATGGCTGTAAACACAAAAACCTCTTTAAAAAAGAGAGATTCAGACTTAGCAAATATTAATAAGCAAATGCAAATCCTCAATGGAGAACCATTTTCTAACGGCGAGTTGCCTTCATTTGCAAAGAAACTGAAAGAAATAAATGAACTACCACTTAGACCTAATACACTAGAAATTCTTCAAGTGAATGTAGGTTATATGTGTAATCAAGTATGTGCACACTGTCACGTAGACGCAGGTCCAGATCGTAAAGAAATCATGACACGCGAGACCATGGGACAAATTCTAGATGTCATAAAAACAACAGGCGCTCATACCTTAGACCTTACTGGTGGCGCTCCTGAGATGAACCCAGATTTTAGATGGTTTGTAGAACAAGCTGCAGAGGCTGGAATTAAAGACTTTATCGTTCGTTCTAACTTGACAATCATAAGAGCAAATCCTAAGTATTATGATTTGCCAGATTTTTTTAAAAAACACAATATTCATGTTGTCTCCTCGATGCCACACTGGACTAAGGGAAAAACTGATAAGCAGCGCGGTGATGGAGTTTTTGATAAGTCTATCAAAGCCTTACAAGAACTAAATGATCGTGGTTACGGTATGCCAGGCAGCGATTTAAAGTTAGATTTAGTGTATAACCCTAGCGGCGCTTACCTACCAGGAGATCAGGCGAGCATGGAGAAGGAAATGAAAGCCGCTTTATTAGAAGATTTTGGAATACATTTTCATAACCTATTTGCGATTACTAATTTGCCTATTGCTCGTTTCTTAGATTATCTAGTTGCCAGCGAGAATTATGAAGATTACATGTATGCCCTAGTAGAAGCTTACAATCCAGCTGCAGTTGCAGGTGTGATGTGTAAGAATACTATTTCTATATCTTGGGACGGCTGGTTGTACGATTGTGATTTCAATCAGATGCTAGATTTAAAGGTGGATAATAAAATCCAGCACATTAAAGATTATAATGAAGATCTATTAAACGATCGTAATATTCAGATTTCTCAACATTGTTATGGCTGTACAGCTGGAGCAGGAAGCAGTTGTCAAGGTGTAGTTGCTTAACTCATGATCAAAAACGCACATTTAAATACCGCTATTCTCCTTTTTGCACAAACTGCAAAAGCAGATGCTTTACATAAGCCTCTCGCACATAATGGTGAGTTAATTGATGTGCTCAATAAACAAGTAACAAGAACTGCAAAAGCCTCTGGATATGATTTCTATCATTTTACGGAAGTTGAGCAGCGAGGTGTAGGATTTGGTACTAGGTTTACTAATAGTATTCAAGATGTTTTTGATAAAGGCTATGATTCTATTGTTTGTTTAGGAAACGACACGCCTTTACTTACAATAAAATTGATTCAAGATGCTGCCGAAGCTCTCAACAAGGGTAAAGCAGCTAAGGGAAAATCCTTAGATGGTGGTCTTTACCTTATCGCCTTGCACAAGAAAAATTTTGATGCATCGGCATTTCAAGGATTGCCATGGCAGTCTTCTCATTTAGCAGTTGCTTTTAATCGATACATTACTGCTCAAAATCAAGAATTAGAAGTTTTAGAACCTCTAGCAGATCTTGATACAGAGCAAGATCTTGAAGATTTTCTTTCTGGAAAAGATGCTCATCGTTCCATTATAAGATTACTTTTAAGTACGCTTTCGCGAAAGCAAACTCATTACCAATACTTTCATAAGAAGACAATCTCTGTTATTTCTCTTCTTCCTTTGAATAAAGGATCGCCAAAGGCAGCTTAATTATCAAAGCTCAAGCCTTTAAGGCATTTCAATCATTTTTTATTTTATTTCATGAAGAGAATTACTCTAGTCATGCTACTCCTATGCGGTATTATGGGAGCAGCTCAAATTTCTATTACAGGAAAAGTCAGCGATAGCGCTGGCGATCCCATACCTTTTGCAAACGTTGCAGAGAAAGGCACTCAAAACGGTACAACCACAGACGGCTCCGGTAACTATACAATTACTGTAGCAGATAACGCAACATTAGTAGTGTCTTTCATAGGTTATCAAACCGCGAGCGTTCCAGTTAAGAATGAAACTGTTATAAATATTACTCTCGAAGAAGGCGACTCACTAGATGAGGTTATTGTTACAGCATTAGGTGTGAAGCGCCAAGAAAGAGAACTAGGTTATGCCGTTCAAACGCTAGATACAGAACAAATTCAAGAGGTAAAATCGGTCAATCTGCTGGATAACCTTCAAGGTAAGGTAGCTGGAATTACTGTAACACCTGGTGCAACTGGTGTTGGCTCTTCTTCAAGAATTACCATTCGTGGTGAGGCCAGTTTTTCAAATAACAATCCGCTATTTATTGTAGATGGAACGCCTATAAATAACAATACGGTGTTTAACTTCTCTAATGAAGCCGCAGCAGGTTTTCAGGAAGTAGATTTTGGAAATGGTGCTGGAGAAGTGAATCAAGACGACATAGAAAGTGTATCGGTTCTTAAAGGTCCTGCCGCAGCAGCTCTTTATGGAACTCGTGCAGCAAATGGTGCGATCATTATTGAAACTAAAAACGGTGGCAAACAAAAAGGTCTTGGGATATCCTACAACACCAGTTTCTTTGTAGACACAGCATTCAAATTGCCAGAATTTCAAAATGAATACGGTCAAGGTCAAGGTGGCGTTTTTGAATTTGTCGATGGTTTAGGCGGTGGCGTTAGTGATAACATTACCTATTCTTGGGGACCACGATTGGACCAAGGAATTTTAATACCACAATTTGATAGTCCAGTGACTTTACCAGATGGTACCGTGGTGCGTGGTGGAGATACCTCATTATATAGCGGTTTACCTATTACACCTACAGCCTTTCGTAGCAATCCAGATAACCTGAAGGATTTCTATAACACTGGTCACACATTTATCAATAATATCGCTATTACCGATGGTTTTGAAAAGGGTGATTACCGATTAAGCTTTACAGATTTGCGTAGTGAAAGTATTATTCCAGGAGTTGATCTCAATAGACAGACTGTTGCTGCAAAATTAAACTTTACACCCAACGATAAGACTAAAATTAGAGCCAGTATTAACTATGTGAATAGTGAATCTGGAAACAGACCATCAAATGGTTATGGTAGTGAAAATGTGAACTATTCACTTGTAGCTTGGGGACCACGATCTTTAAATATTGATAACTTGAGAAATTACTGGCAGCCTGGATTAGAAGGCGTGCAACAGTATTCTTTTAATTATACGTTCTTTGATAACCCTTATTTCATACTGCAAGAAAATCGCAACAGTTTTGGTCGCGATCGATTGTTTGGAAATGTCTCGCTTTCGCGAAAGCTGACACCAGAACTTACTGCATCGATTAGAACAGGAATGGATTACAGTAATGAGAAACGCCGATTCATACGTAATTTTTCTACCAACCGTTTTAGAAATGGCGCTTATGCAGAGCATGATGTGTTTTACAGAGAGATCAACACAGATTTCTTGCTTACCTATAAAAAGCAGTTGGGCGATGTGAATTTTGAGGCCAGAGCTGGTGGAAATAGGCTCAATCAAACAGCTTCTACAACGCAGGTGCAAACTACAAGTCTTGCGCAGCCTGGAATTTTCTCCTTAAATAATGCCGCAAGTCCTATTGAGAGTTTCGGTTTTAGAAGTGAGAAAAGAATTAACAGTTTGTACGCTTTCGCGAAAGCGGGATACAAAAACTTCCTTTATCTAGATGTTACTGCTCGTAACGACTGGTCCAGTGCGCTGGCAACACCTTTTAGCGCAGATAATACGTCTTTCTTTTATCCTTCTATTTCTTCAAGCTTTATCTTGAGTAACGTGGTTTCATTACCGAAGGAAATTGACTTTGCCAAAATTAGAGCTAGTTATGCACAAGTAGGTAATGATACTGATCCCTACCAAACGCAAGGAACATTTATCTCGCAGGTGAATGTAAATTCACAACCTACTTTTTCAAATCAAGATTTTATTCCTAACCAAAACCTAAGACCAGAAACTACTTCTAGTGTGGAATTAGGGTTTGATATTCGCTTTTTAAAGCAACGCATTAATTTAGATTTTACGTATTACAATGCATTGACTGAAGATCAAATTTTGTCACTTCCTATAGGTATTGCATCTGGATTTAGCCAGCAAGTAGTGAATGCTGGTGCGGTGAGAAATCAAGGAGTAGAAATCGTTTTAAATACCATTCCTGTAAGAACAGAAAATTTTGAATGGAGTTCTACCGTAAACTTTGCTTCTAACAGAGCGATTGTAGAAGATTTACCTCAAGAAGATGGACGTTTAACATTAGCTTATTCTAGAGTGTACGATAGTCAAGATCAAACCGTATGGCACCAAGTAGAAGAAGGCGGCAGGATAGGAGACCTATATGGTACTGGCTATTTAAGAAATGAAGATGGTGAGTTTGTACTTACTCCAGAAGGACGTTTTATCGCAGATCCTGAATTGAGAAAACTAGGAAACTACAATGCAGATTTCACTATGGGGTTCAATAATAGTTTTAGGTATAAAAACTGGGATGCATCCTTCCTACTAGACTGGCGACAAGGCGGAATTATCGTTTCAAGAACATTAGCCTTAGGAGCCGTAGGTGGACAATTAAATGATACAGCAAACAGACCGGATGCAGGAATAGTTGCAAACGGTGTCATCAACACAGGAACAGAAGCAAATCCTGTTTACGTACAAAATACTACCGCTGTAAGTGCAGAAAGTTATTACCGTCAGTTTTATGATCGTAATCATGAAGAGAACAATGTTTATGATGCGAGTTATTTAAAGCTACGTCAGTTTTCAGTTGGTTATAGTTTTAGTTTAAATGAAGGAGCTTTGGGTTTATTCAATGACGGCGCAGAAATGAGAGTTTCACTTATAGGAAGAAATTTATTTGCCTTTAGTGAGATTCCACATTTTGATCCAGAACAATTGGCTGTTCAAGGACAAGGTTTTGTAGGTGGAGTAGAAGATATGTCTTACGCTAGTACTAGGAGCATAGGAATTAAAGCGGGAATTACATTTTAAAAACAAGTTTAAACCTAAGTTTAAGCTTCAACTTAAACTTTTACCATAAGAATTATACAAATGAAAATAATATATAAATACATATTGCTCTTTGCATGTTTAGGCATCGCAATATCTTCTTGCACTAACGATTTTGAAGAAATAAATACTAATCCTAATGCTCCAGTAAGCGTGCAGCCTAGTTTGCTTTTAAGACAGGTGATCTACAATTATGGAGAAGAAATGTCTTATGAAGGTTTTGTCGCTGGTGGCTTGTTAAGTCAGCATATGACAGCGTTAGACTTCAATTTGTTCGATAGACATGCATTAAAAAGTCCGCAATTAGGTGGAAATCCGTGGCCTATTTTTTATACTAATTTGAGAGATAATCAAATCATCATTGATCAAGCCCAAGAAACTCCAGCATTTGCAGTTTATGAAGGTCCTGCTTTGATTTTTAAAGCTTATATGACCGCTGGATTGACAGATATTTTTGGTGATGTTCCTTATTCGGAAGCTTTCCGTGGACTGGACGGAATTGTAGAGCCTAAGTATGATCTTCAAGAAGATATCTATTTACAACCAGGCGGAATTTTAGATAATCTAGATCAAGGAATTGCAGCTATAGAAAATTACAATGGTTCTATTGCTTTAGAAGGTGATGTGCTTTTTAATGGCGATTTGACTGCTTGGGTACGTTTTGCTAATAGTTTAAAGATAAAAGCACTGATGCGCATTTCAGAAAAAGAGAACGTAAATGCTAGACTGCAGACTTTGTTTGATGATCAAAATTACATTGCTTTAAATGATCAAAATGCGGTGTTTAATTTTTCTGATAGTGAGCCTAACAACTTCCGTATGGCGCGATTGAGAGCAGGAGATTTCAACAACTTCGTCATGAGTGAAACCATGGAAGAGGTTCTTGAGGATTTAAACGATGCGCGTATCAATGTACTTTTTAGACCTAGAGGTAATAATTCTAATGGAGATGATTTTGAAGGTTTATTAAACGGTATCGATGCATCATCTACTTCCGTCACTCTAGCAGATTATTCTCTTGCAGGGACTATTTTCAGAGAAAACACAGGAATGTTAGATGCTAATTACATGACGGCATGGGAAACCAACTTTTTACTTGCCGAGGCGGCAGAAAAAGGGTTGATCACTGCACCAGCACAACAATTGTATGAAGCAGGAGTAACGCAAGCACATGAATACTGGAATACAGAATTACCAGCAAACTACTTAACAACAGATGCGGCTTATGGTGCAAACGGTAACGATCCTATTGAGCAAATTATAACTCAAAAATGGATCGCTAGTGTCATCAACGGTTATGAAGGATGGATCGAGTATAGAAGAACTGGATTTCCTGAATTGAAAACTATTTCGGCTAGTTTTAATAATGATCTCATTCCTGTAAGAATGCCTTATCCTGCAGAGGAAGCATCACTTAATGCTGATAATTACAATGTCGCTGCAAGCGCCACAAATGATAATGATATCAATGTGCCAGTTTGGTGGGATGAGTAGATGAAAACGAATTTGAACTTGAGTTTAACTCGAACATAAATTGAAAATAAATTTGATAAGAGTTTGAATATTAAATATCAATCAATAAATATAGAATGTGTAAACTGAAAAATATTTCATTAAACCATTCTTGACTGCGCTCAAATTGACATTTTTTTAAACTTAAACTTAAACTTAAACTTAAACTTAAATTTAAACTTGGATTTCCTAACCCAAACATCAACCTTACAATGGTTACTGATTATAGCGAGTAGTGTGATCTTTTTCATACTAGCGCCATATGCAAAAGATGTTGCTACATTCTTTAAGGCAGAGCATCGTGGTAAGCAACCCAATATGGTAATGCTTACTGGAAGTTTGATCATATCTTGGATCTTCGCCAAAAGTATTACCAATGCTGCCAACTTGGGATTGGAATTCGGTCTAGTCGGTGGTGTGGCTTATGCAGGTTATTACCTTTCTTTTGCGGTGGCAGGTATTATTATATACCAATTAAGAACACAAGGTAATTTCACTAGTATTCATCATTTTTTAACCGATAAATATGGTAAAAGAGCTGTTGGTTTATTTTCTATTTTGATCAGTTTTAGACTGTTTAATGAAGTTTGGTCTAATACTATGGTTATCGGGACTTACTTCGGAGAAATGGGAACTACCGCTTATTACGCAGCTCTTGTCGTTTTTACTTTAATGACATTAGCTTATACCTTAAAAGGCGGATTGAGCAGTTCCATTTTTACAGATGTGATTCAGATGGTGCTTTTTTCAATCTTACTCATCATCATTTTAGGAGTGATTTTCAATGAACCAGAAGTTAACGCTGGAGAAATGATCACTTCTGGAACTTGGTCCATGGAATTAGGTCTGAATCTCTTCTTTGCGGCAATTTTACAAAGTTTTAGCTACCCATTCCACGATCCAGTGTTAACTGATCGTGGTTTTATAACAAGTCCTAAAATCACTCGCAAGAGCTTTTTATGGGCAGCAGTTTTAGGCGGTATTTGTATTGTTCTATTTAGTTTGGTCGGTGTGTATGCACAACAATCTGGATTACAAGGTCAGGCAGCTGTTGAGGTGGCAAAAAAACTTGGAGTAGTTCTGTTGCTCATTATCAATTTTATTATGATCACCAGCGCAGCAAGTACTTTAGATAGTACATTTTCTAGCTTTTCAAAAATGCTTACGATCGATTTAAATCTAGGAAAAACAGTTTCTTTCGGTAGATTAATGATGATTCTTGTTGCAGTTCTAGGAACTATTCCTGTATTCCTAGATGCCGAAATCCTTAGTGCGACCACCATAAGTGGTACCATGGTCATAGGTCTCACGCCAGTTTTTATGTTATGGAAAAGAAAAGTACCACAAAGCAGTTATTTTTTATCCGTATGTTGCGGTTTATTTTTTGGAATATTGCTCGTTTTTGAGTGGTTTCCGTCACAACTTATTTTTACCGCAGGAAAATATGCATCACTTTTATGGATCAACGTTTATGGAATCTGCTTTAGCTTCCTTTTATTCTTACTACCAGCATGGATAAAAAGATCATAGATTTAGGTCGTAAGACGGGAAAAATGCTTCTTTTTGGAGGTGTTTACAGCAATTTACAAGCTTTACAAAGCTTGATGCAAGTAGCCCAGCAACATGGTATCGCACCAGGAAATTGTATTTGCACAGGTGATATTATAGGTTATTGTGGTCAGCCACAAGAAACGCTAGATCTATTCAAAAATTGGGACGCAAACAGTATTTTGGGTAATGTAGAAATTCAGTTGCGAGACGATCAAGATGATTGTGGTTGTGATTTTACTCAAGGCTCTCGTTGTGATAATTTTAGTGAGATATGGTACGCTTTCGCGAAAGCGAACTTACACACCAGCTCAAAAGAGTACTTTAAAACATTGCCCGATCATATAACATTCAATTATGCTGGGAAAAAAGTAGGAGTAGTACACGGAAGTTACGATCACGTTTCTCAGTTCATCTTCAAATCTACAGACTGGGAAAAAAAACAAGCTAGTCTGGACGCTCTAGATGTTGAAGTTATCATCGCTGGACATTGCGGTTTGCCGTTTGTAGATCAAAACGTAAATCAGTTATGGCTTAATCCAGGCGTGATAGGAATGCCTGCAAATGATGGTAATTTACACACCTGGGCAATGATCATAGACGATGCTAATGGGTTAGAATACCAGCACATTCCACTTTCTTACAACCATGCAACTGCAATAGAGGAGATGAGAAAAAACCAGTTGCCTAATGAATATGCTCAAACTCTAGAAACCGGAATCTGGGATAACATGGAGATTCTTCCAGAAGAAGAGCGATTATTAAAAGGTAAAAAACTAGAATTGAGTTCTTATTAGTATTTTTATGAATGGATTAAGTTTTCAGTTTTCTCTTTTAACCATTAAATTTCACCTAATCACATGATCCCAAAATGGTTTTATAAACTCCTTATCGCTATGTGCGTTATCAGTCTATGCATCATAGGTTATAAAATTGCCGATGGTGAGCGCAACCGTAGTTTTATATGGTTCGGCTTTTTATTTTTAATGGCGATATGGTATGCATTACGTCAGTTAAGAACCAAAAACTAAGTCGTTAGCTCTTAAAAAACAGGCATTCTTAAAGTCAGTTCGCATAAATCTATTATTTTCACATCATGGCAATTTTTAAACGTGATCCTTGGATACTCGATATTTACCGTACTTACAGTGGTGAAAGTCATCTTTATGTAAGAGGCCGCGCTCTTGAAGACCAGCCATTAAAACATTATGAGCAGCAAACCTTGTATCAAACCTTGCGCAATACATGGCGTACGTTTAAGACCGATGAGATAAGAAATGCTCAGGTAAAACTGACCTTACCTAACGGTAAATTTTTTGAGGTGAAAGCAGACCATGAAGGCTATTTTCTTTTTAATATCGCAACCGATTTCAACTTGCACGATCTTACTGATAAAGAAGGATACTTACTCCTTACAGTCAGTTTTATTGAAGATAATGCTGCTTTTGCGAAAGCGAAACGACAAAAACGCATCAAGATCAATAAGTTCACTGGAGAGACTTTAGTGCCTTATTCTGAGGCAGCGTATGGTGTGATAAGCGACATAGACGATACTATAATGCATACTGGTGTGACCAGTTTTCTCAAACTGCGTGTCGCATTCAATACCTTCTTTAAAAATTACGATCGCAGACTGCCACTGAAAGGTGCCGCTAGTTTTTACCAACTTTTGCATCGTGGTGCGTCTTCAAAAGATCAAAACCCCATGTTCTATTTAAGTAACAGTCCATGGAATTTATACAAGTATCTAGAGAAGTTTCTAGACTTTCACGGTTTTCCTAAAGGTCCGATTCTACTAAGAGATTTCCCGACGCCATGGGACAGAACGCCTAAATTAAAGCGTCCT
>NZ_MAAX01000024.1 GCF_002162835.1 Nonlabens dokdonensis
AGATGCCTTGGATAGTGCACCAGGATTTGGTGATAAAAAAACCTATCAAATGGATCCTTCAAACCGTAATGAAGCTATTAAAGAGACCTTAATGGACATCGATGAAGGAGCTGATATTGTTATGGTAAAACCAGGATTATGTTATCTAGATATCGTAAGAGATATTAAAAACGAAGTAGATGTTCCTGTAAGTGTGTACCAAGTTAGTGGAGAATATGCCATGCTCAAAGCTGCAGCCGAAAAAGGCTGGTTAAATCACGATGCAGTAATGATGGAACAAGTAACTGCCATCAAAAGAGCTGGCGCCGATTTAATTGCTAGTTATTTTGCTAAGGATGTGGTGAGGTTGATTTCTTAATCATGTAAAATGATGAAATACCTACTCACTAATCAAGAAACAGAACGACTATCATTTCGACCGGTTGATAAAGCTGACTTTGACACATGGCTGCCTTTTTTTAAGATGAAAAACATCTATAAATATTTATGGCTGGACGAGACTAAAAGTGAACAAGAGCTATGTGAATTCTGGTTTGAAAAATGTCTGGCAAGGTATGAAGAAGATCGTGGTGGACTGAATGCCGTGATTCTCAAATCTACAGGAGAAATGGTAGGTAAATGCGGCTTGCTTGTTCAAGATATAGAAGAGGAGAAAAGACTAGAAGTAGGCTATTCTTTCTTACCTCAGCACTGGCATAAAGGTTATGCTACAGAAGCAGCCATCTTTGCTAAAAACTTTGGGTTTATAAATGAATATGATAAGCATTTTAATTCTAACATTCTTTCCATGGTTCATGTAGAAAATGAAGGAAGTGCAAAAGTAGCTCGCAATAATTCAATGAAATTTGAAAAACAAGTTCCTGGATTAGGTCAAAATGTATTTGATATTTTTTCTATTACCAGAAAAGAGTGGGAAGTAGCACAATAAAATTATGCCACAAGAATCCTTTACTGTAGAAGAAGCTACTCGCGCTATCGAGCGATATTGTGCTTATCAAGAAAGGTGTCATAAAGAAGTAGTAGACAAACTTAAAAGTATGGGTATGATCGAACTAGCAATAAATGAGATCATACCGCATCTCATTCAGCATAAATTTTTAAATGAAACTCGATATGCCGAAGCTTTTGCTAGAGGAAAATTCCGAATTAAAAAATGGGGGAAAAATCGTATCGTACGGGAACTCAAAATGAAGGGACTCAATGATCGTACTATAAAAGCCGGACTTAAAGAGATATCTGAAAGTGATTATGTGATGGTTTTTGATACGCTTTCGCGAAAGCGGTTACTACAACTCACTAAAGAAACAGATAAGTACAAAAAACGTAAAAAACTAGCTGACTATTTACTTTATCGAGGCTGGGAAAGCCACCTTGTGTATGCTAAAGCTACAGAGCTTATTCCTTAATATTTAAATTTTTATGGGTTTTAATTATAGCCTGATCATTTTTATAATCGATCCAGTCTTGACCCTTACGTTTGCGCATAAAATTATCGTAATGGCGCATAAATAGCAAATTATATAACGCCTTTCCTAGGTTCTTAATCTTACGAGGGTAAGACCTTAAACTTATAGAAAAACCAGGAGTTAAGTAATGCATATAATGCCAGTAACCTTCAGGCATGTACAGCATTTCACCATGGTTGAGCTCGCATACGTAACCTTTAGCTTGTTTTAAGGCTGGCCACTTCTCAAGATCTGGATTAGAAAAATCTATATCTTCTCTAGCTATAAGAGCATGCGGCACGCGATATAAAAACTTTGATTGATCTGGCGGGAATATTACACACCTTTTCTTACCATTAAAATGAAAATGCAAAATATTAGTAAAGTCAATATCATAATGCATAAAAACTCTAGAATCAGTACCGCCAAAGAACATCATAGGTAAACCTTTTATAAGGCGCATACCCAACTTTGGAAACTTAAAGTCTGACTGTAGTACTGGTACTTCTTTCAGGATATTGTAAAGAAATATCCTGAAGTTAGTAGGTTTTTCCTTAAGGAGTTTTATGTAATCCTCCATTTTCATTTCGGCATGAGCCTGATTAAACCCTTCATCATGCTTTACAGGACGATCATCATACAATGGTACTGTTTTATCTCCAGCAACTTTATTAATATAATCTAGATTCCATTTTTCATAGGCAGGCCAGTCCTTAGTTAATTTTTCAATCACGACAGGACGCTGTGGCTTGAGATAATTTTTTATAAAATCATCTTTACTAATAGAGGTAACCCTTGGTATTTGTTCAAGATTTAATGGCATAAGCAATTTGCAAACCTATAAAAACAATGAGATAATCTTCTTTGTTTAACTATGCTTTAACGGCTTTGGCAGCTTGTTTTGCTTGTTCATTGCGCTCAATTTTATGTTCTGGTCGCGTCCACTTAGGCTTCTCACCTAGCGACTTATATTCAGAATATTGAGCCTCAACAGTTTCTGGCTGTGCCTTTTTTACAAATGGTTTCATAGGTTCTAAACCTAGTAATTCAAACATTTTCATGTCTTCATTTACATCTGGATTAGGTGTAGTAAGTAATTTATCACCGGCAAAAATAGAGTTTGCACCAGCAAAGAAGCACATAGCTTGTCCTTCTCTACTCATGTCAGTTCTTCCTGCGCTTAATCTTACTTGAGTTTGAGGCATAACAATACGAGTAGTGGCTACCATACGTACCATTTCCCAAATAGAGACAGGTTGTTGTTCTTCTAGAGGAGTTCCTTCTACAGCAACAAGCGCATTGATAGGAGTACTTTCTGGTTGCGGGCTTAAACTTGCAAGCGCAACTAGCATTCCAGCACGATCTTCTACATTTTCTCCCATTCCTATAATCCCACCGCTACAAACAGTAACATTAGTCTTACGTACATTATCAATGGTATCTAGACGATCTTGATAACCACGTGTAGAAATAACTTCTTTGTAATACTCTTCAGAACTATCTAGATTATGATTATATGCGTATAATCCAGCCTCTGCAAGACGTTGCGCTTGGTTTTCAGTAATCATACCTAAAGTACAACACACTTCCATGTCAAGTTTATTTATGGTACGTACCATTTCAAGAACTTGATCGAATTCTGGTCCGTCTTTAACGTTTCTCCAGGCTGCTCCCATACACACACGAGAACTACCGCTAGACTTTGCTCTTAGAGCTTGTGCCTTAACTTGTTGTACAGACATCAGGTCATTACCTTCGATATCAGTATGATAACGCGCCGCTTGTGGACAGTAACCACAATCTTCTGGACAACCGCCAGTTTTAATTGAAAGAAGCGTAGAAACCTGCACTTGATTAGGGTTGTGAAATTCTCTATGAACCGTAGCTGCATCATATAACAAATTCATAATAGGTCTGTTATAAACTTCTAAAACTTCTTCTTTGGTCCAGTTATGTCTCATAATAATATTGTGCAATTAAAAAGTAAATGTAGGGATTCTTAAACTATAATAATAGTGAGTAAAGTATAAAGATATAGCGTCTTATTTTTCAACAAGTAAGCTTACCGCATTACCACCAAAACCAGTGGCGTTAATTAAAATACGTTGCGGAACACGTTGTTCATTACGCGGATTTAAAAAGGATTCTTTTAAAAAGGGAACTTTAAAAATAGTTTCTGTTTGAAGCATTTCTATAGCCATGGCTAGATTTAAAGCACTGCTTGCACCTAGGGTATGCCCTAATTGCCATTTATTGTTACATAGATGAGGATGCTTCTTCCCAAAAACTGCCTTAATCGCTCGATACTCTGCAAGATCACCCTTGATCGTTCCAGGAGCATGAGTAATAATAACGTCTATTTCTTCTGATTTATGATCCTTTATCGCTTGCCTCATAGATTCTTGTAGACTTTCTCCTGACTCAGTCACGGATGTCGCACTATTTAATTGTTCTATGGCGCTCCCATATCCTACTATTTTGGCTAAACTTTTTTCTGACTTAAGAGAAAGTAGAAATAAAGCTGCAGCTTCACCTAAAATCATAGAATTATGATTTTTATCTACGTCAAGTGCCTTACAAGGTATGGTGTCGTTTTCACGAGAATAAATCCTCAAGGCTTTCATTTGAGAAATCGTAAAATCTGTTAGAGGTGCTTCACTTCCACCTGCGATCATGCTTTGAGTCATGCCACTTTGTAGCCAAGCAATAGCATTTAAAATAGAATGAGAAGCTGTCGCACAAGTAATACTATGGGAAAATGCTGTACCTTGTAAACTTAGATCTTGAGCAACCCAACTTGAAATATTGCCTAACGTAGTAAGTGGTGACGAGGTAGTTGGAGCTGTTCCGCTTTCGCGAAAGCGGTCATAATTCTTTTCCCATAATGCAGTGGCACCACGACTAGAGCCTATGTTTACCGCGGTTCTCTTATCTACACGCTTTAATGATCGTGAACATAGAAGAGCTAATTGTACGCTTCTATCTAAGTGTTGGAAATTTTTATTTTCGGAAATTAGGGTATCTAACAATACAGTATTCTGTGAACAAATACGGCTGATCCAAGAACCATTAGACTGTTCAAAATAGGTCTGTTGCTGCGCATCATAAAATGATTTCACAGCAGCTACTACAGACGCATCGTTAATGTAAATAGGCTTTTCCAACAGTTATTTTTAAAGCTGCAAAAATGCGAAGAACATGACTAGATTCCTATAATAATCTAGTAATATTAGCTATTTACCTCTTCTAGAAAATCGTTTGATTTTACTTGTAAATTTGAAGTGAAATAGAAATTTACTCCTTCTCAAACTTTCTTTATTTAACTTGAAAGAATCGATTCAAATTTATACTAACTGCAACTCTCAGTTGAATTCAGTCAAAAATTTTAAAAGCAATATATAGACATCATTCATTTCTTCTTTAGTACTAGTAAATGGAGGAACGATGTAAATCGTTTTCCCTAAAGGCCTTAGGAACATGCCTTGTTTCCAGAACCATTGAAAAATTTCATTACGCTTATTACCATAACGTTCCATTTCTATAGCTAGATCTATAGCTAGAATAACGCCTATTGATCTCACATCGGCTACCTTATGATGATTCTCGATTTGATTTGCAAAGTCTTTATTCCAATTTGATATTTCTTGAATGCGTTTTTGGATATCTGAGGAAGTTAACAAATCAATTGCAGCACTTGCAACGACACAACCTAAAGGATTACCTGAATAAGTATGTCCATGAAAAAGACCTTTAGCTAGCTGCTCGTCATAAAAAGCATCAAATATTTTTTGTGTGCATGAGGTTATGGCCATAGGCATAATTCCTCCAGTAAGGGCTTTAGAAAGACAAATGATATCAGGTTTTGCACCTATTTGATCACTTGCAAAATTAGTTCCTGTTTTACCAAAACCGGTCATTACCTCGTCTGCAATAGCGATAACTCCATGCTGCTGGAACTTATTAATTACTTGACATAAAGATTCTGCATCATTAAGTTGCATAGCTGCCGCTCCTTGAACTAGTGGTTCATAAATAAAACTAGACACTTCATGTTCCTCTAAAATGGAGGTCACACCTTGTAATATTTGTTCAAGATTATCTTTAGTAGGAGCAGGAATACGTATTACATCAATAAAGAAATCTTCAAATGGTCCATTATACACTGACAAGCTACTAGCGCTCATAGCTCCAAAAGTATCTCCATGAAAACCATTATCAAGCGCTACAACAACGTTGCGCTTTTCTCCTTGATTAAAATGATATTGAAAAGCCATTTTAAGGGCAATCTCTACGCTAGTAGATCCATTCTCTGAAAAGAACAACTTCTGCTGGTTATTTGGTAAAATAGCGATCAATTTCTCGCTTAACATAGCAGCTGGTTCATGTGTCATTCCTGCAAAAACCACATGATGTAATTGATCTACTTGGTTTTTAAGAGCGGTAGTTAGTTTAGGGTTTGTATGACCGTAGCTACAAGTGTACCAGCTAGAAATACCATCAAAATATTTATTACCGTCAAAATCGAATAAATAGTTTCCTGAAGCATGAGAAATAGCAAGTGGCTCAGCAGCGTTTTTATGCTGGGTTAAGGGATGCCAAATATACTTTTGATCGTTCTTGAGAATCTTTTCTTTACTCATAGAGATTCTAGCGCATTTTGAAATTGCAAAGCATAGTTATTGATCACAGTAACATCAATGTGATCTTCACGGTTTATGTGACCTAAAGTAGGTAGTCCAGACATTTTTTCAATAATCTCTATAGTACCGTCGAGATCTACATGATTATAAATAATACCTACACAATTGAGACCACGCGCTTTAAGTAATTCTGCACTCATTAAAGTGTGATTAATACTTCCTAAATAGCCAGCGCTTACTAAAACAACATGATCTTCAGGAGTAATTAAATCAACTATAGTGTTATTATCATTAATAGGTACTAATAATCCACCTGCACCTTCCACTACAAGTTTATTTGAAGTTTGAGGCCTTATAATCTTATCTAGCTCTATAGTCACCCCATCAATCTCTGCAGCTTTATGAGGACTCATAGGCGTCTTTAATCGGTAGGACTCTGGATGTATAATTGTTTTACTATTACTTACTAAGCTAGAGACAGTAACTTTATCTGTTTCTTCTAGCCCACTTTGAATAGGTTTCCAGTAATCTGCTTGCAGTGCTTGTGTAACAATTGCAGCTGCGATTGTTTTACCTACATCTGTACCTATACCGGTTATAAAAATATCACTCATCTATATCAAATTTTGTATTGCAGTTCACACATTGATAATTATATGAACTGGAAAAAGGTAAAATACTTAATGCGATTGCCTTAATCTTTTCTGCAAAAGTACGTGCTGTTTCTATATCACTTAACTCTCTTGCCTTTCTTTTATGACAATTAGGGCATTTAACATATTCTACTCGATACTTAACGAGATCTGGATTTGAGGTTTCTAAAATCCCCATGGCTTTTATAAAATCTTCTTTATAAACTTGCATTTTCACTCCACCTATTGCATTTGTTGCAAAAGGGTCTGTAGCCACAGTAAATTCGTCTTTTAAAAAAACTTGTACTTGCTCACTTTCTAATTTTCCTTTTACTACAACAGCCTCAGCAGGATAGGAAAATACTGCAATCGTTCTAAATTTACTCATAGTCTTTGTAACGTTATTGCAAGCAATTCTAGCATTAGTGTTATTTCTTCTTTTGTATTAAAACTGTGTAAGCACATACGCAGGCGCTCTTCGCCTTTTAGGACGGTAGGAGATAGTATAGCTCTAACATCATAACCTTCCTTTTGAAGTACTGACGCCACTTTTTTTACTTTCTCATTACTAGAAATAGTACATATTTGTATTGCGGTCTCGCTTTCGCGAAAGCGTAATCTCAATCCATTTTGTAGGACCAGTTTATTGAATAATGCAATGTTATCATGTAATTGTTCAACAGGTTTTTGATCTTCTAACAAGACTCGATAAGCATTTGAAATACAAAGTAACGCGTGCTGTGGCAGTGCAGTAGTATAAATAAAACTGCGCGCAAAATTAATTAGGTACTCTTTTAAATCTGAGCTTCCTAAAACAGCTGCTCCATGTGCGCCCATAGCTTTACCATAGGTTACTACTCGAGCAAAAATATCGTTTTCTAAATGCAGTTTTTGAGCGAGTCCTTCTCCATTGTTTCCAATAACACCTAGTGCGTGAGCCTCGTCGAGAATAAGATGTACGTTGTTATATTTATTAATCAACTTTATCATACTCTCTAATTGCGGCATGTCACCATCCATAGAAAATACAGACTCTGTAATCACATATACCTCTCTCTGGTCTGCATCACTAAATTTAGAGAGTAAAATTTCTAAATGCGCTAAATCATTATGACGGAATTTAAGTGACTTTGCCTTAGAAAGCTGAATTCCATCTCTAAGACTAGCATGAACTAATGCGTCAAAAAGAATCAAATCTGTACGATCTGTGAGTGCTGGAATTAGGCCAATATTTGCGTCATATCCAGAATTAAATAATAACGCTGCTGGTGTATTATGAAATTGAGCTATTTGATTTTCTACATGGCTATGCAGCTCAGTATGGCCAGATAAAAGCCGGCTGCCTGTCGCACCGTTTGAGTCTGATGTGCTAGGTAATGGAAGCTTTGAAAAACCTAAGTAATCATTTGATGAAAAGTCGACTTTATGTTGAGATACCTTTAATGAGCGCAAACTTCCTGAAAAGTGACGCATACCTATAAGAGCCTGAAGTTTATCTGGAAGCATAACACAAAAATAAGATTTAATAAATTCTTACCTTAAAAACATATGACCTTATATCAATAATGCGTCTTTAAGTTAGTAAATATTGCATGGTGCTTGTACTGAAAAGATTTTGATATCTAAAGGTTTGAAAAGTAATTACTTATACCGCTCAAAATACTTTGAACTGCATAAGATGCCAGTATCAATCCCATGATTTTACTTATCACAGTAATTCCATAGCTACCTATCATTTTTTGCAAATGGTTTGCAGCTAACAATATCCCACAGGTTAGCCCTATGACTAAAAGTACTATAGCTGTTGTGATTGATTGTTGCTCAATGGTATAAATATGATTATCAGTTAATAAAACTACCGCCATTATTGCTCCTGGAGATGCGATAGATGGTATTGCTATAGGAAATATGGTAACATGCTTGTAATCTGTTATTCTATTTTTCTCAATCTCCGGTTTCCCATCGCCAAAGATCATTGTAAGCGCAAAAAGAAATAGAATTACACCGCCTGAAATTTGAAATGCATCTAAAGAAACTGACATGCCTTCTAAAATGAGCTGACCTATGACTATAAAAAATAGCAAGATCAAGAAAGCAATTACCGAGGCGCGTATGGCAATTTTATTTCTATGGGCAAGATCAAATTCTTTAGTCGCTTCCAGATATACAGGAATAGACCCTATGGGATCTATTACTGCAAAAACAAAGAATATAGTAGTTAGAATTTTAACCATAGTTAATCTATTCTCTCGGCTTTTGTTGTAAACGAGATACCTTGTTGCCCCATAGTTGATGTCATAATTCCTTCAAATAAAGGTTCTGGACAATTGGGAGGCGTTTTCCATTCTATGATAAAATTAGATCCTGTTCCACCAGAAATATCTAGCTCTTCAATTATTATTTCAGTAGTTTCTAAAGGCGCGAGATAAATAGTTTGATTAAAATAATTTCTCAAAGAAACACCTTTAGTATCAAAATACTCTGCTCTTAGTAAATAAATAGTATCTGTTTCACTTTTATTTCTCATACTTACGGTTGTAGTCAAATTACTTTTGACGTGTTCTGTACGGTTATAAATTTGAGAATATACAGAAAGATAAGACTTACCATATTCTAAAGAGTCTAGAGCGGTTATATCAATAGCTCTTTTAGACCAATTAGTTGGGTTTAAAGAACTCAACTCCTTTTGTTCTTCACAACTAGAGAATAACACACATATCGCGATAATTAATAAACTCCACTTCATTAAACCTTACTTTAGTGTTCATCCAAAAATAAGGATATCACATTGATTTGTTTAAGATACTTGAGAATTTGTGATTAAATAAGAAATATAGAAAATTTACATTTCAAAGCTTTGCATTAACAATTTTACATTTGAACGACAGGTAATTCAATGAGTAAACTCTTCAAATCTGTAGATGAATTTTTAAAAGATTTTAAACGATAGTGTTATATTAGCATATCTTAAAACTTAATAATGATGAAAAAAGTTCTTTTAATCCTCGCTTTAATTGTAGCTGGAACAGCCACTGCTCAAGATTTAACTCGAGAAATGACTATAGCTTTAAAAAATGATAGCCCAACAGATTTAAAAGCGTATATCACCGATGCTAATAAAAATGAATGCTTAACAGCAGGAACTCAAAATTCTTCTTTTTTACAACTTGCGATACAAATGAATAGTGGCGATATAATTGATTACTTACTAACTGATGAAAAAGTAAACGTTAATCAAGCTTGTAACGATCACACGCCACTTATGTGGGCTGCAAAATTAGGAAAAGCAAATACGATAGAAGTATTATTAAAGGCAGGCGCAGATAAATCTACGAAGATAAACGGTCAGACAGCTTTAGATCTAGCCATAGCAAATGGTAACGAAAGATCAATTAAATTATTGAAATGATATATCAATAATGATAATCAAAATCAACTATAAATTAAAGCTTGCAAGGTAAAAATTGCAGGCTTTTTTGATAAAGTATTTTTTAATAGCGAAGTAATAATACCGTTCTCATAAACACATAGAAGTTATAATTAAATTTTTGCTATACTATACTCTTAATTAGTTTGCAGATGTAAGTCCATAAAAAAAGTCCTCATGAAAACATGAGGACTTTTTAATATTTATATAAATAAAGAAATTAATCTGCTAAAACAATTGCCTTATTATCTTTCATTTCTAAAACACCTCCAGTAATGGCATAATTAGTTGTCCCATCTTCTTTCTTAAAAAGAGAAACAACAGACTCATCTAACTCAACATTGCCAAATATTTTTATAGAACCACTAGTCAATAGAGACACCACTGGTGCGTGATTATCTAGCATTTGAAACTGACCGTTAATACCTGGTACAGAAACCGATTCTACTTGACCACTGAAAAGAGTCATCTCTGGAGTTACTATTTCTAAAATCATTATCGTATTATTTTTAGTTTCAGTTTATGATCACAGCTACCTATCACTGTGACCATAACTGTTTACTAATTTATGCTTCAGAAAGCATTTTCTCTCCTGCTTCGATAGCTTCTTCTATCGTTCCTTTAAGGTTGAAAGCACTTTCTGGAAGGTGATCTAGCTCTCCATCCATAATCATGTTAAATCCTTTGATAGTATCTTTAATATCAACTAACACACCTTTAAGACCGGTAAACTGCTCTGCTACGTGGAATGGTTGAGATAAGAAACGTTGTACACGACGCGCACGCCCTACAGCCATTTTATCTTCTTCAGATAGTTCCTCCATACCTAAGATGGCAATAATATCTTGAAGCTCCTTATATCTTTGTAATAACTCTTTTACTCTTTGCGCACAGTTGTAATGGTCATCACCTAAAATATCTGCTGTAAGAATACGAGAAGTTGAATCTAGTGGATCTACCGCTGGATAGATACCTAGCTCAGCAATCTTACGAGAAAGTACTGTTGTCGCATCAAGGTGAGCAAATGTAGTTGCTGGTGCTGGATCGGTAAGGTCATCTGCAGGTACGTAAACCGCTTGTACAGATGTAATAGATCCTTTTTTAGTAGATGTAATTCTTTCTTGCATCGCTCCCATTTCTGTTGCAAGAGTAGGTTGATAACCTACCGCAGACGGCATACGACCTAAAAGAGCTGAAACCTCAGATCCTGCTTGAGTAAAACGGAAGATATTATCTACGAAGAAAAGAACGTCTTTTCCTTGTCCATCTCCAGCTCCATCACGGAAATATTCTGCTATAGTAAGACCAGAAAGCGCTACACGAGCACGAGCTCCTGGTGGCTCATTCATTTGACCAAATACGAAAGTAGCCTTAGACTCTCTCATACCAGCTTTATCTACTTTTTGAAGATCCCAACCGCCTTCTTCCATAGAATGCATGAAGTCATCTCCATATTTTATAATTCCTGATTCTAACATCTCACGTAAGAGGTCATTACCTTCACGTGTACGCTCACCAACTCCTGCAAACACAGAAAGTCCACCGTGACCTTTTGCAATGTTATTAATCAATTCCTGAATCAATACTGTTTTACCTACTCCGGCACCACCAAATAATCCAATCTTACCACCTTTTGCATAAGGCTCAATAAGGTCGATTACTTTAATACCTGTAAAAAGTACTTCAGTAGAAGTAGAAAGGTCTTCAAATGCTGGCGCATCTCTATGTATAGAAAGACCATCTTTACCAGTTTTAGGAAGATCACCTAAACCATCGATAGCATCACCGATAACATTAAATAGACGTCCATAAACATCATCACCTATAGGCATTTTGATAGGATTTCCAGTTGCTTGAACAGAAGCACCACGGCTTAGTCCATCAGTGGAATCCATAGAGATTGTTCTTACTGTGCGCTCACCGATGTGAGATTGTACTTCAAGTACCAGTATAGAACCATCTTCTTTTGTGATTTCTAGTGAATCATAAATTTTAGGAAGTGCACTATCTGCACTGTCAAATGTTACGTCTACCACCGGACCGATGATTTGTGAAACGCTACCTGTATTCTGAGACATTGATATAATGTTTTAAAACTTAAAAAGATACAACTTTTTACAGCTGTTTTTCGTCGTGCAAAGATACTGCTTTCATCTTTATAAAAACATGCACTTTTTTATTTTTTTTATTAAGTAAAAAGATCATTCCATGAAGTTGTTTCTGCTTTCGCGAAAGCGGAAAAACAAAAAGCCATTCCTAAATAGAAATGGCTTTTGTAATATAAAACATTCTTTACCGTATTACTCTACCGTTACACTCTTAGCCAAATTACGTGGCTGGTCTACGTTCTTTTCTAATTTTACCGCAATATGATAAGATAGTAGTTGAAGTGGAATAGTAGTTAATAATGGAGTCATGAACTCGATGGTTTCAGGAACTTCAATAACATGGTCTGCAAGACTTCTTACATCTACATCTCCTTCTGTTACAATACCTATAATTTTACCACTACGTGACTTTATTTCTTGAATATTACTTACCACTTTCTCATAATGCCCTTTCTTAGTTGCAATAACCACCACGGGCATTTGCTCATCGATTAATGCGATAGGACCATGTTTCATTTCGGCAGCAGGGTAGCCTTCAGCATGTATATAGCTAATTTCTTTTAATTTCAATGCACCTTCTAAGGCTACAGGGAAATTAAATCCGCGACCTAGATAAAGACAATTTTTTGCATCTTTATATATCTCAGCTACTTGCTCAATATGATCGTTTGATTTTAATGCCTCAGCAACTTTACCGGGAATGTTTTCTAACTCATTCAAATAGGTATGGAAATCACTAGTAGAAATTTTGCCTTTTTTCTTTGCGAGCTGTAAAGCTATTAAAGTTAAAACAGTGATTTGGGTTGTAAACGCCTTAGTTGATGCGACGCCTATTTCTGGACCAGCATGTGTATATGCTCCAGCGTGAGTTTCTCTAGAAATCGAGCTTCCCACTACGTTACATACA
>NZ_MAAX01000176.1 GCF_002162835.1 Nonlabens dokdonensis
TTAAAAAACTATGGAAATGCCACTTATGAAGAGTGGCATTTTCTTTTTCCTGATTTAGGAGTACAGTAATGCTTCCAGAAGTATTCAAGCTGATCTATTGAAGTATGTGCTTGTTGACTAGGTAATAATAGCTTAGGTTAATTGTCAAAGCTTATAGTTATTAGGTAATAAGCTTACTGGCGTAGATCGCAAAACAGGAGCGATAGTTGTGAGATTTTCTATTGAAATTCACGTAACGCGATTTCAACATCTATTTGATTACATTTTTTATTGCCACACAAATGTATCGCCTTCTTGAAGCCCTAGCTGAGCAGCTGTTCCAGCCTTTAGGTCAAGGATGTATTGAACTGGCTTTTTACTTCTTGAAATAGTTGTGTCTTGAGGTTGCGCGTTAGATACAAAACTGTCTATAGTTAAGTTTTCATCCACAAAAACAACGTCTAATGCTACAGGAGTGTTTTTCATGAAAAAATATCGCGGTGCAGATTTTTCAAAAACAAATAATAATCCTTGATCTTCTTGAAGCTCATCTTTGTAAGTCATACCTAAATGAACTTTGTAATCTGTATCTGCCAGTTCTAGCTGTAACTTTTTTAAAGTATCTTTTTCTTTAGAAATTAAATAACCAGTAGCCTCATTTTGAAAGCTGAAATCCTTAGACTTCATTTCTTCTTCAAAATTAGGCTTACAACTGCTCGCAACAATTGCGGTTAAAAAAAGTCCGGTAAATAAGTTACGCATTGGATTTCTTTTCAAACATTCCTTCTGGTCTAAACATTAAAAACAAACCTAGAAGAATAAACGGAATACTAAGTAATTGTCCCGTATTAAAATGTAAGCTAGCAAACTCAAAAGCATCTGTCTTAGTTTGAGGTTCCTTAATAATCTCAATAAATAAGCGCACGGTAAAAAGTAACACAAAAAATAATCCGAGTAAATAACCTAATTTATGACGCTTTTCTGTTTTCCAGTATACTAGATAAAGAATAACAAAAACTCCTACGTAACAAATTGCCTCATACAACTGTGCAGGATGTTTATAAGGTATCGTAGCAAGTAATTCTGAATATTGAGGATCGTTAACAAGGGCGTCTATTTTATTATCTGTACCTGAGATTTTTACTTTGCTTAACGCAGCTGCTACTTTATCGTCACTTAAGTCTCTCACAAATTTAAAACCAGCAAAGAAGTCGGTAGCCTTACCATTAATCTCACTATTCATTAAATTTCCTAAGCGTACAAAAGTTCCTCCTATAGCAGTAGGAATTACGATACGGTCCAGGATCCATAACATGTTTTTTTGCAAATGTTTACGACTATAAAAGAACATAGCTATAATTATACCTATTGCTGCTCCATGGCTTGCCATACCAGCAAAACCGGTCCATTCAAATGGATCTGTTCTAAAAGGTAGAAATACATGTAAGGGATCATTAAATAATACCGCAGTTTCATAAAATAAGTAATGTCCTATACGTGCGCCTACTAAGCATCCTATAACCGTGTACATAAATAGTGGATCTATTTTCTCCACACTTACATTATCTCTTTTAAATATAGGTTTGATGATATACCAGCCCAATACAAAAGCGATTACATAAGATAAACTGTAAAAATGTAGGGTAAAAAAACCTAGGTCAAGGCCTTCTAGCGGATTCCAGATCACTTTAAGTGAAAACATAAACTCGTTTTTATTAAGTTGCTAAATTACTATTTCTATATTACATAATATATGTCTTAAGTAGGGATTTACATTTCAATGTTTAAAATGAATTGGAGTATTAAAATTATATTGATCACTTAAGAATAGAGAGAATAAATTCATAAACAATAAGATAAATAGGAAATAGAAAAGGTAGACTTGACTATGGTTTTGAATTTCAATATTATTAGTAAAATTGATATAATTGAGTGTCAAATAATTTATTGATCTAATAATCATTTTGTATGAATCCATTCCTAATCTTTTAGACGAATAGACTGTTTAATACGTTGAAGCGTTTTAATTTATTAAAATTTAACTTAGTTTATCGATTAAAAGAATTTATTTATAGTTGAAGTGCTGATCTATTGTAATTTTAGTTTTTAATCAAAACTTTGAATTATGAAACATTTGTACTCTCTTTTATTATTATTTGTAATTACTTCTTGTACTCAAGACCAATCTGATTTTGAAACTCAAAACGATATTAAATTTCAGATTGCGTCAGAACAATTTGTAACTAAATCTGGTTCATTCTTGGGTGAACCGTGTAAATCAACAGATCTAATTGCTGGACAAAACATTGTTGCCGGTACGGTAGATGTCTACTTAGATGGATCTAATATCTCCATAGTATATACGACTAATGGAGGCTGGTCTATGGAAGAAACACACATGTCCATCGGTAATTGTACTGGAGATATACCTACTACAGGATCTGGTAATCCTAAGGTAGGTCATTTTGAATACAGTGCAAATCATAGTGCAGGTACAACAGTGGTTACTTACACTGCAGATGCTAGCACCTTACCATTAGAAACATGCTTTGCTGCTCATGCAGTCGTTACTAATAATTCTGGCCAGAATGAAACAGCTTGGGGAGCAGGAATAGGTTTCCCTGGACGTAGTTGGGCTACTTACGTAGAGTTAGACATGTCATCATGTACAGCAAATGATCGTGACCCAAGAGATCCGGGCACAGATCGTTAGATAGTTGCGTTATTTAATAAAAAAGGCTTGAAATCATGTGATTTCAAGCCTTTTTAAATTTTAAAAACTACTTCCACTTGATATTACAACCTATGCTAGGTTTCTGTAATGCTGGAACTTGTTTATTACCTAAAATCGCATCCATTGCTTCTCTTAAGGACCTTCCCGTTGATGGAATTCCGTTACCTGGTCTCGAGTCATCCAGTTGCCCTCGATAAACCAGTTTTAAAGATGTATCAAAAAGATATAAATCTGGAGTACAGGCAGCGTCATAAGCTTTTGCTACTTCTTGGGTGGCATCATATAGATAAGGAAAAGGATAGTTTTGCTCATCGGCATGCTGTTTCATTTTTTCGGGACTATCTTGAGGATATTTTTCAACATCATTGCTAGAAATTGCAATAAAATGAAATCCTGTAACTCTATAATCGTTTGCAATTCTCACGAGCTCTTCATTAATATGCAGTACAAAAGGGCAATGGTTACATATAAACATCACAACGGTTCCTTTAGATCCTTTGAGTTCTTTGAGCTGCATTAATTCTCCACTCACGGTATCTATAAGAGAAAAATCTGGTGCTTTTGTTCCTAATGGTAACATAGTAGATGGAGTCAGTGACATGAAATTGTTTTATTTATAGGTAGTAAAAGTAGCTTATTTGTTACGGTAATGGATGGTTATTCCGCTTTCGCGAAAGCGAGAACAAAACTGTACTTGAAGAAATATGTGAGCTTATAGACCTTTTTTTAGAACAAGAATTAAATTTAAGTTGCTAAACTTATTTTAAAGCTTCTTTGAATTAGTCAATGTTTTATAAATTTAAAATAAAAACTATGAAAACTGCATACGACACCGTAACCGAAGCAACTGAAGATTTACAAAAGAAAGGCTATACCATAGACTTTGATCTAGTAGAAGATGGCGTGCATTCTAAAGAATTAAAGAAAGAATGGAAAGCTGGTGAGATAGAGGTTGTAGAATTTTACCGTTTTGAAGGAATGACAAATCCTGGCGACAACATGATTTTATATGCTCTAGAATGTAAAGATGGAAATAAGGGTTTACTACTAGACGCTTATGGTGCTGATGTTGCGATCTCACGAGAAATGATCGAGAAGCTTAAAATGCACTAATGGAAATAAACTGGAAGGACTTTGAAAAAGTTGACATGCGAGTAGGTACCGTCCTAACCGTAAGCGATTTTCCAGAGGCAAGAAATCCATCTTATCAACTTCAAATAGACTTTGGAGCATTAGGTATTAAAAAGACAAGTGCACAAATTACTAAGCGTTACGAAAAAAAGCAATTAGTAGGTAAGCAAGTGATCGCGGTTGTTAACTTTCCTAAAAAGCAAATAGCAAATTTTATGAGTGAATGTCTAGTGCTAGGCGTTGAAGGAGATGATAGCGATGTGATATTACTTCAACCAAGCGCCCATGCGAAAAATGGTGATCGCGTAGGTTAATAACCTATAGAGTCAGAATTCTTTATAAATTAAAACTCCTTTAAAATCAGTTTAAAGGAGTTTTTTAATGGATTCAATTTAGCTAGCTGTTACATCTCTTCAGCAAAGAAAATGGCATTCATCAGTAACTTATTAGTTCCATACCAGAAGGCTCTAAACTGCGTATTATCTGTAAAACCTATCACATCGCCACGTCCATAATTGTTATGTTGAAATGGGACTGTATTTTTCAAAGCCTCTAGATTAATATCTGAAATGTAACCACTCATTAATGGGCTGTCTGTATATTTTATAGGATTTCTAAAAGAGTCTTTATGAGGCTCAACAAATAATCTCGTGTTTCTAAACATAGGCAATTGGTCATCTTTAAAACCAAAAGCAATAGGATGGGAGCGATCTAGTTTTGTTTCAAATATGGCTCCACCTATATTTTGAGCTCCATAAAAATCAGAACGCTGCTCAAAAGAAATATCCTTTGAAGGATTTTCTGTCTTTTTGAATTGTAGTGGCAGTAATTTTGAACTGCTCATCCATCTTAACGCGCTTCTATATCCTATTAACGTTCCACCAGATCTCGTCCATTCTTTTAATTGGTCTATTACTTCGTTTTCTGGACTGCCGTACGTGTTAGGGACAATAATCGTATTATAACGAGATAAATCTTTACGATTGATGTCACTTAAGTCGATTTTAGTAACCGTTATATCATAACGCTGATCGAGTAAGTGCCAGATCTCACCAGCATCATAAGGATTGATTCCATCACCTATAAGTAAGGCGATTTTAGGTTGTTTCAATGCTCTAAACTGTCTAGACCCAAGATCAATTCCTGTGGTAAGTCCGCTAGAAACGCCATGAAATTTAACTCCATGATGTAAATAAATATCACCTAAAATGTCTGCAAACTCTCCCGCATCCCAATTTTGATTTTGTACTGGAATTAATATGGTTCCATAGTCATATTTTTTACCTTCAATAGTAAATTGTTCCATAGCAACTTTCGCTCTGATACCTTCTTCTAAAAGGATGTTTAAAATCATTGGTGTTTTGTACTCGTTCCATGACATTAAATACGCATAGTCCGATGCTGTAGACGAGTGAGAATCTAATCTTTTGGATCTGTCAAATGGAATACCGTCGCTCAAGCTAGCATCTTCATCATAATCCATGTCAAAAGCTAGTGGGAATGTCCAGGCACTTATATCATAAAACAAGCTATCTTGAAAAGTGGTGCGCTTTTCAAACATAGCGTTGATTAATCTAGAGTTTTTCTGATTTTTAGGAACGATATAAGCATAGTCTTTTTTATAAGTCTTACCGTTTTTAGTAACATCATTTTTTAAGGAACGTACTTCGATTTTATGTCTCAATAGAATGTCAGCCAGTGCGTCTGTTCTTCCAGAATCGGTATGATCACCGAAGATAATAGCGCCACTTGTAGCTTCTTTTTTAGCGTCTTTGTAAAATTGTCCTTGGTAATCAAGAATCTCTTGTCGCATTCCTGCGGCTGCTTTAAGTGTACTTATTCCTGCTGTAAACTGATTGCGTATGGTAAATGGAAATGTCAATATACCATTGTCAGAATTTTGTGCATGACCACGAGAGCTTGCTTGCTCAAATAAGATTCCTATAGAACCATTGATATCTGGAAAAGTAGATCCTTTACCATAATAAAAGTCGTCATAGCTTTCTTCTGTATAGTAAAGTGACCCTATTTTATCGAGTTCTGCAGCGTGATAATTTCCTATTTCTCTGGTTAATTGCTGATTCATTTTAGGAGTTAATGGGTGCGTTCTTGATGGTATCCCAGGCTGGAAAAAGAACGTAGCATTAGTTCCCATTTCATGATGGTCTGTTAAAATATTAGGCATCCAGTTATGAAACGTCTCGATACGAGCTTGGGATTCTGGTAATTGAACCGGTAGCCAGTCTCGATTCATATCAAACCAGTAGTGATTTGTTCTTCCACCTGGCCATACTTCGTCATACTCACGGTCGTAGGAGTCTGGATTTACATTTTTACTCTTATGTTGATTTACCCAACCAGCAAATCGTTGCAATCCATCTGGATTGAAACTTGGGTCAAATAATATAATCGTGTTGTCAAGTAATTGCTCTACTTCTGGTCCTTGTCCGGCAGCTAGATGATAGGCGAGAAGTAAGGCAGCATTAGAACCACTAGGCTCATTTCCATGAATAGAAAAACCTTGATAAACGACTATAGGCATATTTGCAGTAGAAGCAGTGCTACCTTCAGTTAATGCAAGATGATCAGCTTGAATTTGATCTAGATTCTTATGGTTATTTACTGATGTAATAGTTAGTAAAACTAAAGGTCTTCCTTCATAAGTGGTTCCTCGATTTTCAATGCTTATTCTATCAGATTCTCTTGCCAGCGTGCGCATGTACTCGATAAGCTTGTCATGAGTAACATGCCATTCTCCAGGAATATATCCCAGTACTTCTTGCGGTGTAGAAATTTCAGAGTTGTAGGTTACATTATCAGGTAAATAGTATCCTAATGTAGGTGTTGTGATGGTTTGTGCGGTTACCGCTTTCGCGAAAGCGAGAACAAGCAACAGAAGTATTGATTTTTTCATGAAATGTTTATCTAGAATTCTAAAAATAAAAAAAGCCTTTCGGTTAGAAAGACTTTAAGAAAATTTTGTGTTAAGACGCTTATATGTCTTCAAAATTAATGTTTGTAAAACTCGCTGGATGATTAGGCTCTGCAGCATCGCTATCAGCTGGAGCGGCTTGATCATCTCTTTTATAATTAGACTGATGACGGTCTGAAATAACCTCGCCACCTTTTTCTTTAATAATGAAATCAGTAATTTCTTTTAATGTGTCACCAAATTCTTGAAAATCTTCCTTATACAGATAGATTTTGTGTTTTTTAAAGTGAAAACTGCCGTCGTCATTTGTAAATTTCTTACTCTCTGTAATAGTCAGGTAATAATCATCTGCTTTTGTAGCTCTTACATCAAAGAAATAAGTGCGTCTTCCTGCACGTACTACTTTTGAAAATATCTCCTCTTGTTCTTGGTAATCTCTATCGCCCATTTTCTTTTTAAAAGTTAAGTTGCGATCAAAAATAGAAAAAAAAGCCAAATAGAAAAGTTTATTGAGGCCTTAAATGACAAGCTATTTCTTAAAGAGAGTATGTTTGGCTTATTAAGAAGGTCACTTTATGATCAATAACGAGCTACGAGATGGTCTTTTATAAAAGTATATTTTAATAATTAACAAGAGATTTAAAAAGTTGTAATAATTTATTCTTCCTCTTCAAGCATCTGGTTTGCAAAAAGTTCTGCATAATAACCGTTTTCTTTCAATAGCGATTCATGATTTCCGCGTTCTATAATATTACCGTCGTCTAGAACGATAATTTGATCTGCATTTTTTGCACTGCTCACACGATGACTTACTATTATGGTGGTAGTATCTTGTGTAACTTTTTTGAGGTTATTGAGGATTTTTTCTTCTGTTTCTGTGTCAACAGCACTTAAACAATCGTCAAAAAGGAGTATTTGCGGTTTTTTAATGATGGCTCTTGCGATGGAAACACGCTGTTTTTGTCCGCCACTTAAGGTAATGCCTCGTTCTCCTAATACGGTTTCATAACCTTTAGTAAAATTGGTTATGTTTTTATGAACTACAGCGTTTTTTGCAGCAGCTTCAATTTCTTCCTGTGAGGCGTCTTTTTTACCGAATGCGATGTTGTTGCCTATCGTGTCTGAAAATAAGAAAGCATCTTGTGGTACATATCCTATAGCGCTTCTTAAGTCGTCTAGATTAAGTGATTTAATCTCTATATCATCTATTTGAAGAGAGCCGTCTTTAATATCATATAATCTACCTATGAGTTCTAGAATCGTTGATTTACCACTACCAGTTTTACCGAGTATAGCTAGTGTTTTACCAGCCTCTATTTCAAATGAGACATCTTTTAACGCATGTATGTTAGTATCTTCATAGATAAAGTTTACGTGGTTAAAAGAGATTTTACCTTTCACATTTGCACTAGTCTCATTTAAATTTTGAATGGCAGGTTCTATATCTAGAAATTCATTGATGCGCTTTTGAGAAGCTTCTGCTTGCTGGATCATGTTTGTGACCCATCCTACAATTGCTACAGGCCAGGTAAGCATATTTACATAAATGAGGAATTCAGGAATAGTTCCTACATCTATCACTCCATCAATTACTTGTTTCCCTCCTATATAAATGACCATAATATTACTTAACCCTATAAGTAAAACCATTAATGGAAAAAACAAGGCTTGTATACGTGCTAGATCAATATTCTTTTCTTTACTATCGTTAGCCACATCTGTAAATTGTACAGTCATTTGTGGAGCGAGATTATAAGCCTTGATAACTGATATACCGCTAAATGATTCTTGCGAGATCGTATTAAGATTAGATAAGTATTCTTGAACTAGTGTGGATCTCTTGTTTATTTCACGACTTATTACATATATAGCAACAGATAAAATAGGTAAGGGAATTATCGTGTAAACCGCTAGAGTAGGAGCGGTATCGATCATCGCAGGAATTACTACTGCAAAAAGAGTCAGCATATTAATACTGTACATAATCGCAGGTCCCATATACATACGCACTTTAGAAACATCTTCACTTATGCGATTCATTAAATCTCCAGTACGGTTTTGTTTGTAAAAACCTAAAGACAACCTTTGGTATTGTTGATAGACTATATTTTTTAGGTCGTATTCTAGGTGTCTTGATACAACTATGATAAGTTGCCTCATTATAAACGTAAGACCAGCGGCTAGTAGTGTAGCTCCTATAATATAAAAGATGTATAAGGTAAGTTGATCACCTATTACCTCTTGCTGTGTTTCACTTGCATTTGTGTAATCATTTAATAGATTTATGATTTTACCTACATATTTAGGTAACACAAGAGATAAAACTCTAGAAACGATTGTTACTATCACGCCTCCTATAAGTTGCCATTTGTATTTAGCAAAGAGTTTATTGAGCTTTTTAAGTTCTTTCATTTATGATCTTACTGCGAGTAAAAATAATTTTAATAACAAAACGGGAAATTAAGCATGGTAAATTGTTAAATCCCTAAAATGAAGTTATTTTTGCACGCTTTTTAATAATTAACAAAAGCTCATAATTTTCTATTTATGTCTCAAGAATTTGAATCCTTAGAACAGCTTATCAATCAAGATCCTGTATTCGGTCAGGTTTCCTTTGATAATCATGAACAAATTGTTTTTTGCAATGACAAAGATACAGGATTGAAAGCCATTATTGGAATTCACAATACGGTTTTAGGTCCAGCCTTAGGTGGTACAAGAATGTGGCAATATGAAAACGAGTGGGCAGCTCTCAACGATGTGTTGAGACTATCACGTGGTATGACATTTAAAAGTGCCATAACTGGTTTAAATTTAGGTGGAGGAAAAGCCGTTATTATAGGAGACGCAAAAACTCAAAAGACACCAGAATTAATGCGCAAATTCGGTGAGTTTGTTCACTCACTTAGTGGCCGTTACATCACTGCCGAAGATGTAGGGATGGATACAGAAGATATGGACACTGTAAGAGAAGTAACTCCTTATGTAACTGGAATATCTACAGATAAAGGAGGAGCAGGAAATCCATCGCCTATAACTGCCTACGGAGTCTTTATGGGTATGAAAGCGGCAGCTCAATTTAAATATGGTAGCGATGTCCTTGAAGATAAAAGAGTTTATGTAGAAGGAATAGGTCACGTAGGAGAAACACTAGTAGAGTACCTTACTCAAGAAGGAGCAGATGTAATTATTGCAGATATCAATCAAGACAGACTAGAAGAAGTTAGAGATAAATACGGCGCTACCATTTACGGTGGTAATGATCTTTATTCTGAAAGAATGGATATCTACGCACCTTGTGCCTTAGGAGCAACTATTAATGATAGTACTATTCATAAACTAGAAGCCTCTATAATTGCCGGCGCAGCAAATAATCAACTTGCAGATGAGGTGAAGCACGGCGCTATTTTACAAAATAAAGGTATCGTATATGCTCCAGACTTCTTAATAAATGCAGGTGGAATTATTAATGTATATGCAGAATTAGAAGGCTATGATCGTACAGAGATCATGAGAAAAACTGAGAATATCTATACGACTACTATTGAGATATTAAATAGAGCTCAAGAGTCTGGTGTTACTACACATCAAGCAGCACTAGAGATCGCTCAGGCTCGTATCATGGCTAGAAAACATGAAAGTTTAGGACAGTAGTCCATTTTAAAGAGTACTTTTGCCCTGGTTTTTAGAACTAAAAGCCAGGTTTTAAATTTTTATAATTCCGCTTTCGCGAAAGCTAAAAACATTAACTAGCACCGCCTAAGTAAAAAAATATCGTTCTTATGCTTAACAGAAGACAATTGCGCATTAAAGTAATGCAGGCCGTCTTTTCTTTTCAACGACAACGTCCAGATGATTTAAAAGACCTGGAGAAGTTTGTTAATTCTAGTATGACACAGTCGTACACATTGTTTTTGTACATGGTGCAATTACTTGTTAAAATACACGAGGTCGCTGTAGATAAGCATACTAAAAAACAACAACGTATTTCTAGCAGTGTAGAGCATAATCCTTCTAGACATTTAATAGATAATAAAATACTTTTAAAACTAAGAGAAAGTCAGGCGCTTAAAGATGCTTTGCAACAGCGCAATCTTAATCCATGGCACTTAGATTCTAAGTATGTAGAGAATCTATATCATAAAATTCAAGAAAGTAAAACATTTGTGGTTTACTCCATGGATGAAGAACCATCTTTAAAAAAGGATTTAAAATTCTTAACCAATATCTATGAAGATATTATCGCACCTAGCGATGAGCTTTTAGATTATCTAGAAGATGTAAACATCACTTGGACTGATGATTATCCATTAATAAACACGACAGTCATTCAGTTTTTACGTAAAGTAAAGCCTAGCAAAGACGTTACATTACCACCATTATTTAAAGATGATGACGATGGTAAATTCACATTAAGCCTTTTTAGAAAAACCATCCTTAATTTAGACGAGCTTGCTGGTAGAATAGAGCACAAAACGCCTAACTGGGATAAAGAACGTATTGCTCAAATCGATCTAGTACTTATCATGATGGCTCAAGCAGAATTTTTATACTTTCCTCAAATTCCAGTACGAGTTACACTTAATGAATACTTAGAGATTTCTAAAGATTACAGTACTCCTAAAAGTGCTAATTTCATTAACGGTATACTAGACAATTTACTAAAGGAGTTTGAGAAAAACGATCAGCTTAATAAAATAGGTAGAGGTTTACTATAGACTACAGGCAAGAGCGTTGTTTCTACGGATGTTTTTAATTATATTTGCCGCAAATTTTTAAGTAATTTTAAAATAAAAGAAGATGAAAAAATTAGTTTTAATGGTAGCTGCAGTAGCTACAATGGCACTTACTAGCTGTAATGAAAAGGCTGAATCTGCAACAATTGATCAAGCAAACTTGACAGCAGCAGCTGCAAATAAAGAAGTTGCTGGAAACTTTCCAGAAATGACTTTTCAAGAAACTGAATTTGACTTTGGAACTGTAGATGAAGGTACAGTGGTAGAGCATGAATATAAATTTACAAACACTGGTAGCGCTCCTTTAATCGTAGTTAACGCAAAAGGTTCTTGTGGTTGTACAGTACCTACATGGTCTAAAGAGCCTATCGCTCCAGGTGGTGAAGGAACTATGTTAGTAAAATTTAATACTAACGGTAAGCCTAACGCGCAAACTAAAACAGTTACAATTAAGGCAAATACAGAGTCAGGTACAGAGTCTATCCGTATTAAAGGTTTTGTAACTCCTAAAGCAAAGGCATCTGCGCCTAACGCATAAGGTCTAGTCTTAATGGATACTAACACGATAATAAATTTTGCTCCTTACCTTTTAATTATTGCGGTTTTTTATTTTTTAATAATGAGACCACAAGCAAAAAAGAGAAAGGAAGAAAAAGAATTTGCAGACTCACTTAAAGTAGGCTCAAAAGTGATTACCACAAGTGGTATTCATGGTAAAGTAAATCAAATCAATGCCGATAAAGGCACAGTAATGATTGAAACAGGAGCAGGTAAAATGACCTTTGAAAGAAGCGCTATATCTGCAGAGCTTTCTAAGAAATTAAATGAGAGTGTAATTTCTAAAGAAAAGTAAGAATTATAATATTCAATTATAAAACCCTTGAGAATTCAAGGGTTTTTTTATAAAACGATGTATTGTTGAAATATTATATGTACGACTTCTGCATACCAGGTAACTCTTTCCATCTACCATCTTCAGCGACTTGTTTTAAAGTATGATTTCTTTGTTCTAGTAATCTAGTCATGTATTTTTCTAAGAACAGGACATCAGCTAGTTTTCCTAAAATACCTAAAGGTGAGGTATAATCAAAAACGTCTTTCATTAAAGTCGTACCATCCTTTTGTTTTTCAAAGAAATGCTCGTGTTTAAAGTGCTTAAAAGCTCCTTTTACTAACTCATCAGCAAAATAATGATGAGGCTCCACATCAGTTATTAAACTTGTAAGCTCTTGGGTAACTCCTAGATGTTTTGCTCGCCAGGTAACTGTTTCTCTTTTTTGAACTAATCCTGAAGTTCTTCCAGCGACTGCTTTTTCATTAGTATGCTCAAGAGATAAAATATGCAGGTCTATACTACGTGCGAGATCAAAAACTAGCTCTATGGGCGCGATTATCGTTGTGGTTAAATGAATTACAGGCATATTACTTTTTGTATTTATCATGCAATCCTTTTCCTTCCATGATCAACGATTTGATCTTAAGAATGC
>NZ_MAAX01000061.1 GCF_002162835.1 Nonlabens dokdonensis
ATAGTAACCTTCCTTCATAAGTGCTCTCATAACATTTCCTATCACTCGGCCACGAGTGGTATTTGCAATACGACCAAAGTCAAAGGTATCTACCCAAAAGAACACTTTTAAATTTACCGTACTTGTCGCGAGTTCATCTTCTATAACATAATTAACGTGTTCTTCATCGCTCACCACTTTAGGATCTGCACTCAAAGCTTGCATTATAGTTTGTTTGGCGCCATTAATATCATCATCATAATCAACTCCTACTATAAAATCCCATCTAAAGAAACCGTCCTCGGTATAGTTAGTTACTGGCGTTGTGATTACATCAGAATTAGGAATGTACACGTCTTTACCATCAAAGGTCTTTAATTTTGTATGACGGAAACCTAACTCTTTAATTCGCCCAAAATTATCGCCTATCTCTACCGTATCATTTACATTAAATGGCCTGTTAAAACTTAAGATAACACCAGCGATAAAATTTTGACCTATATCTTTAAAGGCAAAACCTAAAACCACAGCACTAGCTCCAGCGGTGGCAAGTATTCCTGCACTTATATCGCCCAGACCAGCGGCACGTAATGCAATCATTATAAAAACGATAATGAACATAAAGCGTATCGCTTTACCTAGAAAACGGCTCATCAAAGGATCTTTAGTTCTAAAACGCACACTTCTACGAGTAATATTACCTAACAGCGTTGCAATAAGAACACCTAATATGATAATCGCTAGGCCTAAACCTAGCCTAGGTAAAAACGCTATAAAACTTTCATAGTAATTTACAGTTGTCTCTGTTATAGTTTTAGAAAAATCAACATCTTCCGGCTGGGTTTGAATAAGCATGATGGTTTGGGTTTTACGTAAAGATAGATTCTAGAATAATTCTTTTTGTTAAGCATTAACTAAAAACTTTGTAATAGAAAACTCTCATGTATTTTTACAGCATGAAAGAAAACCATCCATCTATAGCTATTATAGGAGCTGGAGTAAGCGGTCTTACTGCAGCAATAACGTTGCAAAAAGCAGGTTACCAGACCACTATTTATGAAGCCAACTCGTTTGTAGGAGGTCGCGTTTATAGTGACACTAGCAGGTCTCAAATACTTGATCACGGCTTTCAAGTCATGCTAGATGCTTATCCAGCCGTTCAAGAGTTTCTAGATGTAGAAGCGCTCAAATTGAGAAAATTTGTTCCTGGATCTATCGTTTTTAAAGACGGCAAAAAATACCGTTTGGGCGATGCTTCTAGAAATTCAAGTTTTTTATGGAGCACCATTGTTGCTGGAGTAGGAAGTATAAAAGATAAATGGCTGGTGTTCTCGCTTTCGCGAAAGCTGAAACAAAAATCGATTCAAGAGATATTTGCCTCTCCTGAGGTAACAACATTAGCTTACCTTCAAGACTTTGGTTTTTCGGCTAAAATGATCAATAGTTTTTTCAAACCATTTTATGCGGGAATCTTTCTTGAAACAGAACTTTCTACCAGCAGTAGGATGTTTGAGTTTGTATTCAAAATGTTTGCCGAAGGAAACGCGACGATTCCAGCGCAAGGAATTAAAGCCATTCCAGAGCAATTAGCTGCTCAATTACCTAAGGAATCGCTTATTTTGGACAAAAAAGTAACTTCTGTAGTTGGTAATGAAATCACCTTTGAAAACGGAGAAAAAGCAACCTCGGACTTTACCATAATCGCTACGCCTGCAGGAAAGTTGGTTCCTAATCTAGCTAATCAAGAACAAAACTGGCATCAAGTTACCGTACTTTATTTAGATACCGATCATACAGGTTTTGACGAGGCGATCATCGGACTTGTTGCAAATGAAGATTCTTTGATCAATAACTTCCATTTTCTTCAGGATGTTTTTGACGATCATAAAAATATTATCAGTGTTTCAGTGGTAAAAAAGCACACGTTGAATAACGAGCAATTAACCGAGCGAGTAATCAAAGAATTAAGAGAAGAAACAGATATCAAAGCAAGCAGCTTGATTAAAATGTTTCACATCAATAAAGCTTTACCACAATTAAATTCACTCAACAATTGCATGCATCCTACAGAAACCCAGCTTACAGAGCATATTTTTCTGGCTGGTGATCACTTAAGTAATGGATCGCTTAATGCCGCCATGCTCAACGGTAAAGCTGCAGCACAAGCGGTCATGAGTAAAATAGATGGAAGTGTATTGTTGTAAAGGGTTTAGAAATATTTGAGTAGCATTTATGATAAGACTTGGCTGGCTATAACCTCAAATCATTTCTTCTCTATCCATTTTAAGAATTCATCCACATCCACGATAGACCAACTATGCGGATTTCTAGTTCCATCGCTAAGGAAACCTTTGTTTTTAGTTTGTATGAGTTCTACATTTTCCCAGCCACTTTTGTTCAATAAAGTTGCAGTTTTTTGAATGGTGTAGGAATTGCTGCTTTCAAAATCAACTTGTCTTGTTTCTTTAAGCCACAAGGTATCTGGCTCCGTGTAAAAACGCAGACTTCCGTTTTTTAAATAGTTGATGTTCTCAAAATTATCGGTTTTTAAAGTTACAGGTGATACTTTTTGAATATTATCCAGTACCGTAGTTTCACCTTTAAAATTGTTTTCAAATAGGTCTACTAGAAATTTAGGTTCGGCTAGTCGGCGTTCACTAAAATCTGTTCGTTGTACATCTTTATTAGAACTTTCGTACAAGGCGTACAAATCAATGGGAGAATCTATTATAAATGTCTTGTCTGGTGCAATTTTGGATTCGCTTTTATGAAGATGATTAGCAAGCATTAGGGAAGTAGAACCACCTATGGACATGCCGCCCATGATAATATGATCTGTCGGTAATTGATGATCTTCAACAGCTTTTTCTAGCACAGAAGATAGTGCTGTTGTGGTGGTTTCATCTAAATACAATCTACCAAAGTTCATTAACAAAACAGAGATACCTTGACTTGTCGCTTTGTCTAATATTTTAAAATCTGCTTTAGTTTCCTGAGATGTAGTTCCGCCACCAGGAAAAACGATCAATAATTTTGTCGAATTTTTTACTTTGTGTAATTCATAATCTTCAGTGGAGATGATTTCAACGTTCACTGGATCTTTAGGTGTATCTTCTTTTTTCTCTTTGCAACTGATACAAATTAGGAGGAGAATGAATAGGATTCTTTTCATGGCGATTGTAAAAAGAGAAATTTAGTTATAATAAATGAATCTCACTTTGAACGTGAGTGAATTTAAAGATCAAAATCATTGCAAGAATTTCATTCCGTTTAGTAAAAACATAAAATCAAATTGTTTAAACGTAAAAATTCAAAGGAACAAATAGCTGAATCACTTGTAAAACTGTTAAGAGAAAATGTAATATTGCAATCTTAAAATTCAACACATGTCAGAGCTGCTTAAACAACTAGAAGAACGATCAGGAAACGCTTGCGAATTATGCGGCGCAACAGACAGCCTAGAGCAAAAAGTTCATCTAGACGTTTACGAAGTGCCAGATTCTCCTAAAAATGTAAAGGACACATCTATTCTAGCTTGTGAGACTTGTAGAACGCAGCTAGAAGATGAAAGCCTAGTTGATCCTAATCACTGGCGAGCGCTCAACGATTCTATGTGGAGTCCAGTTCCAGCGGTTCAAGTTGTGGTATATCGCATGTTAGACCAACTAAGACCACACGGCTGGCCAGTAGATCTCATCGATATGATGTATATGGAAGAGGATACCAAACAATGGGCAGAAGATGGCATCCAGCGCGGTCCAAAAATCATTCACAAAGATGTAAACGGTAATATCTTGCAAAGAGGTGATAGCATCGTTTTAATTAAAGATCTCGATGTAAAAGGTGCTGGTTTTACCGCAAAACGTGGTACGCCAGTACGTAACATTACTTTAGTTCATGATAATGCTGGTCAGGTAGAAGGTCGTGTAAATGGTATTCACATTGTTATTCTTACCGAATACGTAAAGAAAACTTCTAAAGACGAGTAGTACCTATTTAGAACTAGGATCAGAAATCATCCCTTTAAAACTAGAATTACTAGGTAATTCATAAAGTTCTAGATTGAAATAAGGAACTGCTGCAATCAGGTGATCAAAAATATCTGCCATGATGTATTCGTAGTTTTTCCATCGTTTGTCACTACTGAAGGCATACATCTCGATAGGAATTCCATGAGCTCCTGGTGGTAGTTGTCGTACCATAATCATCATGTCTTTATTGATCCCAGAATGATTCTCTATATAAGTTTGCATGTATTTTCTAAAGACACCTATGTTAGTTAAATTTCTACCATTGATGAGTGCTGCTTTGTTGATTTGGTTATTCTCGTTGTAGGTATTAATGTCTGCCTGGCGTGTTTCTAAATAGCTGCTTATTAAATCTATTTCTTTTAACTTATCTACTTCATTTGAAGTTAAATAAGATATGCTATCTAATTTAATACTTAAGGCACGTTTAATGCGTCTTCCTCCAGAGTTTTGCATGCCTCGCCAGTTTTTAAACGAGTCAGAAATCAATGCATAAGTAGGAATAGTGGTGATTGTTTTATCAAAGTTTTGAACCTTTACCGTAGATAAATTGATCTCGGTCACATCACCATCGGCTCCATATTTTTCAAATGTGACCCAATCACCTATACGCACCATATCGTTTACAGATACTTGAATACTTGCCACAAATCCTAGAATCGTATCTCTAAAAACAAGAATGATGATAGCAGATGCCGTTCCTATAGTCGTAACAAACTTGATGAACTCAATTCCTGTAATGATCGCAAAAGCCGATAATGTCCCTATGATCCATGCAAAAATCATAAATACCTGAATGTAGCTATCTATAGGCTTGTCATTAAATCGTGGTAAGGTTTTAAAGTAATCTTTAAATGTACCGAGAATACTGCGTACAATCCACAAGGTTAGAATAATACCAAAAACCTGCAGTCCTTTTTCTATTAAATTTTCCACATAAGGAAAATCTACCAAGACTTGCGGTATGAATTCTAAAACCAGTAGTAAAGGCACGATATGCGCCACATTACGCGGCACGTTATTCTGAATCAGTAAATCGTCAAAATTGGTTCTTGTTTTCCCAGCAAACTGCGCAAAAACTCCTATGATAATTCGTTTTATGATTAAGTCTAGTATTAATGCTACAATCAACAAACCAATAAGTAGGGCAGCAGCATTAAGGTAACCAGCGGTACTTTCAGAAAGTCCTAAGTCAATTAGATAATCATAAAATATATGCTCGATTTTCATAGAAAAACCTGATTAGTTTTGATAATATTTAATGAAATACAAAAATAAGGTTCTATTGATAGATAAGTTATTCTAAGATCGTGTTTATTTAAGGTGTTTTTGTTATCTAGCTTTTCCTTCGACAAACTCAGGACGCAGCGCGAAAGCTGAATAATGACTCATCACCTTTATTAGGTTTAAAATCTTAGAAGAATACCGAGTCAAAAATACCCTAAAAGCAAACTGTCTAAAAAACAGAAACCAATTTGCTTGATGTTCTATTTTTTAGACAGTTTTAAATTCGTAAGAATTGGTCTATCTGGACGCGTCGTTGCGTTCTAAGTTGTTGTTGCGCTCGCCGCCTTGACTGTGGATTTTATTTTCCTCGTCATTTAGGCCGTTGGGGCCATTTCCTTTTTTGGCTTCATTTCTTCCAGGAATATCCAGGTCTTTACCAGCAAAATCAACTTTGTCCTTTCGGTTTCTTAGTAACTCGTCAGAGCTGGCATCGCTGTGTAAATGCGCATTATCTTGTCTCAGCAAGTCTTTATCTTCCTTTGTAATTTCAGGATTGTACTTTAAATCTTTGTCGTTAGTGGCGTTATCTTTCTTCATTTTCATTGTGTTTTTCTTAAAGATAAACAACACAGTAGAAAAAAGCGCCCAATTAACGTAATCACAACAAGACTTAACAAGAGTTTTGTATTTCTGGACCTGTTCCTGCTATTCTTCTTCCATTGCGTGCGCTAGAACGTCTTCTTGCTCCAGTTGATCATTCATATCGTTGCGAGTAGGAACAGAATCCTTGATCGCTACAAAAGACTTTAAACGTTCCATGTCTTCTTCTTCGCCAGTAAAATATGGGAATACGTCCACAATAGGAGACTCTGCAATGGCCGGAATGGTGTATTCTCCCATCGTGTCTTTCATAGTGCTTACCGTGTTATCAAAAGCTTCTTTAACATCATTTGCCTGCACGAGCAAATACATATTGGTCTTGCGTTCTTTACCGCTTTCTTCGTCAAAGGCAATCAAAGACAAACGAGACTTGAACCATCGGTCAGTATTCTCAAAAGGATGGATCTCAGCAAAGTTGGCCACTTTAATATTGGTTATTTTAATTTCCTCATCGTCTGGCAAGTAAGCAGCCATTTCTTGGGTGATTCTACTTTCGGCTTCTGTATAAGAAATCGCATCTACTAAGAAAGGTTCTGTTTTGATTTTATGAGTACCGCTTGCCTCATCAAATTTTCTATATTTTACTTTACACTCGTACCAGGTTGCGCTCATCGTTTTATTTTTTAGGACGGCAAATGTAAAGGGAAAGTGGTGCTGGTTTTAAAGTTTTTTTGGAGAGATATTCACAATGGGTGGTTATATGTTTTTGGTGGTTTGGATTTAGGGGATTCGTTGTTTTTTAATAAATTTTCTACCTATCTAAAACCTATGCTTCATCTCTCGATTACTACCAGCATCTAATAACTTATGAAACTTTTTGATAGAGGAGAAGTCGGCTGTAATGGCGTCTGTGGCTAAGATTCCTGCAACTCTAGTTTCTAGAATGTCATTTACATCTTCTGTAGTAATCCCGCCAAAACCTAATAAAGGTATCTCAGTTTGTAAAGCATTTGCGATAGCAGCAAAACCATTGATGCCTAAAGCTTTTTGAGAGGCTTGTGAGTTTTTAAATGGTCCTAAAGCGATGTAATCCACTTCTTTTTTTACTAAGTCTTGACATTCTGCTAATGTGCTGGCAGCAGCGCCTAGACTTTGCCATGCTAGGAGTTCTTTGCGAACTAGAGTAGGAGACGCATCTTTTTGATCTAGGAAAACGCCATCTGCTTTTAGTTGTATGGCGAGTTTATAATCGGTTTTTATAAATAAACGCGTTTGAAAATGTGAGGTGATGTTGTGAATTTCTTCTGCTAGTGGCAATCGCTCATCTTTATCAATGTGTTGTAGATCCAGTTGCACGGCTTCTATTCCAGAGCTGCAGGCTTTCTGGATGTGTTCTTTGTGTGCTGCCGCTGTATTGGCATTGGAGATAAAATGTAGCTTTGGGATCATAAAATGGAGTTCTGACTGCAAAAATATCTTATTAAAATAGGATTAGCGATTGGATAGCGTACTTTATTCTGTTTGGAAAGCTCGTAAGCAAGTCTTTCTATGAACTTGGTTCAAAAAATATACTGCTTGAATTGTGGTTTATGATGGTTGTTATTCCGCTTTCGCGAAAGCGATATTCTAATCAAATTTTATTTAAAAATATCGATCTTCAAAACTATTGTAACGTGTTAATCTATTGAAAGGTAAACGCTTGTATAAATACTCATTTGCAAAATGGCGAAATATACTCATGTATAAGAAGTAGTAATAGTCTTACTTTGTTAGACATCCCGTCAATTACAAACCAACCTTTTAAAAAAAATATATGAGTTATTTATCCTTTCATCCAGAACATGAACCATCACAAATAGACCGAAAAAAGTCGGGAAAAGCCCGCAAGGCGTTTTCAGAATGGTTGATAGAAAACTACGGTACTGACTACGAAAAAAGCTTGATGCACCAGCGTTCCTTAAAAATGGCGCCTGAAGTAACAAAAGCCATTACTACTGATACGATTCAAAAACCTCTCGTGGGAATTATAGGTGGTGGTTTTGCAGGTTTGTATGCTGGGTTGATTTTACAGTCCTTAGGGATCGAATTTGAACTCTTTGAAGGATCTGATCGAGTAGGAGGACGCATCGATACCTGGTACTCCACAAAATATGATGCCAATGATAAAAATAAAGCCGGACTTTATGGAGAAGTAGGCGGAATGCGCATCCCACAATTCTCCGAAGATATGTTGCCAGTGCAACAGCTCACACTTGCAGTAAATGCGGTGCTCAAGCGTAACGGAATGAATGATAAAATGCTCAACTGGAGAAAATTTTATTACAGCTCACCAGAGCAACGCATGCGTTACAATAATATGGAGAAGCCTATCATGGCACAAGATGCAACGCTGGACACGCTCAATTTTGATAGAGAGCAAGGTGGCGACATTGCAGAAGTATGGATGACAGCAGTAAAACCTGACAACGGTCCAGCTTACTTGCCTATCAATAAAATTTTAGATAAGGTCAATGAGCCATTTATTAAGAAAATCAATGAGTCATTTTCTGATGGTTTTAAAATGCTTATGAATTATGATAACTATTCCATGTGGGCTTACTTGACTAATGTTTTTGAACTCAAAGATCTGGAGGAATACTACGATCCGGCAATGGGTAATAAAACAGATCATTTACCTTATAATGTGGTGAGTTATCTAGAAACCTTGAACGTAGGAACAGGAATGTATTCGGTTTCTTTCGTAGAAATGATCCTGGCTACTTATGATTGGGATGGAAGTAAAAACTCTTACGATCCTACAGATCCTAATATTTACATGGTAACCCTAGATAAAGGAATGCAGCATTTTCCTGATGCTTGTAAAGAAGTACTGAATCTAGAAGATGGAGTTTTACCAGACGATGGAAATAGAGCTCAAATTTTAGTAGGTATGATTCCTGGAACAAATGGTGAGAAAGGTTACTCTCCAGATAATCTAACACCAGCTGCAGAGCCGCCTAAAACTGTCCCACCAGCACAGGCAGGAGATCCAGTAAGAAAAAAACCATCCTATAAAAGGGAACGCGTGTATATGAATCATCGTGTTTCTGGAGTGACTTATGATCCAGACTTATATAATGGTCAAGGCGGCATGAATATGCGAATCAAGCATAAAGGTGAATCGATTAAAAAGCAATATCCTTATGTGATCAGTACTTTACCTAATGGCGCTTATTTAAACGGAGAGAAAGACAGCAACTTCTTTGAAGGATTGTCTTTTAGCAAAGCGAGAGCGATAAGAGAATCTAATTATATGCCTTCATTTAAAGCGTTTATTACTTTTACTGAGCAATTTTGGGCGATTCTAGGAAAGAGACAAGATTCCGGTTTAGGAGTAGGAACGTCAGACCGTTCTAATAGACAGATCGTGTACCCATCTTATGGATATGAATCTCAAGGTGGCGTGTTGCAGGTCTATTGCTGGGCGCAAGATGCAGAGCGTATGGGAGCACTGACTGATGAAGAACGAGTAAATGAATGCTTGAAAGGAATCCAATTCTTATATCCAGAAATAGATATTTATAAATTCTTTGCTGGTTACAAGCCAGAGGAAACGACTAAAACTTGGTTTTGGGACAATCATGCTAATGGTGGCGCTTTTGCTTTATTCAAACCAGGCCAATTCAAGAATTTGTATCCTACGCTACTGACACCAGAATTTGAAGGTTCTTTGCTACTAGCAGGAGAATGTTGTTCTGTGCATCACGGCTGGATCGTTGGCGCGCTAGATTCGGCTTACAATGCAGTATTGAACATTTTAAAACAAAATGGTGCCGAAGATAAAATACGTCAAATGGAACAAACATGGGGTTCTTTATCCAGTCCAGATACAGCGGTTCAAAAGATGCAAATGAAAAGAGAACATGTATAAGCGGTAAGAATACAGCAAGTAAATGAGTAATGGTTGATTGGAGAAGCTGTTTGTAGCCATAATTTTAGAGGTTGTATGGGGTAATTAAAAGTATCTCTGACTAAAAAAATGGGTTCATAAACAGTTTCTTTTTCTATATAAAAAAAGCACCTCGCTAGAGGTGCTTTTAACAATTACAATTAAGATAGTTACTATCCTAGATATGACTTAAGGATCTTACTTCTTGAGTTTTGACGTAATCTTTTGATTCCTTTTTCCTTAATCTGGCGCACGCGCTCACGAGTTAAATCAAAGGTCTCACCGATTTCTTCTAGACTCATAGGTTGTTGATTACCGATACCGAAGTAAAGGGAAATCACGTCTGCTTCTTTTTGAGATAGCGTTTCTAAAGCACGAGTAATCTCTAGTGTAAGAGATTCATGCAATAGCTCTCTGTCTGGATTAGGAGACTCACCACTACGTACAACGTCGTAAAGGTTAGAAGTCTCTCCTTCTTTGAGAGGCGCATCCATGGATACATGACGACCTGCATTCTTAAGGGATTGCTTTACATCGCTTACCGTCATGTCCAGTTCTTTTGCAAGTTCTTCTGGTGAAGGTGGACGCTCATGCAATTGCTCAAGATGAGAAAAAGCCTTATTAATCTTGTTAATGGAGCCGATCTTGTTCAATGGAAGACGCACGATACGTGACTGCTCTGCTAGTGCTTGTAAGATGGACTGGCGTATCCACCATACCGCGTAGGAGATGAATTTAAAACCACGTGTCTCATCAAATCTTTTTGCAGCCTTTACGAGTCCGGCGTTACCTTCATTTATGAGATCGGGAAGTTTAAGCCCTTGATTTTGATACTGCTTTGCAACAGAAACCACAAAACGTAAATTTGCGGTGGTCAACTTCTCAAGAGCTCTCTGATCACCTTTCTTAATGCGCTGTGCCAGTTCCACTTCTTCCTCTGCAGTGATCAAGTCAATTTTAGAGATGTCTTGTAGGTACTTATCCAGCGATTTTGATTCACGGTTTGTAACCTGTTTGGTGATTTTGAGTTGTCTCATTTAAATAATAAAGATTAAAAAATTAATGACCTAACAGCTTTTGTCAGGTAGTTACTATATAGCAAAAATCATACCAAAACCGTATTTACTGACGTACTTTCAGACTAGTAATAGTGCGACTTTCACTACATTTTATTAGTCGGTAAAAATATAATTTTGTTACATCTTAAGTAACGTAAAAGTTAGGGTAATGTTATATAAGTGAGTAGAACTCCTTTAAATTAGGGCCATAAAGACTATACAATAACTTTATAAATAGGTAATCATTGGGGCAAGGATTCTTATAATCTCGCTTTCGCGAAAGCGGTATCTCAACAATCTTTCTTGAAATAAATTAATAATAAATAGAGAAAAACCTGTCAGAATGCTAAATAATAGAAAACATGACAAACAAATGTCAGACAGAACAACACTACTCTTATCCAATTGCTTTGGACTAAACGACGTTGTACGTTTCTATCTGCTGGTTGTACATCTATTTTTTGGTGTAAAGGTATAAACACAAAGAAGGTGAGCAACCAATTCAAAATTATTAGACCCAATGCTAGAATTTCTAACGAATTATAACTTGTTCTTGTAATTACTAAAAATCCAGCAAGAGCAATTTGTGCCATCATTAAAGGAGCAACAATTACAGTAATTCGTCCTGTATAAGTTAAGTGCCATTTTTCTAATGAATGACTCTCATAACGAAGGAAACTTGGGTAAATAATAAGCTGTACCATCCAGATAAGAACGACCAGCCCAAAATCAATCAGTAATTGAATCAATGGTAAAATGCTCATAGTTTAGATATTTTCCATGCCCAATATATAAGCAGTGGATGTATTAAAATTAACCTGAAATATCCGATCCATTCTGGAATACAAAGGTCGCCAGCGCAACTTCCTATCTGTATAAAATATACATGAGAAATAATAAAGGCGGCCAGCATAGCAATTGCTAGGTAGCCAGCAAACTTTCTTGTAGTGCGAATTAATGCTAAGACTGCAACCGCTATTTCTACCGCTCCAGCAGCATAATTGAGAAGTATTTTATTGCCAAGCCAATCAGGAATGACTTTTAAATATACTTCTGGCGTAATGAAATGCATGATTCCTGCAAACGCATAAAACGCTACAAAAGAGTAGAGGAGCAGCTTTCTTTTTAACGTAGTTGCCATTTATAGTCGGTATGCACTTTTTTAAGAATCAAGAAAAATGGAATCCACCAAATGAAATCATTAGTAATCAACGTATAAATGAACTCAAAAGGAACGATGTCTTGCATAAAATTGAACAAGAAACCAATAGGACCAAAAATTTTACCTAAGAAACCAACTGCAACAATAGGCCAGTGTTTCATAGGGTTGTAACTTGCCCACCAGTAACCTAGACCATAAACACCTATCACCATTCCCATTCCTTGCCATACCATAGGATGATTTAAAGGTTCCATTCCCACGAGATCAAAAAAATGATCGGGAAACAGTACTACCCAAGCGCCCCAGATTAAATTATAAATAGCGGCTAGTTGTAAGGTAAGTTTCATATTTTTTTCTTCTAGGTCAATCGATCACGTGGTTCATTACAATATTCTACAAAATTGTAATTACTTTAGAAATACCCAAATTTAGAATAGACTGCTACAAAAATTTTTTATACGTTCTTCTTCTTTTATGAAGAATAGGATCGTAATTTTTCCATGACGCCTGTACAGCAAGGTTGTCCTCAAGTTCTGGATTAGTCTCGCATTTTGTGATACCGTAATTCATAAAGTTTTGAGTGACATTTCTAAACATCATGGCGGTGACACCTTTACCTTGATATTCTGGATCAATACCTATCAAATAAAAAGCTGCTTCGTTATTTTTCTTTTTGGCTTTTAAAAGATGGATAAAACCAAAAGGGAAAAGCTTTCCATTTGCCTTTTGTAAAGCTTTAGAAAATGAAGGCATTGTTATCGCAAAACCTATAAGCTTATTCTGTTGATCTACAACCAATTCTATAAAATCTGGATTAATAAAAGGTAAGTACTTTTCCTTATATAAATCAATTTGGTATTGTTGTATAGGAACGTATGTTACAAGATTACTGTAGGTTTTGTTTAATAAATCAAACATTTCATCTACGTACGGTAGTATTTCTTTAACGGT